>WVXT01000084.1 GCA_011773355.1 bacterium
TGCGCCCGTAGCTCAGCTGGATAGAGCGTCGGACTTCGAATCCGCAGGTCGTGCGTTCGAATCGCACCGGGCGTGCCAGATAAGATAAGGCAGTTTTGAATATATATTCTCCGGGCCATTAGCTCAACAGGTAGAGCAACTGCCTCTTAAGCAGGAGGTTGGAGGTTCGATTCCTCCATGGCCCACTTGCCGCGGTGGTGAAATTGGCAAACACGCTAGGCTTAGGACCTAGTCTCCAATTATATGGAGTTGAGAGTTCGAATCTCTCCCGCGGCACCAGGCAAGGGTTAGGATGGCTATGGAAAATTTAAAGGCAGAAATGTCCAAAAAAAATGAATGCGAGCTTGTTTTCAAAATTGAAATTCCTCAAGCAGAAGTAGAAAAGGAAATAGAGCTGGCGTATAATAAAATTCAAAAGGAGGCCGTTCTACCCGGTTTCCGTAAAGGAAAGGCGCCACCTACTTTTCTGAGAGAGAAATTTAAGTCTCGTTGCCAGGAAGCTGTTTTAGAATCGCTCTTACCAGGCGCATTATCCCAGGTGTTAAGAGAGAAGGGGATTGACCCTATTGCCCCGGCAAAGATTTCTGACCTTAAATTCGATTTTGATAAACCAGGGCCAATATCTTTTCAGGCGATGGTGGAGGTAATACCTCATTTTGAACCACGGGATTATAAGAAACTCAAGATAAGAAAAGAGACAAAAGTCGTGGGCGATTCCGAAGTAGGGGAAAGTCTGAAAGAACTGCAGAAAAGGAATGCCCAACTTGTGGTCTCCAGGAATGAGGTGGTGGATAAGAAAAGTTATGTAGTAATAGATTATCAAGGATTCGGTAACGGCAAACCTGTGAAAGACCTCCGAGGTGAAAACCAGTTAATAAGCGTGGAAAATCCTATTTTTCTGCCAGAGTTCTCTGAAGGATTGATTGGCATGGAAAGAGACAGAGAAAAAGATATTGAAGTGAATTTTCCCGATAATTATTTTAACAAAGAGTTAGCGGGGAAGAAAATTCTGTTTAAGGCAAAGGTGAAAGAGATTAAAGAAAGACGGTTACCGGAAATTGACGATACTTTTGCTCAGGAGCTAGGAGCTAAATCTTTGAAAGAACTGAAAGATAAATTGAGGGAAAATTTGATTAAGCTGGAAGAGCATAGAGCAGACGAGGCGATGAGAGAACAGGTTGTTGACAGGTTGATTGAGAATAACCCAGTGGCGGTTCCCAATTCTCTAGTGGAGAGACAACTGGATTATTTGATGTCCAAGATGAAGGGTTACTTGCAGAGTCGTGGGCTTTCTTCTGAAGATATCGGGGCGGATGAGGAAGTCCTGCGAAAGAAATATCGTAACCTCGCGGAAAAGCAGGTGCGTAGCGCTCTAATCTTTACCAAGATAGCGGAGAAGGAGAATATTAAGGTCGATTCCAAAGAAATAGAGAAAGAAATAGAAGAAACCGTAAAATCTACCAAGGAAAAAGAAGAAGAAATAAAGAGGTATTTTTATGAAAATATAGACCAAATTACCAGCAGAATGAGAGAAAATAAAGTATTTGACTTTTTGATAGAAAATGCTAAAATTATAAAAGAGAAGAGGAAATAGACAAAAAAATTACCCTTCTCCCCTTGGGGAGAGGGTTAGGGGGTAATGTATGAAATTGAAAACTTTTGGGCAATTAATTCCCATGGTCATCGAACAGTCACAAAGAGGAGAGAGAGCCTTTGATATTTATTCCCGTCTATTGAGGGATAGGATTGTCTTTCTGGGTACTCCTTTAACCGACGAGGTTGCCAATGTGATTATTGCCGAATTGCTTTTTCTGGAAGCAGATGACCCGGATAAGGACATTTCCTTATACATTAACTGTCCAGGAGGAGTTGTAACTGCTGGTCTTGCGGTCTATGATACGATACAATATGTTAAGCCAGATGTCTCTTCTATTTGTATGGGACAGGCAGCCAGTATGGGAGCGCTTCTTCTTGCTTCCGGGACAAAGAAAAAGCGATATGCCCTGCCCAATTCCCGCATAATGATACACCAACCTCTGGGCGGAGTGCAAGGTCAAGCAACCGATATTGGCATCCAGGCTAAAGAAATTATGCGTATGAAAGCCAAGATGAATGAGCTTATGGCAAAACATACTGGTCAACCTCTGGCGAAAATAGAGAAGGACACAGATCGCGATTTCTTTATGCAGGCCGAAGAGGCAAAAGCCTATGGCCTGGTTGACGAAGTAATTGTGCAAAGAAAATAAGAATTAGGAAAGCGAAAAGATATTATGGTTGAGCTTACTCGTCGAAAAGAATCTCTAAGTTGTGTTTTCTGCGGCAAAAATAAGAACGAAGTGAAAAAACTTATTGGTGGTCATGGAGTCTATATTTGTGATGAATGTATTCGGCTGTCTTACAATTTATTGAACAAGATTACTATAGAGGAAGAAAAGAAAACCAGGAAAGTTCTGCCCAAGCCCTATGAAATTAAGGCCATACTGGATGAATATGTTATCGGGCAGGAGAAGGCTAAGAAGCTACTGGCGGTTGCTGTATATAACCATTATCAAAGGGTGGGTCTGGATTCTCTTTTTCTCAATTCTCGGCCAAGAGTTCCCGATGAAGTGGAATTGCAAAAGTCGAATATTCTATTAATTGGTCCCACGGGGACGGGAAAGACGCTTCTGGCCCAGACTTTGGCTCGTTTGTTAGATGTTCCTTTCGCCATTGCTGACGCCACTGCATTGACGGAAGCCGGTTATGTTGGCGAGGATGTTGAGAATATTGTTCTCAGGCTTCTGCAAAGCGCAAATTTCAATCGGCAGCGAGCTGAAAGAGGCATTGTATATATAGATGAAGTAGATAAGATTGCGCGCAAAGGAGATACTCCTTCGGTAACGCGTGACGTTTCCGGCGAAGGAGTGCAGCAGGCGCTTCTAAAGATATTGGAGGGGACAATAGCTAATGTTCCTCCCACGGGGGGAAGGAAACATCCTCAGCAGGATTTTATTCGTGTTGATACGACTAATATTCTCTTTATCTGTGGGGGTGCGTTTAATGGTCTGGAAAAGATAATTGAAAGTAGAATCAGGGAAAAAGCTTTGGGATTTGGCGCTCCAATAAAGGGGAAAAAAGAAAGGAATCTTAGTCAGATTCTCTCATATGTAGAGCCAGAAGACCTCCTTAAGTATGGATTGATTCCTGAATTCATTGGTAGACTCCCGGTGATTGCTACGATGGAGGAATTAGATGAAGCTGCTCTGGTCAGGATTCTGATTGAGCCCAAGAATGCTCTAATCAGGCAATTTAGGAAAATATTTTCTCTGCAGAATGTAAAACTTACTGTAACGGATGATGCCTTGGAGGAGATTGCCAGAAAAGCAATTAACAGGTCTAGCGGAGCGCGAGGGCTACGCACCGTTATGGAAGATGTTATGTTAGATATAATGTACGATTTGCCTAACACAAACGACGTAGAAGAATGTATAATTGATGCTCAAGTTATAAATAAGGAGAAGGAGCCAGTGTTAGTACAGAAGAAAATAGCTCAAAAAGGGAGGCTGAATTGATTACACCGGAAAGGCCTAAGAAATCGGTTGTCATACCCGAAGTATTGCCCCTTTTGCCAGTGAGAGACGTGGTGATCTTTCCCTACATGGTTCTTCCGTTAGCAGTAGGACGGTCCAAATCGATCAGGGCTTTGGAAGAAGCAATGTCCCGAGACCGCTTAATTTTCCTGGTGACTCAGAAAAAGATTCAAACCGAAAACCCGGGAAAGGAAGACATTTATGCAGTAGGGGTAGTGGCAGAAATTCTCCAGCTTTTGAAGATGCCTGACGGTACGATTAAGATTCTCGTCGAGGGTTTAGAAAGAGGAAGGATGGTAGAATTCATTCCTCAACAGGGATTCGTTGAGGTGAAGATCCAGAGGCATTTAGAAACATATGTTCCCAATCAAGAGCTTGAGGCATTGATGCGTAATGTGATAACCTTATTTGAGAAATATGTGAAATTGAATCGTCGTATTCCCATAGAAACTATAATGTCCGTTTCCAATATCGATGATCCTAGCCGACTGGCTGATGTTATTGCATCTCATATCTCGATCAAAATACTCCAAGAGCAGCTTATTCTGGAAACTTGGGACCCTAAAAAGCGGCTTGTAGAGTTATCCAAAATTTTGACCGCTGAGAATGATATTCTCTCTATCGAGAAGAAGATTCAGGTGCGAGTGCGTGACCAGATTGAAAAGACGCAGAAGGAATATTATCTGCATGAGCAGATCAAGGCAATTAAGAAAGAACTGAAAGAAACAGATGAATACCAGAAAGAAGTAAGTGAACTGAGAGAAAAGGTCAGAAAATCCAAGGCACCTGCAGAGGTGGTAAAGCAAGCAGAGAAAGAGATTTCTCGTCTGGAGAAAATGATGCCTTTCTCTCCCGAGGCCACGGTAATCAGGACCTATCTGGATTGGATAGTCAGGGTTCCCTGGGCCGTCAGGACCAAAGATAATCTGGATCTTAAAAGGGCTGAGAGGATTTTGAACGAAGACCACTATGGGTTGGACCGAGCCAAACAGAGGATAGTGGAGTATTTGGCTGTTTGTAAGTTAACAAAAAAGTTGAAGGGACCAATTATCTGTTTTGTTGGTCCGCCAGGTACAGGCAAGACGTCTCTGGGACGTTCTATCGCTCGCGCTTTGGGTCGCAAGTTCATTCGTATGTCGTTAGGAGGAATACGCGATGAGGCTGAGATTCGTGGACACCGCAGGACATACATTGGTGCTCTGCCCGGAAGGATAATTCAGTCACTAGGTAAAATAAAATCTAGAAACCCCGTGTTTCTACTCGATGAGGTAGACAAGATGGGTCAGGATTTTAGAGGCGATCCGGCAGCGGCTCTTTTAGAAGTCCTGGACCCCGAACAGAACAATACTTTTTCCGATCACTATTTGGAGGTCGAATTTGATTTGTCCGATGTGATGTTTATTACTACTGCTAATACTCTACATACGGTTCCGCCTTCTTTAGCTGATCGCATGGAGGTTATTAAGTTCCCCGGGTATACCAAAGACGAGAAGATTAAGATTGCTCAACAATTTCTCGTGCCCAAACAGATCAGGGAGAACGGCTTAAGTAAGGAGAAATTAGTTATATCTGAGCGAGCCCTAAATTTAATAATCCGCGATTATACCCTGGAAGCGGGAGTGAGAAATCTGGAAAGGGAAATAGCAAATATCTGTCGGAAGGTAGCAAAGGAGTTGGCCTCAGTAAAAGGCAGAAAAGTGGTAAAGATTACTACTAAAAACCTTCATCATTATTTAGGCATTCCCAGGTACCACCGGGAGAAGCCGGGACAGAACGAAGTAGGTGTAGCCACGGGGCTTGCCTGGACGGAATTAGGTGGAGATATTCTTTCTATTGAGGTCTCAATTATGAAGGGTAAAGGCAGCCTCACACTTACCGGGAAACTGGGAGAAGTAATGAAAGAATCCGCACAGGCAGCACTCTCTTATGTTAGGTCTAATGCCAATAAGTTGGGTTTACCCGAGGATTTTTACAAGGATAGAGAAATTCACATTCACGTTCCAGAGGGGGCGATACCTAAGGATGGCCCATCGGCAGGGATTACTATGGCAGTTGCTTTAACTTCAGCGTTAACCAATAGAGCGGTTAAGAAAGACGTAGCTATGACCGGAGAGATAACTTTGAGAGGCCGGATTTTGTCCGTAGGCGGATTTAAAGAGAAGACGCTGGCGGCCCATAGGTCGGGAATAAAGACAGTTATTTTTCCCCAGGAAAATGAGAGGAACCTGAAAGAGATTCCCAAAGAAATCAAGAATAAGTTGAAGTTTGTCCCGGTTAAGAACATAGATGAAGTATTGAGAATAGCCCTAGTGGCTAAAGAAAAGAGAAAAGCAAAGATAACCAGAAGAAAAAAATTGAATCGAGTATCAATAGGCCAAAGGTTGCCAGGACTACAAGCAAAAGAAAAAATAGAACGGGAAAACAAAAAAAAGAACTAGGAATCGAGAACTAAGATTTACTTATTTAGAAATTGTGTGCTACTCCCGGAGATTTTTCTAACGGGCAAAGGAAAAGCTATCTACTTTTCGGTAATCTTAGTTTGACTTCTTAGTTCTTAATTTTTATCTAGGGAGCACAAAAATGAAGAAGTATCTTTTAACGCCGGGTCCTACACCTGTTCCGGAAAGAGTACTTTTAGCCTCGGCACAGCCGGTTATCCATCACCGCACTCCGGAATGCGGTCAGGTTCTTTGTGAAGACATAGAAGGTCTGAAATACGTATTTCAGACGAAAAACGACCTTTTCGTTTTCGCAGCTTCGGGAACCGGGGCGATGGAGGCCTGCGTGGTCAACCTCCTTTCTCCTCAAGACAAAGTTCTAATTGTTAACACGGGTGCATTTGGGAGAAGATGGGTAAATATTACTAAGTCATTCGGAATTGAAGCAGAAGTTATTGAGTATCCCTGGGGTAGAGTAGCTAAGCCCAAGGATGTGGAGAAGAAGCTAAAGGAGATACCGGGAATTAAAGCTGTATTTACACAAAATACAGAAACATCAACCGGTGTGGTTAATGATATCGAGACAATTGGTAAGATAGTGGCAAGAACTGAGGCTGTTCTGGTAGTCGACGCAATAAGCGGGCTAGGAGGACAGGAGTTGAAGACTGATGAGTGGAATGTAGATGTGGTAGCCAGCGGTTCACAGAAAGGGCTGATGCTCCCTCCGGGATTGGCTTTTGTCAGTATAAGCCAGAAGGCCTGGAAACTTGTAGAGAATTCTAAATTACCAAGGTTTTACTGGGACCTTAAGGCATACAAGAAGTTTCTCGAGGAGAAAAAACAGACGCCTTATACTTCAGCAGTGGGATTGTTGTTGGGATTGCAGGAAGCTTTGAAAATGATAAAAGAGGAAGGGCTGGAGCAAATCTTACGGCGTCATGCAATCCTCGCTTCTGCTACGAGAAAAGGAGTGCAGGCATTGGGCCTGGAGCTTTTCGCAGAAGCTCCCTGTAACGTGGTTACAGCAGTAAAAGTTCCCGAAGGAGTTGATGGGGTACGGCTGGTCAAAATGATGCGTGAGGAGTACGGAGTGGGAATTGCTGGTGGTCAAAGAGAATATAAAGGAAAAATTTTCCGCATCGCACATCTGGGCTATATGGATAAATTTGATGTAATCATCGGGCTTTCTGCTCTGGAAATAGCATTAAGTAAATTAGGATATGAAATCGATGTAGGAAAAGCCGTAGCTGCGGCAGAGAAAGAATTCCTGAAACATAGTTAGGAGCTGTCCCGATAAATCGGGACGAAGCCCGGCTTCATAAATGTATTGATTTACAAAAGGAGGTTTCCGTGAAGGTATTGGTTAGTGATAATTTAGCGAAAGAAGGTATAGAGTTATTGAGGGAAAGCCCCGATATAACAGTTGATGTGAAGCTCAGGCTGGAATTGCAGGAATTGATAAAGCACATCAGCGATTATGACGCTCTTCTTGTACGCAGTGCAACTAAAGTGACAAAAGAGGTAATTGACGCAGCGAAGAATCTAAAAGTCATTGGAAGAGCTGGAGTGGGAGTGGACAATATTGATGTTGAGGCAGCAAGCAAAAAAGGTATCCTGGTAATGAATACGCCTGGTGGAAATACCATTTCTGCAGCAGAACACACGATGAGCATGATATTAGCATTATCCCGCTGTATTCCTCAGGCTAACATATCCCTGAAAAGTAAGCAGTGGGAAAAGAAAAAATTCCTGGGAACTGAAATTTTCAAGAAGATTCTGGGCATAATCGGTCTGGGTAGAATCGGAGCGGAAGTTGCCAGAAGGGCGCAGTCGTTCGGGATGGAGATAATAGCTTACGATCCTTATATTTCTAAGGCCCATGCGCGAGAGATTGGCGTCAAATTGGTTACTTTTCCGGAACTTACTAAACAGGCAGACTATATAACAATCCATGTTCCATCGACTTCTGAAACCAAGCACTTAATTAATAAAGAAACTATCAGTGAAATGAAGGAAGGGGTGAGGATCATAAACTGTGCTCGCGGGGGAATTATAGATGAGGCTGCCTTAGCAGAAGCAGTGAAATCAGGTAAGGTTGGTGGGGCAGCTCTCGATGTTTTTGAGAAGGAGCCACCTTTTGATAGTCCTGTTTTGGGTTTGGAGAATATAATTGTTACCCCACACCTAGGAGCTTCCACTGAAGAGGCTCAGGTTAACGTGGCAAGGGACATTGCTCTGCAAGTTTTGGATTTTCTCAAGAGTGGTATTGTTCGTAATGCAGTCAATATGCCAGAATTAGACCCCGAGAAAATGAAAACTCTGGGTCCCTATATTAATCTTTGCGAGAAATTAGGAAGGTTACAAGGACAGATAAGCGAGGGAGGACTTACTCAGATTGGCATCCAATATTCAGGCGAGATTCTCCGTCACGAGATTAAGCCCTTAACCATTGCACTGCTTAAGGGACTTCTTGAGCCAATTTTGGAACGGGAAGTCAATTTTATTAACGCTCCTTTAATTGCCGAAGAGAGAGGGATTAGAGTTACCGAGTCCAAAGTGAGCAAAGTGGAAGATTTTGCCAACTTAATAATAGTTCAGACAATGACTGAAAAAGGAGAAAACATAGTTGCCGGGACACTTTTGGGGAAGAAGGAGCCCCGGCTGGTAAGGATTGGGGAGTTCGATTTGGACGTTGTTCCTGAGGGGTATATGTTACTCTGTTCAAATCTGGATAAACCAGGAGTAATCGGCAAAATAGGAACAATATTGGGAAATAGAAAGATTAATATAGCCGCAATGCAAGTGGGGAGAAAAATAGTAGGTGGCAAAGCATTAACCGTCATCAATGTAGATTGTGATATTTCAAAAGAGGTTTTAAAGGAGATAAAAGGGATACCAGAAATTGTCGAAGCAAAAATGGTAAACCTCTAACTCCTGGGGAGCCCCGATTTCCAATCGGGACGACGAGCCGGTAGCTCAGCTAGGTAGAGCAGCGGCCTTTTAAGCCGTTGGTCGCGTGTTCGATTCACGCCCGGCTCACTAATAAGATAGGCGAATTCCGGTGTAAAGGGAATATAAGATGGGCGGTGAAGACCAGAATATCAAAGTTTACAGGATTACGTTTATCTCCATATTAGCAGCACTTACTATGTTTCGTATAATCTATGCTCGGCTCCTACCTCTCTCTGCCGATGAAGCTTATTTCTGGCAATGGTCTCGTCATCTGGATTTATCTTATTACGAACATCCTCCCATGACCGGGATTGTTGTAGCTCTTTTTACTCTATTTAAAAGCACATTACTTACAGTAAGATTGGCTCCTATAGTTTTGGTTTTAGGGACAACGATTCTTGTTTATCTTCTGGCCAGGGAAATGTTTCAGGATGAAAGGGTAGCCTTCTGGTCGGGTCTTCTGGTAAATATTGCCCCCATCTTTGCTGTAGGAGCTATTATTACAACTACAGATGCTCCTCTGGGAATCTTCTGGATGCTCACTCTTTACTTTGTTTATAAAGCGACAAATTCCCAGAAGCAATACTGGTGGTGGCTTTCTGGATTGGCTTTAGGTTTTTCGTTTCTTACAAAATTTGTCTCTATTTCTATTCCCATTTCAGTATTCTTATTTCTATTATTTTCTAAAGAGAAGAGAAAATGGCTACTGCGTAAAGAGCCGTATCTGGCACTTTTGCTGTCGCTCCTGGTGTTCAGTCCTGTTATCATCTGGAATGCTTCCAGGGGCTGGGTAACATTTAAGTATAATTTAGGAATGAGATATATTTCTAGCGATGCTTCACTCAAATTTAGATATTTTCTGGAATATTTAGGAGGTCAATCTTTTATCCTCTCCCCATTTCTATTTATGGGCAGCCTGGCAGGCATAATCCATAGCGCATATAGAGGATTCAAATATAAGGATGATAAATTTCTTTTTCTATTTTTTACTTCAGTAGTAATTCTCTTGATATTCGGTGTATATAGCTGGTTTGACCGCGTAGCTCCACACTGGGTCTGTTGCGGTTATCTTACAGCCTTTATAGCTACTTCGGTATTATTTTTTAAGCAGGAGAGAAAAAAGCTTTATAGACCCCTGTGGATTACAATTGTCTCTTTTGCAATTTTTATGACGGTTCTTATACATGCCGTACCT
>WVXT01000006.1 GCA_011773355.1 bacterium
CGAGAAATAAACTACAGGGAAACTGTCAGAGCTAACAAGGAACTTCGACAGAAAGCAGAATATTTCGCCAAGTCTCTGGCACAAGAGAGGGACCTCATCTGTCAATTGAAAGAGATGGACATGCGACTCAGAGGACTGTTACATATGAAAAACCCTAACGATATAGTCGAACTTGGCGGAATAGGTGGACCTTCCATTGAGGATGCGCACAACCTCACGTTGGTATTGAATAGTGGAAATGGCCTCAGCAAGGAATTATTCCAGATGAATGTTAACGAACTGGAGAGGGAAGCCTGGGAAAGAAAACAGAGCTTCCGCGAAATAGGCGACTACCTCACCTATAAGAGATCCTTATTATTGGCCACCCCATCTATATGGCCTACTTTTGGTCGAGTCACTTCTAGCTATAGCTGGCGACGCCATCCTTTAACTGCAAGAAGAGAGTTTCATTACGCACTTGATATTGCCAATTTAAAAGGGAGCCCTGTGCGAGCAACTGCTGATGGGAGAGTGGTCGTAGCTGGCTGGCAGGGAACCTATGGTCGCAGCGTAATGATTGACCATGGACACGGATTCTCCACCCGTTATGCCCACAACTCAACCATACTGGTTAAGCCTGGAGAAAAAGTTAAGCGAGGACAGATTATAGCCTTATCAGGTGATACAGGGTTAGTTACTGCTTCTCATGTCCATTACGAAGTCTGGTACAAAGGTAAGCCTGTAAATCCCCTCCTCTATGTAAAAAGTAAGCCAGTTTTTGCAAAACAATAATCCAACAAATGTATCAGATTCTCACCTTTAGCAAATAGTCTTAGTACAAGTAGTCCACTCTTTCCCAACCCCATCGTGGTCTGGAAAAGGATAAGTGTGGAAAATATTAATTTTTTTCAGGAGGCAAAGGTATGTTTGGCAAGAAAGAAGAGGTCGGAAAAGTCGGGAAAGTAGATACTCTGGTTGGCCAAGGTGCAGAAATCAAAGGAACAATCTCCAGCAAAGGTACCCTCAGAATTGATGGTAATATCGATGGTGGAGTGGCAAATGCTGAGGCAGTTATTGTAGGGGAAGATGGGAAAGTAAAGGGAGATATAAACGCTCAAACTGTAGTTGTGGGAGGGGAGATTACTGGAAACATCACTGCTTCGGCGAGCATTGAAATGCTTCCCCACTCGCAGGTCAAAGGAGATATCAGTGCACCACAACTCTATATAGCCGAAGGAGCCATCTTTGAAGGAAACTGTCTAATGAGCAAAACGCAGGAAAAAGTAATCGAACCAGAATTTAAATCATTTAAACCAAAGGATACGAAATAATTTATCCATCTCCAAAATTTATTCTGTTATTCCCAACCTAATTATAACGTTCGTTATTTCCTCCCTCAAAGTACCATTTTCCACAATTTCTCCTGCTATTTCCAGATACTCGACGGCTTCCGGATTAGCCATTTCCGATATAGCCCCAAGAGCGCAAAACCTTATCTTCTCCTCCTCAGCAGAGTCTTCAATTACTGCAATGAGGGGAAGGATGTTTTTCTCATCTTTAATATAGCCCAATAAGTCACAAGCCCAATACCTGAATTTCCAATTTTTAGTCTTATCCTGAACCACGCTAACTAACACCGGCGAGGCTACCTTACCTAAGTCGATTAGCCTTGCCGATTGCGTCATTGTAGACTTTCCCACAACATCCAGGCTTTCGCTATTCTGACAAATTTTTTCCACCTCAGTAAGATCTTTCTTTATCGCCTTCTCTGTTTTTTCATCAACATAATACTCAGGAACAGGAACAGGCACTCTTTTCTTAGGCGCAGGGTAACAGCTACTTAAGAAAAGAATTATGATAATAAAATAGATATAGAGTTTTTTCATCTCAAGAAAGAAATTATTAAGGGAATGGTCACGATACTCAGGAGAGTGCCCACCAGGATCATCCCCGCAGCAAAGTCTGCATCTGCTTTATACTTTTTTGCAAAAATATATGTGAGCACTGCCGAAGGCATTGCTGAAGACACTAAAGCTACAGAGGCTCCCGGACCTGAGAAACCAAGAAGCCTAACCAAGATTAAGGCTACCAGAAAACCCCCACCCACCCGAAGAAGAACGCCAACATTTACCAACTTAAAATGTCGCCGCCCGATAAAGTTCAGCTGATACCCCACAACAGCTACCATCGCCGGAAGAGCTACTACTTTGAGGCCCAGGGAAACATGGAGAAACACCTGGGGAATACCTACCCTGGCCTGGTTTAGCACTATCCCCGCTAAGGCGGCATAAATCATCGGCATCTTAATTATTTCCAGAAAATGCTCCTTACGGCTCACCAGATATATGCCCAGCGTAAAGTGGAGTATCCCCGCAATCAGGCTGTAAATCACGCTATAGGTCATCCCTTCTCTGCCGAAGAAGAGGGTATTTATGGGAACCGGTAGATATATGGCGTTCATAAACATTATGGGAAGGCAAATCTGTCTAAACTCGACCCCATAAAGAATAGAAAAAAGATAAGCCATAATACCGCAAGCAATAACAACTGCGGCTGCGATCAGGGCGACTTTTTCTGTCACCAGCAGGTCAGCCGAGCTTTCCCACATGGAAAGGAAAAAGAAAAAAGGAATAAGCAAATAGAGGGAACCATCTATTACCACGGCAACCAATGGCTTGACAAACCTTGCCCTTATCTTTCCTATAAGATAACCAATAAATGCGAAAACAAAAACTTTGGATACTAATTTAAGAACCACTTCTAACAGCGTGCCCATGACAATTTCCTTGACCAAAACAATAAATTTTTAATATAATAATTTTTAGGTGATGAAAAATGATGAACTTTCTTAGAAAAAACGTAAAGACCTTTTTATGGTGTATCGCTATTGCCTTTATTGGCGGCGTATTTCTCTGGAATTTCTCCACACGCCGCTTAATCGATTCCGTTGTCTCAGTTAATGGGACTAAAATTTCCTACTCTTCCTTTTTGGACTCAGTCAACGCGAGAATTCGCAACTGGTACGACCAAAACCCCGAAGGAGAACTTACTGATGACCAAAGGAAAGAAATCAAATCCGAGGTCCTAAATTCACTTATTCAGGAACAGCTCCTTCTTCAGGAAGCAAAAAAGTACGGAATTTATGTAAGCCAGAGCGAAGTAATAAATACGATACGCTCGCTTCCCCAATTCCAGAGAGAAGGAAAATTTGACCCTCAGTTATATTTTTACATTCTCCAAAACTATTTTCGCACGGAACCCGCCGTGTATGAAAACCAGGTCAAATTATTAATTACCAATCAGAAAATGAGAGACTTTATTATTTCCAGTGTTAAAGTTACCGACCAAGAAGTAAAAGACGAATATGCACGAAGAAAAATAAAAGATAAAGAAGAAAATTTCAAGAAAGACCTTCTTCAAGAAAAGAAAATCCTCTTTTACAGAGAATGGCTGTTTAGTTTATACCAAAAAGCAAAGATAATTAATAACTTAGATAAGATTGAGAAAGGCTCCTAAACCTTCACACCAAATTTTTTCAGCAATTCCTTAAATAATTTCCGGGGCATACCCACCACATTATCCATAGATCCTTCCAGCAACTTCACAAAGACATCATTCTTCTGTTTAACCCCATAAGCTCCTGCTTTATCCAGATGCATCCCGCTTACCCTGGACAGCTCTCTACTGGTGAGCTTTTTCATCCTCACTGTGGAAACTTCGTGCCCCACAACCTTTCTACCGGTCTCAGCATCAACAATTGCAATCCCTGTATAAACTTCATGAGTTGTGCCACCCAATCGTCTCAAAATCTGTTTTGCTTCCTCGACCGTTTGGGGTTTACCAATAATCTCAAATTTCCTTCTCTCAATAGTGGGTAGAGCAACTATCGTGTCCGCGCCAATAACCAGGCCCTCAGAAACCCTCTTAGAAACTTCTTTTGCTTTTCGTAATGCCAATTTCTCGGCTATTTTCCAGGGCACCGATTTGCCTGTGGAAGAGACTGGGTGTTCTTCGGAAAAACAAGATGGCATTACTTGAAATTTTAAGCCCAACCGAGAGAGAATCTGTTGCCTACGAGAAGAACTGGAAGCTAAAATCAATCTCTTCATCATCAAATTCCGGGGACACAATACTTAATTCTGAGAAAGTAAATAGTCTAACGGGGTTTGCCAGCCTCTGGGGTTATCTTCCTTATTTCTCTACTCAGGTAATTCGCCCCGTAACCGGTTATGAAACCAGTAACTACCGCTGCCACTATCAAAAATGGGAATATATAAAATATTCCTTTATGCCTTATCAGGAAAACATAAGCAACTAAAAGTTGCGTGAGATTATGACTCACTGCTCCCAGAATGGAGATTCCTATAATGCTAAAACCAAAAAGAGTCTGTGGAGAAGGATTGTTTTTTCTTATCCTTCCCAGACTATAAATCCCACCCATTACCAAAGCACTCACCAGCGCACCAGAAAAACTCAAAAAGAAACCGGGGGTAAAGAATGTTCCCAGAAGGAAAGAACTCAAAATCGTCCTTAACGCAGCCACCTGGATTGCCACAGCATATCCGAAGATAACGAGACTGGTCAAAGTAATCATATTTGCCAGCCCCAGCCGAAGCCAGGGAAGGGGATGGGGAAAGAGACTCTCCACTATCTGTAGCGTGGAAGCAAAAGCAATCAAAACAGAAACGTATGCTATTTTCTTCTTCCCATCCATCGTTTAAATTACCTTCAACAATAACCGTTTTCTTGCACAGAGCCCCTAACCTAACATCTAAAAGATAGTTTGTGAAGAGCTATTAGAATTTCAGCCAAAAACAAATATGCCCCTAATGCGAGGGTATTTGGTGTAGCGAGCATTAGAATTTTTAGCCAAAAATCGAAGATTAGAGTTTAGCCCCGCCAGACGTGGAAAACTCCTGAGATTTTTGGCGGTGCTCAAAGAGCAAAAAATTGTCAGCGAGCGAGCCAAATCCCGAGCATATATTCCTCAAGCGATGAACAAACTATCTTTTAATAACTCACTGCATCGACTTTGGGACCTTCCTTTCCTTCTATAGTTACCAATACCTTATTTGGCAAACAGACTATGTTTTGGCCTGGTTTATTTATCCATCCCGTATTTATGCATATTCTTTGAAAACAGGTTGATTCTACCACTCTCACTCTTCCCTCTCTCACCTCTATGACCACCCTTCCATTTTCGCCCTCAAGATCGATTCTCCTATCCGTTTTTAAGGAGACCCTTTGCACGGGAAGGTTATCAACTTTAATTAAGGCTTCGCTCGCCCTGTTAGAAATAAAAAAAAGCCGTAAAAAAGATAAAGAAGCGATGGCAACCAGGCTAAATATTAAAATCTTATCGTTTCTAGTTAACATACTTAATCTTGGAAACCAATCCCGAAGAAGTAGAGACATCTCCTTCTTTGTTAACGATAACTCCCTCCACCCCTTCCAAATTCTCAATCAAAGCCATACCTTTTTTGGGGCCCAAAACAAATATTCCCGTAGCCAGCCCATCAGCAAAGGCAGCTTCCTTAGCCACAATAGTCACGCTCTGGCACTCATCCGCGGGATAGCCTGTCTTGGGATTTATGATATGGTGGTATCTTTTTCCTCCAGAAAAAAAGAAACGCTCGTAATCGCCAGAAGTAACGATTGCCTCATCCTCGACCTCAATAGTTCCCAAAATTTCTCCCTCTCTTCGAGGATGTCGAATACCAATCCGCCACAGTCTCCCCTGTTTTCTTCCCAAGACATACATATCTCCACCTGCATTAACCATAGCACTCTTTATATTCTTCTTTTTCAAAATCTTTACTGCGGCATCGACCGCATATCCCTTGGCGATACCTCCGAGATCGATACCCATACCTTTCTTGGCAAAACTGATTTTCCCATCTTTTAAAATCATACCACCGTAGTTTACGAATTTTAGCACCCTTTCGATTTCCCCTTTACCCGGCACTTCAGGATTTTCTCCCTTAAACTTCCAGATTTTCCACAAGGGATAAATGGTAATATCAAAAGTGCCTCTGGTGAGCTGTGACAGGTGGACCGATTCTTTAAGCAAGGAGAAGAGCTCATTACTAACAGGTATCCACTGTTCTGCCGACAGAGGCCCTTTTTTTTCCTCAAGAAGAGCCTCCTTATTAATCCTGAAAACTTCGCTTCCCGGGAAAAAACTGGACATCTTCTGCTCAACTCTTCTCATCTCTTCCATTGAACTATCGATAGCTTCCTGTGCCTCGGCCTTGTTATTGTGGTATACTTTAATTTCTACCACAGTATCCATCAAGAATTCTACCTTACTATATTCCCTGTTGGCGCAACCACAGATAAAAAAAATAAGAAAGATAGAAATCAGAGCTGTAAATTTTTTCATTTTTTCTATCTCAAACCCTTATATTTATTTTCTCTCCACAATTACTGCAGTTCTCTCCCGTAAGACCCACCACCTTGGTATGGTATCCCCGGCGTTCAATAAGTACTTCCTTACAACCTGGACAATAAGTGTTAGATTCAGGCTTTTCCCATACATTTCCCAGGTATACATACTTCAATTTTCTCTGCGCAATTTTTCTCACCCTTTCCAGAGTAGCCAGAGGCGTAGCCTTTATAGTCATCTTGTAACACGGATAGTAACGAGAAAAATGTAGAGGAATTTCATCGGATAAAGAATAGAGCCAATCGGTCAGGTCTTCAACTTCACTATCAGAGTCGTTGAGAGTGGGAATAACCAGATTTGTAACTTCTACGTGTTTCTTCTGTCTCACCATAATTTCTACCGTGCGTAGAACATCTCCTAACCTGGCTTTACAATACTCCTTATAAAAATCGTTCCGAAATGATTTAACATCAACATTGGCTGCGTCAATGTAGGGTAAGAGATTGACCAGAGGTTCTTCATTGATATAGCCATTAGTAACCAAGACATTTTTTAAATTATATTTATGCGCTTCATGAGCAGTTTCCAGAAGATACTCAAAATTAATCAATGGCTCATTGTAAGTATAGGCTATGCCAATAGAATCGTATTCCTTTGCCAGTCTCACAGCATCATCAGAAGTAACAGTTTTGGTGGGAACCTCACCTACTGTCGCCTGAGAAATTCCATAATTTTGACAGCCTTTACATTTAAAATTACAGCCAAGTGTCCCCAGTGATAGAATTTCTCTTCCTGGATAGAAATGGTAGAGAGGTTTTTTCTCAATCGGGTCCAGATTTACCGAGGTAAACTGGTCATATACTAAAGCAAACAATTTCCCTTCCACATTTTTTCGGGTGCGACAGATGCCCGTCTTTCCATCATCAATAATGCATTGATGGGGACATAAGAAACACTGCACTTTATTCTTTTCTTTCAACGGTAAGTAGTACAGCGCCTCTTTCATAAATCTCCTTTCTTTTTGCGCAAAGCGAGTGCATCAGAAATCCATCGTAAATAGTCTTTATTTCCTTCGACTATGGGAAGAGCAATCACTTCTGGAACTTCGTAACTATGAATTTCCTTCACCCTTTTCACGAGCTTTTTTGCCATTTTCCTCTGCGTCTTAACTACCAGCATCCATTCCCTACTCGATTCAATCTTATCCTTCCACCAGTAAAGTGATTCAACACCAGAGAGGATATTAACACAGGCTGCCAATTTCTCCTCCACCAAAACCCGGGCAAGGTCCTTTGCTTCTTTCTCACTAGCCGAAGTAATAAATATCACTACTTCGTTCATGGATTTCTCTTTCTTGAAATTCTTTTTCTACCACGCTTAACTCTCTTTTTACCCAATGGATTCTTTATATAATTATCGCGACATTTCTTACAGAGAATAAACTCAAATCCCACACAAATATCTTTCTCCATTTTCTTCCCTCTTTTGTTCTGAATCTTTTTCAATAGATTTTTTATCTCTTTTTCAAAATTGCGCGTCAAATCTAAAAGCCCTATTTCTAAACCATCATAGGGAGCATACGAAGCTATCCTGACCAGATAACGACTTCTTACGATTTTTCTGCCACACAACTCACATATATATTCCATATCTGTTCCACATGTACAAACGTTAATAGGTTGGAAACAATCGCAGGAACATCCTAACTCAGAATATTTTTGAAAGATGGTTTGTGAAGAGGTCTATTGCACCATTACTATGGAATTGGTTGGACATTTCTCAACGCAGATTCCACAATTTGTGCATTTCTCGTAATCGATAACAGCCAAATTATTTTCCAAGGTAATAGCCTTCGTCGGGCAAACCTTAACGCAAATGCCACAGGCAATGCAACCCACTTTGCATATCTTTCGAACTATCGCTCCCTTATCGTGAGAACTACATTTAACGTATACTTTAGCTTTTTTAGGAATGAGACTGATTACTTTTGTAGGACAGACTTCAACACATTTTCCACATGCAGTACATTTGTCCATCAAGATCTCTGGCGTCTTACCCTTTTCCCAGAGAATTGCATCAAAGGGACAGACAGCCTTACATGTACCCAATCCTAAACACGCGTAACTACAAGCCTTGTACCCATCAGCCACAAGATGAGCTGCGCGACAGTCCACTACCCCCTGGTAGTCATACTTTATTTTGCTCTCGTCCCCCTGACACATAACCCGGGCAACTTCCACTTCTCTAACCTCAAATTTTCTCCCCAGAATCTCACCTATTTTATAAACAGTTTCTTCACTGACCACCGGACAGGAAGCCGCTCCCGATTCATTTCTAAGTAAAGCCTCTGCCATACCCCTACACCCGGCAAAACCGCAAGCGCCACAGTTAGTCCCTGGCAGGACTGTCAATATCTTTTCCAGCCTAGGGTCGACCTTTACAGCAAACTTCTTACCAGCTACAGCCAGAAGAAGACCAAAAAGTAGTCCTAGCCCACCCAAAGCAATAACGGCAAACCAGACCATAATTCCTCCCCATTAATTACAAGCCAAAAAGACCCTTAAAGCCCAAAAAGGCCAAAGACATCAACGCAGCTATGAAGAATGCAGTAGGATACCCTTTTAAAGGCTCGGGAATGGGTGCAATCTCCAATCTCATTCTAATTCCAGTAAACAGCATTATGGCTACCGTATATCCTAAGGAGACTCCCAGAGCATATACCACAGTTTGAATGAAAGCGTAATTATAATCGACATGGAGGAAAGCGACTGCCAGAATAGCACAATTGGTTGTAACCAGAGGAAGATATATTCCCAGGGCTCGATACAGGTGAGGAATATACCTCTTCAAAAAAAGCTCTTCCAACTGAACTAAAGAAGCAATTACCAATATGAATGTTGAGATTTTCAGAAATTCCAGGTTTAGTGGCAACAGGATAAAATAGTAGAGAATCCAGGTAACTGCTGAGGATATAGTCATTACGAAAATAACCGCCATGCTCATACCCAAGGAAACTTCCATGTGGCGAGAAACGCCAAAGAAAGAACAAAGCCCAAGAAAACGCATAAGTATAATATTATTTATCAAAAGGGCTGAAACGAAGATACCAAATAGACTTACCTCATTCATCAAATTCCTCCAATAAATTAAATTGAAAATTATTCTTTAACACCCTGAGGATGAAGGGATAGTTACAGGAGCTTCAAATCCGCCCCGATGCATCGGGACGGATTTTGAGCGAGGTTTTACTGACCGAGCGACTCCGAAAACTATCTCTTCATCCTCCTTCTACTATTCCAAATGTTTAGTATTCCCATTAGAAAGCCAATAGTTAAATATGCTCCGGGAGGGAAAACCATAATCAAGCCGGGGTGAAAGATGAATTTACTTGAGCCAAATATTGTACCATTGCCTAAAACTTCTCTAATTATTCCAATGGTGACAATCACCAGAATAAACCCCAGACCCATCCCTATGCCGTCCAAAAGCGAATCTATCAAAGAGTTGCGATAGGCAAATGCTTCGGCACGGGCCAAAATGATGCAATTCACCACAATCAAGGGAACAAAAACGCCCAGGGCTCTGTGGAGAGGTGGAAAATAGGCAGCCATAAAATAATCGGTTACGGTAACAAAAGTAGATATAACAATAACGAAAACAGGAATACGCAAGTCTTCAGGAATAAGTCTACGGGTAGAAGAGATCACCAGGTTGGAAAAAGTTAACACAAAAGTCGTGGCAATCCCCATCCCCAGAGCATTAATTGCAGTATTAGAAACTGCCAGGAGAGGACAGAGCCCGAGTACCAACACTAAAACTGGATTCTCCCTCAAAAGCCCGTTAGTAAAACTTCTCAACTTAGGCATACCAATCACCATCCAACTTGTATAGACTGTAGTGTAGCCCTTTTTGGGCACCCCGATTTATCGAGGCGGGAACAAGCCCCTAAGCTACCAATTGCACAGTTATTCTATCTCCTACTTTCAAAGACTTAGCATTCTCTGGAATAACGGCAATGCCGTCACACTCAATCATCGATTTAAGAATTCCCGACCCCTGAGGACCTGTGAGAGAAGCAAAATATTTGTGATCGCTGTAATCTAATTTCACCCGCAGGAAATGTCTCTTATTATCCTTTTTCACTATAGGATTTTTTAGACGAGCGGAAATTTCAGGCAAATCTATAGGTCTATCCACGAGCTTCATCATAAGGGGACGCACAAACTCCAGAAAGGAGACCATCGAAGAGACAGGATTACCTGGTAACCCAAAGATCGGCATGCGACCGATATGTCCAAAGCTGATTGGCATTCCCGGTTTCATCGCCACCTTCCAGAATCTTTCTCTATATCCCAGAGAAGTGAGGGCGGCACGCACGAAATCGAACCTCCCCATAGAAACCCCACCGGAAATAATCATCACATCAGAATTTAGTCCCTTTCTCATTTTTCTCAACAGTTTAGCTTTCTCATCGCCAGCTATTCCCAGAGCAAGCGGAGCACCGCCGAATCTTTCCACAAGACCGCGTAAGGAAAATGTATTTATATCTCTCACCCTGCCTGGACGCAGCCTCTCACCAGGTTCGATGATTTCATTGCCGGTAACTAATATAGCCACCACTGGCTTTCGAAAAACCCTCACTCTCTTCCTACCCACAGAGGCGAGCATCCCTAATTCAGCTGGACCGATAGAGGTGCCTCTTTCCAAAACCACCTCTCCCTTTCTCACATCTTCTCCTGAATAGCGCACGTTTCTACCACGGTTGATCTTGCTAAGAATTCTCACAATTCCTGAGGCAACTAACTCTGTATCCTCTACAGGAACAACACCGTCACACCCTTCTGGAATTGGAGCACCTGTCATTATAGCCATAGCCTCACCCGGTCTTAGTCTCTTGGTGATAGGTTTCCCACAAGATACAACTCCTGCCACTTTTAATTCCAGGGGAACGGTTTTCAGATCTTTTGTACTTATTGCATAGCCATCCATTGCCGAATTGTCTGTATAGGGAATATTATTTTGAGCAATTATATCTTCAGCAAGCACCCTTCTATGCGCCCGGGAGAGAACTACCCATTCCCATTTCATCGGTTTGGTATCTCCAAGCACTATCTTCAAAGCCTGCCCAAACTTCAACATTCTATCTCTCTATTCCTTTCTCCAGAGCATTTGTTACTGCCTCAATCAATCCTTTGCTGGAATAAGTCGCTCCACTAACCATATCTACATCGACATTCTGCTTTTCCAGTATTTCCTGGGGGATTTTCTCTCTGATTTTAGACCAGTACTCTATTACCTCCTGTTGCTCCAGAACAGCTATCTTTAATATCTGATGATTTTGCACAGTAACCATTGCCCTAATCGGCCCACTAAAACCCCTTCCTTCGCCAGTGTAGACCCCATCAGGCATATATTTGAGAATTTCTATTTTTTCTAAATGTTCCAGAAAGTCAACATATAAACCGAACAGTTTCTTAGCTCCTTCAAGTACTGCCCGGGAAGAAATAGTCGCTGCCGTAACTGCTTCTATTTTCCCCTGGGGTTCTTCTTTGGCAAAATTCAAATCCTCTGCTTTCAGTTTAATAAACTGTTTACTGAACCAATCCTCCATAATCTTAGACCCCAATCCAGGAGTCTCAATCTGGTTCAATATTTTCAGCCCTGTTATCTCTCCGTTCATATCGAATCCCATAATCATTTCTATTGGCCCGGAATAACCCTGCGTCTTCGTCCTTATGCTCACGCCCACACCTTTTCCTCTCTCATCATAACCGATAAAGTATTCTTGCTCCTCAATATTTATGGGCACAAACTTGCTTGCCGCGGATATAACCTCTTTCCGAGCTTTCCTTGCTTCCTGTTCAGCATAGGCATCTATTCTAGGCTTGGTGTTCTTATAAGTGAGACTAAGTGCCCAAGCAGCTAAGGAGGCCATAGCCATTAGTAACAAACCTCGCATCATAATTCTTTTCATTGGAAATCCTGCGGTAATTACAAATTATGTCAAGACCTTGGCATGGACTATTTATACTGCCTCTCTCTATTACTTACTTCAACTACCGAAGACCTTCGGTTCAGTCATTTTATCAATTATGGGAGTTAACATATTCATAATCAGAATAGAGTAACAGACTCCTTCGGGAAATCCTCCGGTAAAGCGAATTAACACAGTCAGAAGCCCGCAACCTACGCCGAACACCAGCTTACCCTTTCTGGTTAAAGGCGATGTGACCATATCCGTAGCCATAAAGAAAGCCCCCAGAATAAGCCCACCAGCCATGATGTTGAATAAAGGGTCTCTCTCAAACAGAAAACAGACTAAACCAACTGTTCCAATATAACTTAGTGGAATGTGCCAGGTAATCTGCTTCCTATACAGGAGGTAGAGTGCCCCGATTAATAAGGCTAAAACAGAAATTTCACCTAAACAGCCAGCTCTATTACCTAAAAACATCTCTAAGTATGATGGCAACCTCTGGTCCAACTCCATCTTCACTATTCCCAGAGGGGATGCAGTGGTCACCCCATCAAAGGGTCTCGTCCAGGTAGTCATATACACCGGCCAAGAAGCTAATAACACAGCCCGCGCCACCAGTGCTGGATTGAATGGATTGTAACCCAAACCTCCAAAAATCTGCTTTCCCAGAATAATTGCTACAAATGCACCTATTGCCACCATCCACAGGGGAGAAGAAGGAGGTAAGACAAAAGCTAAAAGCATTCCCGTAACAACAGAGCTTAAGTCTCCAACTGTAACCTTCTTTCCCCATAACCTCTGCCAGAAAAACTCGCTAGCTATGGAAGAGAAGATGCTTACTGAAATAACAAGAAGTGCCCGCCATCCAAAAAATATAATGGAAGCAGCCAAAGCCGGGGAAAGAGCAAAGACCACATCAAACATTATTGCCCGAACATCTTCCTTTGCTCTAATATGTGGTGAAACAGAAACGATTAACCTTTGAGAAATAACTTCTTCCATTTTTTCCTCTATAACTACCACCAACTAAAAGATAGTTTGTGAAAAGCTTCCTATTCCCTTAATGCGAAGGGATTTGGTATAGCGAGCATTAGAATTTTTAGCCAAAAAACGAAGATTAGAGTTTAGTCCCGCGAAGACGGGAGAAACTCCTGAGATTTTTGGCGGTGCTCGAAGAGCAAAAAATTGTCAGCGAGCGAACCAAATTCCGAGCATTCCTCTATCCGAGCGACTCCGAAAACTATTCCTTCATCCTATTTCTCTCTTGCTTCTTCTTTCCCCCACTTGATATATTGCACCAGCGGAATCTTTGCCGGGCATACATAAGCGCAAGCCCCACATTCCATACAATCGTAGGGACTATACTTCCTTACAACCTCCCAATCTTTTTGCTTTACATGTTGGGCTATCACCGTAGGCATCAAGTTCACAGGACATACATCGATACATTTGCTGCAACGTATACAGTCTCCTTCAGAAAAGGTTTCAGCTTCACTTAATATTAATATGCCGGAAGTGCCCTTGATTAGCGGCACGTCGAGAGTATACTGGGCTATTCCCATCATAGGACCACCAGCAATTATCTTCTCTGGATTTCCTAGTAATCCGCCGCAATGGGAGACTAAATCGGTAAATAGTGTACCCAAACGAGCCCACAAATTTTGTGGTTGCTTGATGCCTGAACCAGTGATTGTAACAACTCTTTCAATCAGCGGAATCCCTCTTTTTACCGCCTGCCTTATGGCCAGGGCTGTACCCACGTTATCAACCACTACTCCTACATCGAGAGGCAGCTTACCCGGAGGAACTCTTCTGTTTAGAACAGCATCAATCAAATGTTTTTCCGCACCTTGAGGATATTTTACCTTCAACACTGCTAACTGTATACCGGGCTCTCGCCGTAGCTCATTTTCCAAAAGAGAAATGGCATCGGTTTTGTTGGCTTCTACTCCTATTATTCCTAGATCAGCATCGACTACTTGCATGATTATCCTCAGTCCTTCGAGTATTTCTCGAGAGTATTCGAGCATCAACTTATGATCGCAAGTCAGATATGGCTCACATTCACAACCATTCAATATCACGGTATCGATCTCGCAATTTTCTGGCGGAGTGAGCTTAACATGGGTAGGAAAGGCTGCTCCTCCCAGCCCTGCTATTCCAGCGTTCTTAACAATCTCTCTTAGCTCCTCAGGAGAAAGGCGAAAATAATCTTCATGCACTATTAAATCACTCACCCATTCATCTCTCCCATCGGATTCAATTATGACCGAAGGTAAGGCATGGCCCAATGGGTGGGGCCATGGTTTGATATCTATAACTTCCCCGGAGAGACTACTGTGGACGGGTAAAGAGATGAAACCGTCACTTTCTCCAATGAGTTGTCCAGTCTTAACTTTATCGCCGGTTTGCACAATCGGTTTTGCCGGTTTACCCGTATGTTGAGAAAGGGGAATCACCACTTTCTTAGGCAAGGAGGCCCTTCCCAAGGGTTGACCAGAAGTAAGTTCTTTGAAATAGGGAGGATGGACTCCCCCTTTAAAAGTAAAAAGCCTTTTCATTTTTCTTCCTTTTTCAATATAAAGCGAAGGGATTTGGTGTAGCAAGCATTAGAATTTTTAACCAAAAATCGAACATCGGAGTTTAGTCCCCTAACAACGGGAGAAACTCCTGAGATTTTTGGCGATGCTCCCAGAGCAAAAAATTGTCAGCGAGCAAGCCAAATCGCGAACGCTCCTATTCTTCTCTTATGACAAATTCTCTACCATACCCTGCTAAGAACGCCTCCACACACGCAGGGTCCAATTGCGTGCCTTTTACAGCCATCATTTCTTCAAGCGCTGCTTTATCCCGAAGACCGCTTCTATACGGGCGTTCGGAAGTCAAGGCGTCAAAAGTATCTGCCACAGCAAGTATCCTGGAAATCAAGGGGATGTCTTCGCCTTTTAAACTATCGGGATAACCTTTTCCATCATACCTTTCATGATGGTGACGGATACTGAGAATAAGTTCCTTTAATTGTGTAATTGGAGAAATTATCTCCGCTCCCAAGACAGGATGGCGACGAATGTGTTTCCAATCTTCATCCGTTAGTTTATCTTTCTTTCTTAGAATTGAGATGGGAACACCTATCTTACCCACATCGTGGAGTAGCGCGCATAGTTGCACATTCCTTTGAGTTTTGTCATCCAGACCTAACTCCTTAGCTATCAACATTGAGAATCTTGTTACTCTTTCAGAGTGGCCACGAGTGTAAGGGTCCTTGGCATCAATAGCTGCTGCCAATGATTTTACCGTAGAAATATACATATCTTCCAGATCTTCGTAAAGCCTCGCCCTCTCAATAGCCACAGCCGCCTGAGCCGATAGTGGCTTAAATAAGACCATATCCCTCTCGTTAAAAGTTCTATCACCTTTTTTATTAATAACTTCCATTACGCCAATAGTCCTCTGTTTAACCTTAAGGGGAACACAAATTAACGATTTGGTCTTTTGCCCTAAACTCTCATCAACTTTTTTTGAAAAACGCGTCTCCTTAGAAACGTCCTCAATTAATAGCGACTGGTCGTTCTGGGCGACCCAGCCGGCTACCCCTTCTCCCATATCCAGACTTAACTTCTTTACTTCCTCTTTTTTCGCTCCGCTGGCTGCCACAAACTGCAACTTCTTCTCTTTCTCATTTACCAGAAGCACCGAACATCCCTCAGCATCCATTACGTTCATCCCCAGTTCCATAATCATATCCAGGAGAGGGTCCAATTGCATAGCTGAGGCTATAGCTTCGGTAGCTTTCAACAGACTATCTAACTCCACAACTTTTCTTTCCCTCTCGCTAAATAGCATTGCATTATCGATAACCATCACTATTTCATTGGAAAGAGAGACGATAAGTTTTTGGTCCTCCGCTGTGAAAGGTGCCGTACCTTTATCACCCTCTTTTGGCTCATCTGCTGAGAGTCTTTTATTAAATACTTCCAAAACTCCCAGGGTTCCGCCTTTCCTTTTCAAGGGAACGCATAAGGCATTTACCACCGTGCATCCTATGGCTTTGCTTATTTCGTCACGGAATATGGGATACTCTGAAGCATCAGAAATAATCGCAGGTTCGCCTACTTTCAGGATTGCCCCCATAACTCCTTTATTAAGCTTCCACGTAGGTTCTTCACCCGATTCTTCCCTGGGACGACCGCCGATAGTGACGTGGGAGGATAGTTCTCCTGTCGTCTGGTCAATGAGAATAATAACCCCTGCCTGGGCATTAACCAGTTTAATTGTCAGTCTCATCACCTCGTCCAGAACCTGTTCAAAGTTACTGGCTAAATTAATTAATTGAGTAATTTTTTGCAGAGCTTCAAATCTAAAGTTTAATATGTTTATAGTCTCTTGCAGGACAGAAATATCTTTTTCCATGGTCGTTCCTCCAATTCTTTAAAACTTAAATCTATCCAAACCCAGATGCAAGTTATTTTTATCACTTTATTTTAGAATCAACATTATTCCAACTGCCACAGCAGTATTTAAAATTAAATCAAAGAAAGAAGAAAGACGAAATCGTTTTTCCCTTCTCTTTCTGGACATTACATATCCACTATGAATTAACCAGATTCCAGGAATTACAAGATAATAATACCCTTTCAGTAAAATTGAGCCTACTATCAACATTCTTTCTATAGCTTGAATATATCCCTTAGGCGAATTTAAGTCCACCTTTTCCCCGCCGTAGCACAAATTCTTGATATAAGAGATCAAAATACCTCCGCCAAATCCTATAGATATAAAGGCAATTGCATATATTACTAAATCGTTATCGTTGTATAGAAAGACCAATTTTGAAAGACCTTGTGGTAGAGTCAATTTTGTCAAGCCGAAGGGAAAAAGCATACCAAGAAAACCTATATGTAGAAATTGGTCAAGTAGAAATACCCAAATATTATTCCACTTATACTTCTCAAATACCAATACTTTTAGCCAGTCTTGTATGGCGTGAACAATCCAGAGGAAGAATATGAATCCCCACATTCTGGTTAGATTCCAGTAAGGCCAGACCAAAAGTGCCGCCAGTAAACCAAAAATGCCACTGTGGACAAAAGAGCCTAAGGGAGATCTGGTCTTGAAGCGATATATGCTTGTAAACTGCAAAGGAAAATCACCAATTACATGTGCTAAAAGCAACCTATAGAATATGAACATTTATTTAATCCTTTCTTGAATTCCGGGGACACAATACTTAATTATTTAGCCAAAAAATGAAGACGGCCTATTCCCTTAATGCGAAGGCATTTGGTGTAGCGAGCATTATGATTTTTAGCCAAAAATCGAAGATTAGAGTTTAGCCCCGCGAAGACGGGGGAAACTCCTGAGANNGGTGCTCAAAGAGCAAAAAATTGTCAGCGAGCGAACCAAATTCCGAGCATTCCTCTGACCGAGCGACTCCGAAAACTATCCCTTCATCTTATCTTTAACCCCAAAACCTCGTATACTTGAACTAAGTCAGTTTTTCCCCTGACAGTCATCGGTTCCAGAGCTCTCGTATTAACTATATCTTTTACCATTTGATAGGTTTTTTCGCTGATTAGAACCTGGTCAGGCTTTGCCAATTCTTCCAGGCGGGCAGCCAGGTTCACAGAATCGCCAATAGCAGTATACTCCATCCGCCGAAAAGAACCTATATTACCGACAACAGCCTCTCCTGTAGTAATGCCTATGCCTATTCTAATTGGCTCAATTCCTCGTTCAAGAAACCTCTTCTGCAGTAATCCCATCCTTTTCTGCATCTCCAGCGCAGTCTCCAATGCTTTCTGGGCGTGATTCTCCTCTTCCACCGGAGCGCCATAAATGGCCATAACAGCATCACCCATATATTTGTCTAAAGTCCCATTATACTTAAAGATTACTTCAGTAATCATGGTGAAAAATTCGTTCAGAATACCGACCACTTCCTCTGGACTCATGCGGCTGGCCATACCGGTAAAGTTTCGGATGTCAGCAAAAAGAACAGATATCTCCTCCCTTCTCCCACCCAGAACAATCCTATCGGGACTGGTCAACAACTCGTCCACAACCTGAGAAGAAACATATCTCTGAAAAATCGACTTTATTCTCTTCTTCTCTTTCTCTTCAGTAGCGTACTTATAAACGATGGTAGATAGATAACTGAAAAAAATTATGGCTCCTGGATAGACAACAGGCAACGAGAGAGACCTCCGGCTAAAAGAGTGTAAGGTTAAGAACAAATAGACTGCTAGAATAGAGAAGGCAAAGAGTGCTCCTTTTAATGGTCTCATACGAGGAATGGAGATTCCCATTATTATTCCCACCAGAAAAAAGAGGAGAACATTCGTTCCTCTGGAAACGGGAATCAGGAAGTCCTGGTTTAGAACACTATTTATTGCACTGGCCAGCACGCCCACCTGAGGATAGAGAGGAGCAAAGGGAACTGCCCTCAGGTCAGCCGAGCCAGTAGCAGTAAGACCTACAAGAACTATCTTATCTTCAAAATCGGAGAGCTTGATAACAGGTTCTCTGCCGATTTTTGTTTGCTTGTACGACTGCAGGACTTGAATAAAATCGCTGGTCCAGAGACTTGCGATACCACCCGGATAGTTTACTAACATCTGTCCTTCCCTGTCCACCGGTATCTTTATATCCCCTAACCGGGAACCCCTCAATTCAATATGCTGTCCTGGTTTGACCCTGATATTATTCTTTTCCACACCCAGGTAATCGGAGACCAGTTTTAGACTTAAAGAAGGATAGAGCCTCCTCTGGTATTCCATTACCAGAGGGACCCTACGGGTAGTTCCATCCATATCGGGTCGCACATTGACAAACCCTGTGCCTTTCATACTAGCCGCCAACTCTATTATGGGAAGCGTTGCTTCACTTGCCTGAAGGAAGTGGTCTCTTTCTCTTATTTCGTAATTTAAGGCAAACTCCTCTATGTTAAGTCGAGGACTTCTTTCAACTCTCACTCCCCTCTCTTCTTTCATAGTAAAGAAGAAGGGATAATAGACATTGCCTGCCTCCTTGGTAGCTTTAGCAAAAAGGCGGTCATCTTCGGGAAAATCAGAAGCAGGCTCTATGAACAGCACATCGTAACCAATAACTCTGGGGCTGTATTGAGAGAGAGCATGGAGTAGAGCTGCGTGGTATTGCCTCCGCCAGGGCCATCTTCCCAGGACTTTGATCGACTGATCTCCCATAAAAACAATCTGTATGACAGGGTTAATCTTTCTCTCGCCCCTGAGCTGGAAGCGGTAATCCTGAGTTCTCAGTTCGAAAGTTTCGCCCACACCCAAAAAATATAGAACAGCAATTACTCCCGCCACAACTATACCAAGCAATATGCCAACACGGTGAGGAAAAATTAGACCCGCGATTTTCCCAATAAATTTTTTAAAATAATTATTCAACATATCTTGCACTCCCCCAATGAAATCGGGGGCAATTAAGTTCTGGAGTGTGAAATGCCTCCCATTGATCGGGAGACCCATGGGCTAGCTCTCGCTTGACACTCTTTCCCACCTTTGGGGAAGACTCCAGACCTGTTTTAAAAACTATAGCTGAGCCTGGTGATAAATCCATGACCCTCGTAGTTATTTGAAGAATCCTCATCATCTCTATAAGCATCAAGCTCGTACCCCAAATTTAAAGTCAGTCCAGTCATAAAGCTGTAACTGAATTCGAGACTTGCATTTGTGGTAATATTATCTGCTGGCACCAATAGATCGTTACTCTTTGCCACAATCACAGTTCCCCAAGTGGAGACTGTAAACCTCTGGGGGATGACTCCCCAGTTCACACTGAGACTATAAGATTGCGATTTATCTATCGATTTGTCGTCCAAGTCCCTCGTCCGGGTAAGAGTAATCCCGGAAGTGATTGAGATTGCCTGAGCCAGGCCACTGGTCAAACTGAAGCTTCCCGTGAGAGTAGAAAGGTCATTGGAAGAATCGGTCTTATCACGAAAATTGGACAGTTGCCCGCTGGAGTAGAGACTGATACTTCCCAAGCTATGGGAGAGTCCCAAAGAAAAAGTCTGAGTATTATTTTCCAGTGCAGAACGAGGTTTACCCAGCATTAGATTTAAAGAGTAGCCTATAATCATATCTGGAAGTTTATCTATATCAAAATCTAAAACTCCTGTGAGAATCGATTGGGTGGAAGTGACCTCCGATGGGTCCCCAGCGAGATTGTCTCTATACTCGTTGAACCCTAAAGAAAGATTGGCAAAACTTATACCCTGGTAACCTGTAAGAAGTTCATATCCGGCTCTATCGTTGGTAACCTCAGGGCTGGCCAACGAGAAAAAGTGGGGTTCAATCCTTTCATAAGCTGCCTCAAAAGAGAATTTTTCTCTCTCTAAAGATGATTCAAACTTAAAACCATAATCCCTAAATTTCTCCTTCGCAGCTCCCTTTGGTTCTTCCCAGTAATTACTGTAAGCATACTCGCCATTCAATTCTATTCCGCCACCTGATTCCCAATTAACACTCATTCCCCATACCCCGTTTCTAACCGGAGCTAAACTGGGCCCCCACTCGCCCTTATCCCAATCGAGGGATTTTTCATTATCGTCACTGAAAACATAAGAGGTATTAACAGCAAAATTTTTGGGCAATTCCACCCTCTCCTGTATCCCATAGACATAGCGAGAGAAGGTCCCGTCTGTGGAAGTTGAACCCTTAACTGCCTCTTCTGAACGGGCAACGACCAGACCAGTGGAGAACTTTCCCTCAGTAACTATTGCCCCTCCCAGCGCACCCAGTCCATATAGAGTCAAGTGGGAGAAACCGGGCATAATATCTCCTGCTGACAAGGTAAAAAGTGGACTGTAATAGTTGAACAGGATTGTATCCAGGTCGAACTTGTCCTCAACGGTATGGTATGTGTAAACATTTAGCGAAAAAGCTCGGTCAAAGAATCGCCCAATTAAATTGAGGTTGATGTTACCCGTATAATCTTCCCACTTCTCACGAGAACTATTCTCATAAGAGGTAATGAAATTTCCACCAATCTTAAATGGCAAAGGCGCCTCGGGAGCCACGGTAATGGGGATAACGCTAAAATCGTAATAATCGCTGGAAAAGATAGTCTCTTTCAAATAGGAGAGAGAAATTCTCCAATAGTAAGTGCCAGAATAGTTACCCGGGACCCGAAAAGGAATGTAAAGGGAAACAGTCCCCCCAGCCTCAACCTCCACCCTGCCCTTTATAGAATCGGTCCTTGTCAGATAGTTTTTCTGGGCATCATAGATTTCGGCTCGCAAAGAATATTCTTCTGCTATCCATTTCTCTGTCCCTGTATTTATCAGGATTACCTGAAAAGTCAGTTTCTCTCCTGCTTTAACCGGGTAGGGCGAAGGGATTGCTAACTGAGCCTTTCCCACAAAAGAACCGTGGGCAGGGGAAGGCAAAAGGGACAAGAAAATAAGAAACCATAGAAAAAAGATAAGAAAATGGAAAAGCGAATTGTAAAGCTTCAATTTTATTTGCGGTTAAATATCCTTGCCTGCTGGCATAAGTAAATTCTATGTGAGAATAAGACTGTGTTATTCTTTATTTTTGTTTTAAATTAACATATTTTATAGATAATGTCAATTAAAAAACCCCTGTATTTACCGAATACAAGGGCTATTAAACCAGCCGACTCTCATTTTTATAGACTATCTTTTGAATTTCAGTTTCAGGGTCTTTTCTCCCTCCTCATCTCTAATCTTCAAAATCAAGTCTTTCTCTTGTGCCGGAACTATATTGATATCAGCAATTGCTGAATCCAGGTCAGGATATGTGGCTGAAATAGTCAATTTCTCAGAACGCGAATCTTTCAACATAGCCTCTGCCCAGCCACTTTTCATTACCACTCTTACCGGAGAAGTTCTCCAGCTCCTCCCCTTGTCCATAGAGAACTGGACTGTCCCCGATATAGAGGTGAGGAGAATCTCCTCTTTAAAGTTTAAATTTCGGTCACCATTACCGTCCAGAACCTCAATGGTAAGCCAAAAGGGAAGACCCGCCACCTGTGGGGAAGATTCTAATTCTACTTTTAAACTTCCTTTTATCTTCCCTTCCTTCTGCCATCCGGGTTCAAGCTCAAGGTCGACTTCCTCGGGTGGCCTGGGGGCCTGGTTCGGCTGCACCACTGTCTTCTTGGCCTCAGTTACGGTCACACTTCCCAGCTCATTCCACACCTCTACAATTCCTTTATATACCAGCACAGTAGTAAGTCCACTCTTTCTTACATTGGTATTAAATTCTGTCCCCCTCACAGCAGCTACTGCCACTGGCGTATGCATTTCAAATTTAACCCCCTCTATCATAATCTTGGAGAAAATCTCACCAATAAGGAGGTCGATAGCATTCTTCATCTCTCTCTCTTCTGTTATCTGGATACTAAACGTAGAATTCTCATTAATCTTTAATTCTATGCCATTGGCAAAAGTAATTGCCGCCCGGGAATTTGCACCCGTCTTCAGCTGGTCGCCCTCGTAGAGGAACATCCCTTTTCTCGCCTCTACCCATTTCTCTGTTCCATAAGGAAGAACCTCCAGGGTCCCGGAGATGGAAGTGACAATAGCTGCCACATTCGTCTCCTCCTCAGCCCAAGCGGGTCGTGAAATGGAAGCATTACAAAAAAGAAAGCAGAAAATCAAAAGCCACAAAAGACATGCAATTAGTTTGGAATTCCGTCCCATGTTTCTACCTCTTTCCCAACCTAATATGTTGCTATTTCACCACTTCTATTTCCACGCCCACGACCTTCGCCTTTCCCTGATCAAGCTTCTCCAACTGTTCATCAATATCTCCCCGGGGAAAGAGCGTTACTTCGCTAAGCGTGTAACCTTCAAGCTCCTTTAAAATCTCCAAATCCCTTATGAATGTTTTAATAATTCTCCACGCTTCCCCGGGTTCATAGCGTTTACGCTCCCGGGCTAAAGTGAAGACCTTAGTGAGCATATTATTCTTTATATTGTCGTCGGGAAAATCTAATGCCGCACTGACCGTGACCATCTTTTCTTCAACCGCTTCGCCCACAAAGGTCAAAGTTCCCTCTTCGCCAGTGTTAATAAAATCTAATAACTGAAAGGGAATAACCGGCACTCCATTAACGTAGAGATTGACACGAGTATTAGAAATCGCCATTCCTCCTTGATTCTTCACTAAAACGTCAAATTTTAGCCCGCCTGCTGTGCTCTGTTCATCCAGGATAATGTCAGTCACAGCTAAATCTTTCGTAGTGACAGAAGGAACCGTCTCTTTGAGAGTAAAGGAGAAAGGAACCGGTGTTTTAGCGACCACGTTTCCTTGACTGTCCAGCCCTTCTACTTTCCACCAGTAGACGACGCCTCCTGCCAGTTTCTGGCGGGGGTCTTTAGGGCTGGTAGGATACTGGAAGTAGGTTGTGACCGGGTCGGGATATTCGCCTTTTCCCGTCTGGAAAAGAGTATTATAGAATCCCTTGTCATCATCAACGTAGACCCTGTATTTTGTAGCACCAGAAGAGACCCACCTGAAAGTTAAAGGCTTATCAATTAAGTCCCTGGCTCCATTGGCAGGATAAGAGAGAGTAATCGCAGGCGAATAGACATAAAAGACCATATAGTTAGAAGCTTCCGGAGAGCCGGTTGAGCTACCGGCAATTACTTTTGCCATGTAGAAATATTTGCCAGGACTCCTATAAAACTGGCTGATTGGTATATTTCTTATGCTGGAACTGCCTGTACCTACTTTGCCCTCCGCAGAATTCCCTGTATGTTTAAAGACCTGCGCACCCTGCGCATTGTAAACATAGAACTCAAAATATATCCTATCCACGGGTTGCGGGTTATAACAAGTAACTGAGAAACCAATCTTTTCACTTGAGGAGTAGGTCGTGCGCTCCTTACCCGCAGAATCAAAGACCGAGGTATCTTTAATTTCTATATAGTCGGAAATGGTTATTGTTGGTTGTGCCCCTACAAAGCCGGCCAAAATCACTATAAACAAAATACACAAACCAACAATTGAGACTCTTCTATTTATCTTTTCCATTTTTTCACCTTACCACGGCCAGTCTTTTTACTACTTTCTTGCTCTCACCACTACCATTATCTTTGACTTCCACAATATACATGTAGATGCCGCTGGCAACTTCCATCCCAGAACTGTTCCTGCAATCCCACAAAAACTTGTAAACAGGCGCATCCGTATCATCTATCTCGCTATCTCTAACCCCTCTCACCAGTTCACCAGAAATATTATAAATCTTAATCTCAGCTTCGGGATCGCCATAGCCGCAGTAGTATCGTATCGTAGTTGAGCCACTTCTTGCCGGGTTGGGATAATTGAATACTGTCTCTTTAGGAATTGTACCAAATACAAAATTGACTTTCAAGGTTCTACCTTCCTGTAAGTTTACAGTTTTAGGTTTACTATATATACTTCCATTATATGCACGGGCAATAAATCTTCCGGGAAGGAGATTCGGTATACTGTAATCTCCGTCCATCTCCACTGGGACCCTCACAATAACCTTGCCTCTCTGTTCAAGTTCCACAAAGGCAATGCCACTGCCAGGGGACAAAATCTTCTGAAGACTCAAACCGCCTATCCTCTTCGATTTTGTTGAAAAGATAGAAGCCAGATATTTCCCTTCCACCCCGCTAACATCTCCGGCAATCGTTCCCAGCTCGTAGTCTATTTCCAGAGTGAAATCGAAGGAATAAGATAGGGCAAAAGCTTCCATAGAAACACTCGATATGATACCATTAACCGTCCAGGTTGCTCGCACTTCATAAGTAGTCCCCGGTGCCAGCCCAGTGACCTCATAATATCCATAAGTATTGGTGAAGTCACTGGAAACTAATCCACCATCTTCAAATGCTTCTACCTCTACACCTGTGATCGCTGTTTCCTCATCGGAACGAATTACTCTACCAGATATCGAAGCATACGCCGTAACCGAATCGTCAATTACCCTTTGGGCAAAGATATTGTAATCGCCGGCAACTACCCCGGCTTCCCAGGCAACGATTATTCCACCAGAACCGTCGCTTACAATCTCGACATCACTTATTACCTGAGTGCCTTCACAAACAAGAACCCCCGGATATATGCTCCACACTGGCTGACCATTTTCATCCCGCCTCTGGGCAAAAATCTTGCGGTCGTTCTCTATCCAGGTGCCCATCCCTCCTCCCATATTATCGCTGACCAGACGTATAGATCTTTGAGAACCGATACCTCCGGCCACGAACGTGTCCTCTTCATCAATCAGTGGAGGCTCATCACGATCTACCCCATCGGCATAGATGTCACCAGGGTCATCCCTCATATCCTCCCAGGCGATAATGGCTCCTATAGTAGTTCCTCCGGAAAGATTCCTGATAATGACTGGATTCTTCTGTTCTCCTTGTTTCTCACAGATAGGTATTCCATTATTAGTCCAGACCTGCGCTCCGCCGGAACTTATCCGTTGGGCATATATATCGCCATTATTGTTCCTATAATCTATCCAGGTAATGATTGCCCCTCCTTCACCATCGGCGACAATTTTGGGTCCTAACTGGTCCTGGCCCGCCATAGTCACAGTCGAACCATTAACATCCCAATTTGTATCTAAGTTACCACCGGGAATATTTATTCGGTGCGCATAAATATCATAGTCATTATTACTACGATAGTCCTGCCAGGTAACTATTACATTATCACTATCAGCTCTCACCACTCTGGGACATTCCTTATAAACCGTTCCAGTGTTTACCGGCAAGCCTCCTGTCCAGGAGAGATTTCCACTGGGCTCTATCCTCTGTGCGAAAATCGAGTAATCACTATAATCCGTTTCTTCCCAGACAACAATAGCCTCTCCCTGTCCAGAGATTGCAATTTCTGGCGATAATTGATCATATGTAGTCACATCCCTGAGTTTTATCTCACTTGCCCCTGACCACGCAGGATGGACACCACCGCTGTCACTACTTATCCTTACAGCGTATATAACTGGATAAGTCGCCCGCCAATCTTCCCAGGCAATAATTGCTCCGCCAGAACCATCGCCAACGATTACTGGTTTTAGTTGACTAAATGTCGCATTGCAGACCGCGACGCCATCTGTGGTCCATTGCGGCACTCCATTTTCGTCTATCTTTTGTGCATAAATATCTGCTTCTCCAACACGATAGTCTTCCCAGACAATTATCGCTCCCCCGTAGCCGTCGGGAGCCATCCTGATATTCCATTGGGTTTGAGATGCTTCACAGATGGGTACACCCTGGGGGTCCCAGGCTATGCCACCCTCAGCAAATGCCATCTCTTGTGAGGGAACCAGGAATGCAAAAAAGACTAAAATTGCAATTAAAGCGAATCTTCTCATCTTTTCCATCCACCAACTTATATTTACATTACAACTTTATGGTCAGCGATATCCTGTGCGTATTCCCTAAGTCGCCGTAGGGAACCCAGACATAGTCTATGGCCATCCTCTTCCAGACAAATCCCGCTCCTGCCGAAAGTCCCGACAGGGCGTTCAAGTCCTTGATGGTATTCGTCTTATATCCTGCCCTTGCGGCAAGTTGAATATCTTTCATCTTCTGGTAAACGAATTCTGCCCCAAAATGTCCATTAGGAACATTGTCTATGGGAGCATTCACATCACAAGCCAAAGTGACCTCAGAAGTGATTGACCTCAGGTCATAAGTTTTAGCTACGCCTGCTTTTATATTGAGAGGCAACGGGTCGCTGTCTGTAACAAATTTTATCTTGGGACCAATATTCTGCACTGCAAATCCCACCTGTATTCTATCCCGGGAAAATCTCCCTCTTCGTATTCGACGACGAACCCGATAGAGTAGTCCTATATCTATTGCTCCACCCCACGCTGTCTCATTTTCAATCCTCTGATGGATTAGTTTCGCATTAGCGCCCAGGGATATTGTCTTGCTGATTTTACGGGCATAAGCTCCGGCCACAGCAATATCGTACGCTGCAAAAGTCCCTTCAGGGTCCATGGTCTCAGTGCTTCTCTGTTCAAGACCAGTCGTATACAAACCCATGGCACTGATTCCAAACCCCTGACCTCCTTTTTCCGATTTGATAGGCTGTACATATCCCAAAAATTCGTACCTCATACCTTCCAGCCACTCATTGTGCATAGCCGTAATTTCTCTCTCTTCCAGCTGAGCCAATCCAGCGGGGTTCCAATAAGTNNCCATTGCTACAGGACGCGCACCTGCCTCAATCTTCAAGAAAGTTGCTCCGGTTGTGCCTACTTTCTCTTTAGAAAAGATTCCTGCCGAACTTGTAGAAGCAATCAATAGAAGAGAGACAGCAAGAATTAGAAATAGAACCATTGCCTCGCTTTTCCTTTCCATTCTTCCTCCTTTTCAATATTAAGTATAATACAGGTATTGTAATATTTCAGTGATTAAAGTCACAATTCAGTCGTGATTTTAGTCACAAAAATTTAGGGCGGACCTAAATCTACACGGCTATTTCGGTTATCCGCCCATTATTATACCACAGATATTAAAACCTGTCAGTAACCAAAGTCACAAAAAAGGAGACAGGCTACTTTCTTAATAAAGCATCTTTTTCAATTCGTCTTTATCAATTATGGTTATATAGTGTTTTTCGATCTCGATGCAATTGGTCTTCCTGAAATCGTTCAATATCCTGCTCACCACTTCTCTTGCCGTTCCCACCATTTCCGACAGCTCCTGGTGGGTTAATTCCATATTGATCTTTATTCCTTTCTCTGCACGGACACCGTGCTTTTCAGCTAAATCCAGCAAGGCAATAACTAACCGTCCGGATACATTCTGAAAGGTAAGTGATTCGATCTGCTTGTCAGCATCTCTCAGGCGAGTACAAAGGGTTTCCATTATCCTGAACGCAATCTGGGGATTACTTGTAAGGCTTGATTCAAAATCTCTCTTGTTAATCACTAACATCTCGGTATCCTCCACCGCCCTCACATTTGCCGAGCGTATCTCCTTCTCCAGTATAGCCATCTCCCCTAAAAAATCTCCCTTTTGTAAAAGCGCCAGGGTTTTTATTCTGCCATCAGAAGACGTTCTGAAAACCTTTACCACTCCTGAAACCAGGATATACAAAGCATCCCCAACTTCCCCTTCAGAAAATATGTCCTCATCTTTTCTGTACTTTTTCGAATGGGAAATCTCAGCAATTTTCTCCAGTTCCTTACCCTCAATCTTACTGAAAAGTGGCACTCTCTTCAAAACCGATTTCTTCTCCATCTTTCCTCCAGCGCGTAGCGTAGCCCTACACTACAATAACTAATTTTCCTATTCTATTTTATGATCTTTTACAGAAGAGGTTAATTGCCGTTCCTATTGTGTTACAGTGAATAGTAACAGTATCGCTAACTTCCAACGCATAACCGCCAGCCAGAACTATACACAGCGGGACGTTTGACTCTTTTGCCCAGCCGATTAC
>WVXT01000028.1 GCA_011773355.1 bacterium
TTCGATATAACTATAAGAAGAGTTGATAACTACTGGAACTTTGTAGTCGGTGAAGTGGCTGATGTCTCCATTACCAGTAGCGACCCATATGCAACCTATCTGGGAACTGCCACCTTAACCGGAGGAACTACTACCTGGAGCGTGGTATTAAAGAGAGCTGAGAGTGGAAGGACAATAAGTGTGGATAAAAGTGGATACTCTTCAGATACAAGTACATCCTTCACAGTAGACCCCAGCACCCATCAGTGTCTACAGGTTTTGCTTCCTGGCGAATCGAATGATGCAGGTAACGAGTCCAATAACGGAAGGATAAGTCCCCCATCTATTGAATTGACTGCAGGCACCACCTTCTATATTACGGCTAAGACTGTTGATAAGTACTGGAATCCGAAAAAACCTCCTTACGATATCTTGGTTACCGTGACCTCCAACGACCCCACAAAACCGAATCTGGGTACGGTTGCCATTGGCGCAGCCACCGGAGAAGGAATGTTAAGTGTAGTTCTGTACAGGGGAGATAACAACAGGACAATTACGGTTAGCCGGACCGGCTATCAGTCTGATACCAGTACCACCTTCACCGTCAAGTCTGGTGACACCAGTAAACTTCTGGTTCTTGTTCCCAATGAAAATATTGACCCCGGTACCAGCACGGGTCGCACGGGAACAGTGGAGGACTGGACTGCAGGAAGTTACTACTCGGTTACAGTGAAAGCAGTAGACTACAATTGGAACCCAACAACAGCCACCATAGTTGTAGACAAGGTATATACAAACGATGATTACAGCAATCCGGTAACAGACCCCATCACCAACGTTACTTTAGCTGGTGGCACGTCAACATTTATGATGCGGTTGGTGAGTCGGGGCACGAGGAATATAATCGCGGAAGATGCTGAATATGGAAATAATACAAGTTCAGATATTACAGTAGTTCCTGATGATGCTGTCAAACTGCAGGTTCTGGTGCCTGGCGAGGTGGGAGTGGAAGGACATCCCAATGGTAAGCTCGACGTACTGCCCAGTACCCGCACTGCAGGAGTGGCCTTCCCGGTAACAGTAAATGCTGTTGACCAGAATTGGAATATCTCCTATTCTACTCGCACTATAAAGCTCACCACAAACGACTCTAATGCTCCTCCCATAAGCAATCTGCAATTAGTCAATGGCACAACTATATTTATGGTCACTCTTATAACTGCAAATAGTCCATGGATCAAAGCCGAAGATACGGCTATCACGGATAAACTTTTGCAGAACCAGAGTCCGCCTATCCCGGTTGTTACCAATCCCAATCAACGTAAGTTGCTAATACTTATGGAAGGAGAATCGCCAGACCCGGGAACATCTACAGGCAAGACAGGTTCGGTCACCAATCCTACTGCTGGCACTCCCTATGCGGTTACCGTAAGAGCTTGCGATAACTACTGGAACCTTAATACTAACGCCACTCCAGAAGTAACGGTAGATGCCGATGATCCTTATGCTGTTTTGCCTTCTTCCGCCAACCTAATCGCTGGCACAACTACGTTTATGATTACTTTCAAGGTGGCTAATACTACCTGGACAGTCACTGCTACGGACACAGATGCACAACCTCCTCTGTGGTCCGCTTACGTTAACGACCCGGTTACAGTAGACCCGGCATCAGCAGTCAAGCTACAGGTTTTAGCTTATCCTGAGGAGCCACTTCCTGGAACCGATCCCAATGGAAGCGGGAAGAGCGGCACGCCGGATTGGCATGTGGCAGGAACAACCTTTACCATAACTGTAAATGCAGTCGATAGCTACTGGAATATAGTTAGCACCAATCCTTCCGTTTCAGTGACAACTACCGACCCTTACGATAGCCATCCTCTACCAAAACAACTGGACCAGGGCAGCAATACCTTTAAGATTAAGATGGTAACCAGAGGCTCCTGGATAATAACTGCTCAATCTTCGGGTTATGACTCGGGAACTTCCACGATAACCATAAATTCAGGAAGTGCCACCCAGCTACAGGTATTGTTACCGGGAGAGACCGCCAAAGAAGGTAAATGGAATCAACTACCTTATGGAAAGGAAGGGGACCCTGACTATTGGGTAGCCGGCTCCACGTTTAATGTAACTATAAATGCAGTAGATGACTACTGGAACAGGGTGAGCACAAGTCCTTATGTTACAGTCACCACTCCTACCGATCCTAACGACGATGAGTCGGACTATTCCGATTACCTGAACAGCCAGGGAACAATGTCTTCTCTCATAAAACTGGTAACTGCTGGAGTAAACAGTGTAAGAGCAGAAGCCTTTGGTCTTGCTACCAGCACGAGTTCAACAAGCATAGATCCTGCAGAGGCTGCCTATTTCACAGTTGCGGTATCTCCTCTCAGTGGAACTGCGGGAAATACGAGGGATATAACCATTACTGCCTATGACGGTTGGGCATCCTGGGATCCCGGCCTGCGCACCGGTCAGGGCAACATCGCTGATGGAGGTACGGAACCAAATAACGCTTATCAGGGAACCATTTCCTTCAGCTGCAATGACCCCTATCCCGCAGGATTACCTGGAGAATTCACCTTTACATCTCTTGACGCCGGCACTACTACTTTGTTCGACCAGGTTGTACTTTATACCGCAGGAGATTGGTGGGTGGAAGCTACGGACACTTCTGATTCTTCCATATATGGCAGGCAGGAGAATATTTCAGTATCTCCAGCAGCGGCCTATAGATTTGTGGTAAGTCCGCAGACCAACCAGAACGTTCCTGCCGGCTCTTACCGGGACATCAGTGCCTATCTATCCGACTTCTACGGCAACGCCACACCAGAAGCAGATAAACCTTGCGAACTTACCATTACTGATGTGGTAGGTGACCCGGGTTATTTGACCATCACCTCTACCACAACCGACGCTAATGGTGAGATTGGACCGATTGAGTATTATGTGTCTACCACGGCAGACGACAAAGCGACTATAACTGTTACTACGGGCTCGGTCACCGGAAAATCGGCAGTGATTACCACCATTGGTGGAAATCCCAACTATCTGGTATTTATCGGTACGCCTCCAGCCACCCTGGTGGCAGGAAACGAGACCAGTAAAGCTTTTGCTGTCCAGAGGTATGACCAGTATGATAACATCACCAATATCACAAAGACAACCGTATATATCAAATCGAGTTCTGACGGAGAAAACAAGAGCTTCCGTTATCCCCAGGGGACAATCCTAACTTCTTCTGAGCCAGGAGTCGATGCTGAAATCAATATTTACAGTGGTCAAAATACAGCTTACTTCTACTACTATGACGAGAAGGCATCCTGGGATGAGATTACATTGGCTAGCTTTACCATAACTGTAAGTTTGAATACCAATTTTGGAGATAGTGATGACGATAGTACTACCATAAGGGTTGACCCCGATATAGTGGTCGATCAACTTGCCTTCACTTCCAGCCCTCAGACTTTCACTGCGGGAACGCCTTCAGGACTTATTACTATCCAGACCCAGGATATGTTCAGTAATCCCAAGAAGGTTGATGGGGATACAAAGATTAACCTCTATTCTCTATCTGTGGGAACTAACTCTTTCTCCGTCAATATCGATACCTGGACGCCGATTACCTATGTTACTATTTCCACTAACACTTATGAGCAGAGCTTCTATTATAAAGATACCAAGTCGGGAAGTCAGAAACTCGAAGTTGACGAAGACGACTCCTACGGATACGGCTGGGGGAAAGATGAGCAGTACCAGACAGTTCTGCCCGACAGGATAACCAAGTTAATGTTCACCACTCCTGCCTATGAATCATCCGGACCTCTGGTGGCTGGAGCGACTTCTTGGATGATGATTGTGGAGATGCAAGACCAGTTCAGCAATCCCTCAAGATTTCTCACCGTGGGGAATCCCCTTGCCTCAGACACCAAACTTCTGTTAAGTTCAGAGCCATCCGGAGAATACGAGTTCTCCATCTCTTCCATTACCTGGAGTCCTACTACTGAAGCCTGGATTGTTGTCGGCTCGACTTCCACCAGTTTCTACTATAAGAACTTTAAGTATGGAATCTGGACGATTACGGTAGAATCTGCAGATTATGCCTGGGCAGATGCTCTGCAGGATGAGAATGTAGTGGGAGCCGAAGTGGGTAAGATTGTGTTCATTTCTCCAGAGCCCAAGTTCATTGCTGGAACCTGCTCTTCCACGATGACCATCCAGACTCAGGACCTCTATGGTAATGTAGCACCGGTAAGTACCACAACGGTGATAAGTCTACAATCGAGTTCTCCCAGGGGAGCAGATTTCTCCTGGGATGGGAATACCTGGGGAAGAGGTACAGTGACTATTGATACTGACGAGACGGAAGCAGACTTCTTCTATACTGATGAGACCGCAGGCGACACCAATATTGTCACTGCTATGGCGCCTCCGGCGAAAGGATGGATTGCAGGAACTTCGCCGGTGACAGTTACACCTGCACAGGCTACTGCCTTCAGCGTAACCCACGACGGAGCAGCCAGCGTGAATGTTCTGGAAACAATTAGCGTACAGGCTCTGGATGAATTCGGAAATGATGCCACAGGACCTCCCAACGATAATCCTCCTTACGACCAGCCGGAATTCCAGGCTACCTATTATACAGGAACGGCAACATTTACTGTTACCGGCTATGCTAAAGTGGAAGATCCAGCTTCTGCCTCCTATACGTTTACCAAAGCCGACCATGGTTTTACCACATTTAAGATTTCTGACGATTATGTGGAGAATGTCCAGATGACTGCTAGAGATGCTTCAGATCCTTCAATTGACGGCACCAGTGAAGACCTGTCAATCAATGGTATCAAAGTAACCCCCACCAGCCTGGCGCCACTCAATGTATTTCAGGGTGAAGGTAGCTTACCTGACAAAGAGTCAGTAGCTATGCTCAGGATGGATATCCAGGCAAATGCACAAGCCCCACCTGAAGCAGATGAGGCAACATGGACGGACCTAAAGATTTATAGAATGGGAGATGCCAGGGATCAAGATGTGCCGGAAGTAATATTGTGGAAGGATGGAAGTACAGGCGCGATAGGTGAGTTTGATGCGCCTCTTCCCCCGGACAATTTCACAATCGGTGTCCCTTCGCCGTACGATATACCGCTTGCCGTGGAGACTTTCACCGGAGAGACAGGAATAATGAATCTTAGTCTGGGTGGCCAGGCGCAGACATTGGATAAGTCTTTGCAGATATACTTCCTCGCGGTCAATGTGAGCACGAGCGCAGTGCCCGAGAGAAATTTTGGCATAGAGATTGAGAAGCCAGGAGACTTCACCTTAGTATTTCCCGAAGTGCAAATTGGTAAAGACAACTTTGCCATACAGACTGCCTCGTCCACAATCCAGTCAGCGCCTGCCGAGGTGCAGGTTACTCCCTACAATCTGGTCTTTTCTACTGAAACCTATCAACAGGGCACCAAGAATTTAGCAATGTTAAAAGTATCTCTGGTTACAGACAGGTTTACTGCTGATTGGACGAAAATCAAGATTACCCGAAAAGGAACTGGTGGTGTTGATGAGGATATTGAAGAAGTTAAAATATATAAAGATAGGGAACCATATGGCACTTTTGAGCCCGCTGTGGATAGAGTTATAAGCTCCGGATTTAACGAATTTGATGCAGGTCAAGTGTTAATCAGTATTGATAGTGATAATGTGGAAGTGGGAGACCAGCCGGAACAGATAACTACCAGTCCGCAGGACTACTTCATCGTCTTCTCCATCCACGATAGTGCTACTGTTGGCGCCACGTTTGGTGCTGAGTGTGGAGTAGGAAGCTTCTGGGTGGAGAGTCCGTCCACGGTAAATCAAGATCCATTCGAATCCGGAAGGCCAACAATTACTGCTACCGAGGACGAGTTAATAGTAGAAGGAGGCGCTGCCGGTGGCAGCGTGAACGTAGCACCTGCTGAGTTGGTTCAGGGGACAACCAATCAAGCTATGCTCCATTTCAAACTTTCCAGTGACGCTCATACGGTACTATGGAACCAGTTGAGAGTAGACCTTATTGGTGCTGGAACTTACGCCGACGTGGATAAGGGGAAAGTGTTCAAGTGGAATAGCGGTGTAGTCGATGGGATGGGAAGGCCGATAATAGACTTCGATGGGCCTGACAACGACCCCTTGACCATGGGTGACAATGATTACCAGCTTGGCTGGGCAAACTTTGCTTCCACCACCACGCTAATTAGTATAAGCAATCCCATTACCGGGAATCCCTATGAAGAAATAACTGCTACTGACCAGCATTACCTGGTGACCTTGGATGTGGATGTTCTGGCAAAGCCGCAGGATGATGCTCTTGGTCTGAGAGTGAGTAGCTCCACCTACTTTAGCGTGCTTGGCGCTGATGTTGTGTCACCGACAGGATTTCCCAGATTTACCTCCAGGTCAAGGATTGTGGAGTACGCGGATACTATTACAGTGAAGCCTGAGTCGATAGCTGCTGCCACGGCAATGCAGGGTTCTGGTGCCCCGGACCCCACTGATCCTGCTGACCCGCCAGCTCCTATTCTTCAGCTCGATCTCTCTTGTGACCAGTCCGATTCCATCTGGACAAACATTCGCATAGACAAGACAGGAACTGCCGAGGATGATGAAGTGACCTCAGTAACTGTATGGAAAGATAATCCTTACCAGGGTGATATAGGCAATTTCGATACTGTAAACGATATCCTTATAAGTGATCCTGCAAAAGTTTTCATAAGCAAGATAGCCAATATCGTCCTCACCTCCTCACAGACAATAACGACTGTCCCTCAGCGTTACTTCATCGCCTATGGCCTGAGTGATACGGCAATACCCGGAGATACCGTGGGCGCCAAACTGGAAGATGCTGCTTACATAACAGTAGAGAATTCTAATGAGACAGTAGAATTTACTGTTTTACCCGCCAGTTCCACTCTTCTCCAGATATATCCTAAACCACGGACTCTCACAGTCAACGGCGTCGACTATGCAGGAGTTTCCACAACGCTTTTCAGTGCAATAGGCTCGACAGATACGGTGATTCCCGTAGATTCTACTCTCAGTTTCTTATCCGCCGGGTATATAAAGATTGATAATGAGATTATAAGATATACTGGAAAGACCGGCACTACTTTTGAAGGCGTGACCAGAGGCGCTTCCGGCAGTCAAGCAACCTCTCACCTTGCTGGAGCAGGCGTGGAAAAATACTTCTTCCAGAACGATAAAGATATCTGGATGCTCTCGCTGGATATGATTTCCAATTCTCCTTATCCAGTGGGTGTGGGATGGGATGGACTGAGGCTTATCCTCACCGGCACAGGGCTATATACAGATATTACCGAGGTGAAAGTCTGGAGAGACAACAATGCCAACACGATTCTGGACGGAATGGATGTCCTTGTGGCTACTGCCACCTTTACCGGCACGGATGTATCCATTCAGTTCCCCACCACCCAGTATGTCTTCGATTCTACCCAGTACTACTTCCTCACTTTCTCACTATCGGGAAGCGCCACTCCCAATGCACTGGCAGGACTGAAGATAGACACTGCCAACGATATCTATCAGCTTTCACCCCACATTGTCCAGGGAACGTTCCCCATTCAATCTACTGAGATCGAAATCGAGCCCACGAGAGATGAACTCATCACCAGCTTTACTGACATAAGTGGCGCTGCTGTGCCATTAATCCAGGGAGAGAAGAATGTGGGCATGTTAAAGATGATTCTGTCCAGTAATGAGAATACGATTATCTGGAGTAAACTGAGAGTAGAACGCACAGGCACGGGCACAGATAGCGACGTGTCTACAGTTAAGATTTACCGGGATGAGGCTCCCTATGAAGGAACATTCAATCCCTCCAATGATAGTCTTATCACCACCGGAGTTAATACCTTTATTGATACATTGGCTGATATTACTCTCCTCCAGCCTGAGATTATCGGCACTACGCCCAGGTCGTACTTTGTGATTCTGGACGTCTATCAACTTGCTCAGGTGGGCAAATCTATTGGTATCGCCATTTCCTCCTCAACTTACTTTACGGTTCAGGGTGTAGACATAGTGAGGCCAACAAGTTTTGCTACTACAAATCTAATAGTCAACGAGTACGCAGACGCCATTACCGTAACTCCTTTGGAATCGACCCAGACTCCCACACAGGTTGTGCAGGGTGCGCAGAACGTACCCATACACAAGTTCACTCTGAAAACCAACCAGTCCAGTGCATTATGGACAGGAGCGAAGGTGAGAAGGACGGGAACCCCGTTGAGTCGGGATGTAGACGTGGAGAGAGTAAGGATATATCGTGACCTGGATAACAATGGACTGTTCAGTGCAACCTCTGACGTAGAGGTATCCATCTCCACTATGACTTATGCATTTACTGACCAGGCAGTCAATGTCTACTTTGGCACTCCCCAGGTAATAGGCACTTCTCCTCAAATGTATTTCCTCGTTTACGATGTAGCAGTGGATGCTACGCTGAATGAGCAGGTAGGAGCAATGTTCGACGGCCCTGCCTGCTTCTTCTTCCCCGTTCCGCCGAATAATGTGGATAACCCGGTCAGTGAAGACCTGGGGCCTGGCTACTGGGACGTGACTACACCTATTGGGCAATTCCCCTTCGAGTCACCAAAGGTTGCGGTGAAGACTCTGGAATTGAACCTGGTAGCTCAAGACTTAGCTCCTGGAGGAGCAAGGCAGATGGAGGAAGACGTGATAATGCAGAAACTCGCTCTATCGGTAAATGCCAACAGGGCAGAGTGGAATATTCTTACAGTGGAGGAGATAGATACAGCTCAAGATAGCGACTTCGCTTTAGTCAAGCTCTATCGTGATGCGGATGGAGATGGAGTTTTCACCTCTGGGACAGACGTTTTAATAGGCACGGGTAGTTTCAGTGGAGGAATAGCAAACCTCGCCATCGACGGCGATACCGCGCCAGGGATTCAGCCTGAACTGATTATGCCCACCACTACTTACTATTTTGTGGCATTGGATATAAGCGATACAGCAGATCCAGGAAATAAGATTCTGTTGCAACTGACTACTGAAGATTTCATAGACGTCAAGCCAACCACTATTCAGAGAAACTACACTACTCCCATCCAGACTTCTATTACCAGAGTGAGGGACTATCGTACTCCCACAACTCCTGTAGTGTATGCCGATGAGTGGACAAATGATGCTTCCAAGATGTCAGCAGAATGGGAATCTACCTCTCCTTTAGGAGTTGTGGAAAGCATTTGTGCTGTGGGATCAGCGCCCGGGGGAGCGGACAAGACAAATAACCAGTGGCTCTCTGCGGGAGATAAGTATGAAACCCTGGTTTCGGGAATGAGCCTGCAGCAGTACAATCCACAGGATTCCGGCCCCATCTACTACTTCTCGGTCATAACTCGCAGCGTGAGTGGAGAAGTGACCCTGTTCAGCGATCCGGGTTATAGGCAATTTAGAGTAGACATCACGGCTCCTACTACCGTTGATGCACCAGTGGCTGAAATAGCAGCTGAAACAGGAGCCACCTCTTATAACGTCCACTGGAACTTCGCTCAGGATCCAGAGTCGGGTGTTGTGGCTTATGAGTTACAGGAGAAGGTGGACACATCGCCTGTGTGGAACACGATAAGTAGCGCCATTCCCGGAGACAGCCAGAATTATGCAATAACTGGCAAAGAGCAAGGACACTTCTACTACTACCGCGTGCGCGCTAAAAATGGCGCAGGGAGCTGGAGTGGGTGGTCCGATGCTTCTAGCCCTGCAGTTACCGGACTTCCTAAGGATATAATTTCGCAAATCTCTAATTACCCGAATCCAGCCCGGGGTGACGATACAACAATTACCTATACTCTCAAATATGATGCTAAGGTGACCATAACGATTTACGATCTACTCGGTTATCTGGTTCTGAATGAGGAATTCAACCCAGGTAGCGAGCAAGGGTCTCAAGGACCGAATCAGTGGGTCTGGTATCTGAGAAACGAAATGGGAGATAAGGTGGCCAAGGGTGGTTATATCTGCCGGATTACTGTTGATGTTGAGGATAGTACGGCACCAAAGAGTGAAGACCGCACAGTGCAGGTAATCAGGAAGATTGGCGTAATCCGCTAATAAAAATGAAGATTTGTAAGTCCCGATTCATCGGGGCAAAAAGCGGTTGACAAACAGACGGTTTTGTGGTAATATTAAATTGGAAATTGAATATAGTAAACTANNTAATCGGAGGACGCAAAGCCACGGGGCCGATTCGGCTAGCCGGGTTGCCGAAGATTAGAAGGGCTGAGGAAGAGTCTTTTTCCTCAGGTCGGTAACTGATAGCCGAATTATCCGGTTTGGTGGATAATTCGGCTTTCTTTTTGAGGCAACCCAGCGGCTGAGCTTTACAGGAGCTCGCCAATGGGTCGACAGGGAAAGAAATACAATTTAATATTTGCAATAATCATTTTTGGTATAGTGCTTTCTACTATACCACAAGTAGCCTGGTGCAAAGCCTCCGGTGGTCAGCCTGGCGCTTTCCTTTCCTGGGGTGCGGGCGCTCGCTCCTTGGGAATGGGTAAAGCGTTTGTCTCTATTGCCGATGATGCTTCGGCTACTTACTGGAATCCAGCGGGGTTAGCACAAATAGATAGGAAAGAGATTACTGCCCTACATGCCATTCTCTGGGCGGACACAATATACGACTTTATCAGTTATGTTCACCCGATTACTGGTATCGGAACAGTGGGAGGGTCGATTACCCGGCTCTATTCGGGAAAGTTTGATGGTCGAGATATTAATAATGAGCCCACCCATGAATTCTCAGATTCTCAAACAGCTCTGGGAGCAAGTTACGGGAAACAGATTGTGGATGTTCTAGCCCTCGGTGCCAGTATTAAGTACGTGACCCATAGTTTAGATGACCATAAGAACGGGAATTTTACTGTGGATATAGGGGCAATGTATAAATCGCCAATGTTGGAACATCTGCAGGCGGGTCTCAATTTACGGAATCTGATAGGCTTGAGGACGGGGGCAGAAACAGAGGATAAACTACCCTTGACCTTAAGATTCGGTTGTAACTATAAATTATTGAGGGATAGATTAGTCCTGGTTGTAGATTTAGAGAAAAGCAGAGCTCCTCTAAGTTACCATTTCGGTGCAGAATACTGGGCTTTCCAGTATTTGGCTGTCAGGTTGGGTTTAGACCCCGAGGAGTTCACTGTTGGTTTTGGAGTCAGGTACAGAGATTATGGACTCGACTATGCCTTTGCCACCCATGACCTGGGCGGTTCTCATAGACTTTCAGCGAGCTGGAAGTTTGGCCCGTCGATCACTGCTGCCAGCGAAACTATGGCCCTGGAACATTATAAAGAAGCAGTAGCCGCCTATGAGAGAGGGCTCTACCAGAGAGCGGTGGAGAAGCTGACCATATCCCTATCGCTTGACCCTAAGAATATAGAAGCCAAGAGCAAACTGGTGAAATTGGAAAGGGTGGCCAAGNNGAAAGGGTGGCCAAGATAATACCTAAAGAGGTACAAGAGACCAAACGTGCCAAACTGATCAAACAGGCTGTTCTCTCGTATTTGGATGGCGATATAAAGCTGACAATAAATGCTCTTCGTTATCTCTCATCTATGGAACCAGAAGATAGAGAAGTGGATAGGCTGCTGAAGACGATCGCCAGAGTGGAAGGAGTCGATTTGATAGAAGATATAACTCCGGGAATGAGCTTAGTAGACCAGAAGTTGTATAACGCTCTTAACTATTTCTATGAAGGCAAGTATGACATGACTATCAGGGAGGCGCAGGATGTTCTCACCCTTGAGCCGAATAATGCGTTGGCCTATAAGCGTATAGGTTCGGCATTCTTCGCTATGGGACAGAGAGAAAAAGCTAAAAACGCCTGGGAAAAATCTTTACAGATGAATCCTGCTGATAGATCTTTGAAGGAATTTCTCGATAGATGGGAGGAGAGGGGCTACCCTGAAGATAGGGAACTGGAGTATTTAGAAGAAATGCAAAAGAAAGGCTGGGAACCTCCCAAAGAGAAGAAATAAAGGAGATTTTCGATGAGAAAATTTATGTCCATGGGATTATTAATAATCTTGTCATTTTTAGTTCTTGGGCAAAAATGTGAAGCAATAGAATATTCTGAAGTTGTAGCTACCCAGTTAATGGTAGAAAAGACTTTGGAAGAGCGTGTACAGTCCGTTCTTACTAAAATTTTAGGACCCAACAGAGCCAGAGTAGTAATTGCCATTGAGCCGAATGTAGAAAGGTCGATGACCGAGATAGAGACCTGGGCCGAGCAGAAGTCTAAAGAAGAGGAAGAGAAGGGGAAGGCGAAGGATAGAGGGCCTGGTACACCGCCGAAGGTAAAGGAACTCCTGCCGGGCATACCGCTAAAGAAGAGCGTGCTCGAACGCGGGGAAGAAGTTGCTCCCACCTCAGAGGCAAAAAAAGAAGCTGCAGGCATGAAGAAGAGAGTAGAAAGCATTGTAAAACTACCGCCCTCTTTCATCAAGAGAATAACTACTACCCTCATAATTGACCGCAAAGTCTCGGACGCCTTAGTGGAGACTGTACAAAGTGTGGTAACTGACCTTTTGAATTTGGAACCTAAACGAGGAGACCGATTGATAATAAGAAGAGTCTCCTTCATCCCGGCCACCCCTTGGTGGAGTTTCATTTTCAAGCCACAGACCTATTGGGTCATAATTGGCATACTAATAACTGTTACCCTTTTTATGTTCCTTTTCGGGCCTCTGAAGACTTTCTTCCAGAATCTCCTGAACACTATGAAGGAATTGAAGGGTGCCAGGACTGAAATAGAATCCGCCAGTTCCTCAGCCCTGGGAGGAGGAGCGGCTGCCGGTCTGGTCACTGTAGAACAGGGATTTCCGCAAAGAGCGGAGGGGAAAACGAGCGGGGAAGTAGAGGGAGAAGAGGGAGAAATTCCACAAACCTTCCGCTTTGTTAAAGAGAGCAATCTAAAACGGCTCTTATATTTGATTAAGAATGAACCTCCAGAAGGAATGGCTTTAATTTTGAGTTATCTAACTCCAGACCAGGCAGCAAAAGTGTTGTGTTCATTATCATCGGAACTCCAGTTAAGAGTTGCTTTGAATCTGACCATGGTCAAACAGATGGATGAAAAGATTGTGAACAGGGTAGAGAAGAATATTAGAGAAAAGATCGACCTGCTTAAAGGTGGGGTAGATGAGTTTGTGGAGATATTCGACAGATTGGATAAGAATTCAAAAGAAAATATTTTAAAGGCACTGGAAAAAAAGAATCCCAAACTGGCAAAGAAGATAAAAGATTTGACTTTCTCTTTTGAGCAAGTCACCACAATAGATAATTCTCAACTACGCATAATTTTAGGGGAGATAAATACTGGCGATTTAGCCATAGCCCTGAGGAGAGCCAGCGAGGAAGTCAAGTCCAGAATTATGGAGAATATGTCGGCAGGAGGTGCTGCTCTTTTGAAAGAGGAGATGGAATTCGGTAAACCAGTAACAATCCAGGCAATTGAAGAGCAACAACAGAAGATGGTAGATTTAATTCTCAAACTGGAGAGGGAAGGCAAAATTGAGCTTAAGGGAAGAAAAAGAAGGGGTGAAATTGAAAAAATAGAAGAGTTACAGGATATTAAGAAAATTATTGAGGAAGAGACAATCAGGAAGAGACTTGAGGAGGAGCCTGAAGAAGCCGTGCAACCTATTACGAAAAGCAAGGCAAGTGAAAAGACAGATAACGAGAAGGCATTTGAGCATTATAATGCGGGAATGGAAGCATCTAAAGCTGGCAGATACGAAGAAGCTATTAGAGAATTTAAGACGAGTCTCCAGTACAATGACAGGATATGGCAAACATACCAGTATTTGGGAAGTTGCTATTATAATCAAGGAATGGAAGAGGAAGCAGTCCAGGCATACAAGAAAGCCCTGGAACTCAACCCGGACAATCGAGAACTTAGTGAGTGGTTAAATAATCGAAAGTAACGACTGAAGTTCTCATGAAAGCAGGTGTATGTGTGGGAATTATTGTTGAAGGAATATAAGAATAATGGCAGAGCGTGATAAAAAAGATAAAGATAATATAGTTCCTCCGCCACCTCCTTTACCACCTTTCTCTGGTGGACCCGCACCGCCATCCCCACCCCCCTCCCGCAAAGAAAAAGGAAAAATCTCCAGCGATTCAAAAGGACTAATAGAAAAAGAGAAAGCAAAATGGGAAGAGACTTTAAGAAAACTGGAAGCAGAGAACAGGGCAATGAGAGCAGAGCTTACAGAGAAGGAAGCAAAGGAGAAAACTGAGCGGGATAAGCAGGAAAGAGAAATCAAACAGGATAGGGAACGGGCGGAAGCACGATTGAAAGAGTTAGAGAGGCAGCTTCAAGAGGAGAGAAAGAAGATTTGGGAGCAGACTCTCAGGATTAAGGAGGAAGAGAAAGCAGCGGTGAAGATGGAGAAAGCACTGGGGGAAATTCTGGAGAAGTCGGATCGGGAAAAGGAGATCCAAAAACTAAAAGAAGATAGAGAGAAAATTGAACGGGAATTGCAAGAGCAGAAAAGAATTGCTCAAGAATTTGAAGCTTCAGCGAAGAATGAGATTTCCCGGCTCAACAGCGACCTAGAATTGCAAAAAGCAGAATGGGAAGCAAAATTAAAAGCGGAAAAGACAGAAATAGAAGATGAAAAGGCCCGCCTGGAACAGGAGTTGAGGAAGCAAAAAGTAGAGAAAGAGACCGTGGCTGATACTTTGGAGTTCCAGAAGAGATCCTGGGAGACGAGACTGCGGGAGAAAGAAACAGAGAAAGTAGAGGTTGAGAGCAGTTTAAGAAGTAGGATAGCTAAACTGGAAGAGAGGCTGAGGGAGATAACGGGAGAGCTGGAACTTGAGGGAAAGAGAGGCAGGGCGAAGTTAGAGAATAAAGATAAAGAATTTGAGGAATTCAAGTCTGAGAGCGAGGAGGAGCTCAGGGCTAAAGAAGAACAGAAGAACAGAGTAGAAGGGGAACTCAAGAAGAGAATAGAGGAGCTTGAACTGGAGAGGGCAAAGAGAGAAGAAGAGACAAATATCTTAAGGCAAGGTCTGGAAAGGGAGTTAACAGAGACAAGAGATAAGCTGGAAGAAGAGAAGAGAATCTCTTCACAGAAGATAGAAGAGAAGGAAAAAGAGCTCAAGGTTAAACAGGAAGAGAAAGAAAGAGTAGAAGGGGAGCTTAAGAAGAGGATTGAAGAGCTTGAGCTGGAGAGGGCAAAGAGAGAAGAAGAGACAAATATCTTAAGGCAAGGTCTGGAAAGGGAGTTAACAGAGACAAGAGATAAGCTGGAAGAAGAGAAGAGAGTCTCTTCTCAGAAGATGGAAGAGAAGGAAAGAGAGCTTGGAGCTAAACAGGAAGCGAAAGAAAGAGTAGAGGGGGAGCTCAAGAAGAGGATTGAAGAGCTTGAGGTTGAAAGAGGAAAGAAAGAAGAAGAGGCAAATGTCTTAAGTCAAAGACTGGAAAGGGAGTTAAAAGAAATAAAAGATATAAAGGACAGACTGGAAGAAGAAAAGAGGATCTTCTCTCAGAAGATGGAACAGAAGGAAAGAGAGCTTAAGGCGAAAGAGGAAGAGAAGAATAGGATGGAAGGGGAATTAGGGCAGAGGATAGAGGAATTTGAGCTGGAAAAGGCAAAGAAAGAAGAAGAGGTAGATGTTTTAAGGAGAAGTCTCCAGGGAGAGTTCAAGGAATTAGAAAAGAAGCTGGAGGAAGAGAAAAGAGTCATTTCTCAGGAGATGGAAGAAAAAGAGCGGGAGCTCAAGGCAAAAGAGGAAGAAAAAATTAGACTCCAGACAGAGTTGAACATGAGAATAGAAGATTTGAAATTAGAAAAAACTAAGAAGGAAGAAGAACTTACCTCTAAGCTTCAGAATTTGGAGAAGGAACTAGAAAAAGAGAAACAGATGGCAGAGAAGAATTTGAAGAATTACGAGGATATAAAAGCAAAAGCTGAAGAGGAATTAAAAAGAGAAGAACAGAAAATGAAGGAGTTAGAGAATAGACTTTTGGAGGAAAAAGAAATGCGAGAGAAAGAATTCATAATGCGAGAGGACGAGGACAGAATATTAAAAATGGAATTTGCACATAAAGAGCAAGAATTTGAAGAAGAGAGTAAAAGGCTGAAGGAGAGAATAGAGAGATTAAGGGAATATCTTGAAGATAAATTGAGCGAACTGAATCGTAAATTAGAGGAACAAAGATATATATCATCTAAGGAAGTTCCTCAAAGGGAAAACCTATTGAGGGCCGAATTCCACAGGAAAGAACGGGAACTGACAGCGTTGGAGAGGGAATTGGCAAGGCAGAGGGACTTGGTGTGCTCATTTGGGGAAATCTTAGCCAATAAAGAGATGGAACTTAAATACGAGCGTGAGAAAAGAGGGAAAGAGATAGACCAGATAAGAGAAGAGATGGAAAAGATAGTTAAAAACTTGGAGGCAGGTCTGCGGCAACAAATGGAAAAGCCCGAGGGACGACCACCTGGAGTGGAGAAGAAGGAGATAGAGGAAATTGTGAAAGGCAAAGAGGGAGAGATAGAAAAGAAGGAAGTGGAACTTAGGGCTATCTATGGGGAAAGGGAGAGGGAGTTTCAGGCAATAAGGGAAAAGATAGAGCAAGAGTTACAGAATCAGAAGTCACAATGGGAAGAAAGGCTGAGGACAAAGGAAGAAGAAAATAGAGAGATAAAACAAAAAATAAGAGAGATGCAAGAAGAGCTTTCCCGTCGAGAAGAGGAGTTGCAAACTGAGGTAGAAGAGAAAAGAAAACAAGCAGAAGAAGCAAAGGCAGAACTGGAAGAGAGGATAAAAGAACTGGAAGAGAAGTTAAATGATGAAGCAAGGATAGACGAAGAGAAGTTCAGGGAAAAAGAAGAAGAGATAGAAGCGCTAAGGATGGAAGCAACTCAAAGAGAACAACAGTTGAAAGCCGCTTATAGAGAAGGCCGGGAGAAGATAGACAGCACGAGAAAAGAATTGGAAAGAAAGGAAGAAGAAATAGGCTCACTTAGAGAGAAAATGGCAAAAATGGAACTAGACTTCAAAGAGGAATTGCAAAAAGAAGAAAACAGATCTTCGGACAGAGAAGAAATTCTTAGAAATAAAGAAGAAGAAATAGAAAAGATAAAAGCTGAAATAAAAGAAAAAGAAATAGCCTTGGCAGAAGATCTGGGTGTGAAAGAGAGAAAGATAAAAAGGTTGGAGGCGGAATTAATTAAGGAAAAAGAAGCAACCCAGGTACTGGCTGAAATTGCGGAGAAACAGGCACGGCTCAGGGCTGAAGAGAAGAAAAGAGAGGAAGAACTTAAGACTCAGTTGGCTGAAGCTAAACGCGGTATTCTGAAAAAATTCTGGCAATGGCTGAACAAGCCGGTGAACGGTGAATAGATGGCAATTTCGTAAATATTATTCCAAATTGTGAGGTTTTTCTAAAATGATTAAAGTAAGAAAGATAAACGGAGAAGAAATAGTTATAAACGCTGAGCTGATTGAAACGGTTGAGGCCAGACCGGATACAACTATTTCTCTGGTTACGGGAAATAAGATAATTGTGCAGGATAAGGTCTCGGAAGTCGTGGAAAAGGTTTTGGAATACCGGCGTTTAGTAAATCAAAAAAGAACTAAGAAATAAACTACAAGGAAAGAAAAACAATCCCCGATAGGAGGAGAAATGGATATTACCACTATTCTGGGAGTGGTAAGCGGAATTGGCTTAATTATTATTGCTATATTTATGAGGATGGGAGGAATGGGATTAAAGGGCTTCTTTGATGTATCCTCAATGTTTATTACTTTTGGGGGTGCATTTGCTGCCACCCTGGTAAACTATCCCATGAAGCAGGTCCTGGGAGTTTTTAAAATTGCCCAAAAGGTTCTGACTGAGAGAGAAGAAGATCCTACTAAATTAATCAACCAGTTCATATATTTTACCAAGATAGCACATAAGCAAGGGATACTGGAACTGGAGAGAGAATTAACCAAGATCAATAACGAATTTCTGAAAAGAGGTGTACAATTAGTTGTTGATGGCGCCGATCAGGATAGAATCCGCACTGAACTGGAAACAGAGATAACATTCATTCGCGAGAGGCACCGCATAGGACAGGAGATTTTTTTGACTCTGGGCACTTACTGTCCTGCCTTTGGAATGATTGGAACAATTATGGGACTTATTATGATGCTTGCCCGCATTGAAGACCAGAGCCAGATTGCTGCTGGTATGGCGGTAGCCCTGTTGACCACTTTTTATGGTGCAGTGGCTGGATACCTTTTCTTTTTGCCGATTTCAGGGAAATTGAAGCGTCGTAGCGAAGACGAGATATTTATCAAAGAAGTTATTATCAGGGGTGTCCTCTCGTTGCAGGCAGGGGAAATTCCCAGTGTTATGGAAGCAAAATTGAAAGCCTACTTGGCTCCTCAATTGAGAAAGAGAGCAGCCACAGGAAAAGTCACACCCATGGAGAAAACTGCCTGACTTATTTTTCAGGAGATAGATAATGGCTATTCTGCCAGGTGTTCCCAGGCGGGGGGATGAGGAAATAAAAATAGGAAGGCCGGCACCTACATGGATGTTGACTTATTCGGATTTAATGACCCAGGTGTTGATATTTTTCGTTATGATGTTCGCTTTAGCCAGTGCCATGAATGAAATGCAGCTGATAAGGTTGAAGAAGAAGCTGGAAGCATACGTCACGGAAGAACAGTTGGAAAACTATATCGGTTTGACAATTAATGAGAAAGGATTAGTTGTTTCTCTTCGTGAAAAATTGATGTTCGATAGTGGAAGAGCCGAAATCTACGAAGAAGCGAAAAACATTTTAAAAGACATTACTAGTGAGATTGTGGATGTGCCAAATAATACCCGAATCGAGGGCCATACTGATAATGTCCCCATAGGGCCGGAATTGAAGAGCAAATTTCCCACTAACTGGGAACTATCCACAGCGAGGGCTACAAATGTGACCCGCTATTTATTGGAGACACTGAATTTTCCTCCCAAGCGCATATCTTCTGCAGGATACGGAGAATATCAGCCGGTTGCGGATAACGATACTGAAGAACACAAAGCGATGAATCGGAGAGTCGATATTGTGGTGCAGAGGATTGGCACCAGGCTTAAACGCCCCGAAGGCGTTAAGAAAATTTTTTAGCAAGCAAGCCTCGCATAGTTTCACTATCCTTCCTTTTTGCCATCCTACAATTCCTTTCTTGTTTATGGGCATTTTCACCTGCCACTCACCATAGTTTATCTGGTACTTAGATTCCGCCTTGGTAGATTTATCCCAGGGGAACTTATGTGGTTTAGTAAGTGTAGGAATGAGATTATGGACTAAGCTCCCGCTTGAGCGGAAGCAAGATCCTGACAATTTTTAAAAAATAGTTGACAAAAAAACCATTTTTTGCTAATTTTCTATAAAGGTTGGCAGACCTGGGAAATGAATAAGTTAAGGTCTGCGTGAGAGGGGGGTAACAGATGAAAACATTGATTACTCTGGCAATCATTGTGAGCCTGGCCAGCTTAGTACTGGGAATTATTGCCAGGCTTGGTCCAGGGTCAATAGTGGTAGCACCCCGCACATTTTTATTCTTTGCGGGCTATTGCTTAGGTTTGGCGATAGCGCTTGAGCTTTATCCTTCAAAAAAAGAATAGAAAACAATTTAACATCTTTTGATAGTCTGTCAATTTTTGGTCTAAATAGACCCCCCATTCAGAAAGTGTTTAGATAGTGGGGTGAGTTTCTTTCTGGATGGGGGTGGTTTTTTCCGAATGGTGGTTACGGTGAAGACTTTTGTACCCAAAAAAGAGAATATTGAAAAGAAATGGTATTTAATCGATGCCTCTGGCTTGGTCTTGGGGAGATTGGCAACAAAGATAGCAGAATTATTAAGGGGCAAGGGTAAACCGATTTTCTCTCCCCAGATGGATACGGGCGATTATGTAATCATTATTAATGCACAGAAGGTCTTATTAACCGGAAAAAAATTGCAACAGAAGTTCCATTTTACCCACTCTGGTTATTCGGGCGGGGCCAGATTTACCCGATACGATAAATTGATGACACAAAACCCGGAAAAGGCAATTAAATTAGCTGTCAAAGGAATGTTACCGTCGAATAAACTGAGTGATAGATTGATTACTAAGCTAAAAATATATAAAGGCAGGGAACATCCGCACGGAGCACAGAAACCTCAAGTAATAAAAATTGAAAGGAAGGCTCACTAGATTTTTTGCGGTATCAGTTAAGGGAGAAAATGTATGGCAAAAGTAACAGAGTTTTGGGGTGTAGGCAGAAGAAAAACAGCGATTGCCAGGGTGATATTGAAATCTGGTAATGGAAAGGTAGTAATTAATAAACTGTCTGTGGATGAGTACTTTTCTGGTTTACCCGGTTTAAGGGAATTCAGTGTGGAACCTCTAAAAGCGACAAATTCACTAAATAAATACGATATCTCAGCAAATGTTTCCGGCGGAGGTAAGAACGGCCAGGCAGGGGCAATAAGACATGGAATTTCCCGTGCACTGGCTAAGGTTGACCAACAGACAAGGCTCACTTTGAGAAAAGAGGGATTTCTGACACGCGATCCCCGTATGGTAGAGCGAAAGAAACCCGGACGGCCAAAAGCAAGAAAAAGGTTCCAATTCTCCAAGAGATAAGTTGTTTTGTAAGTATAGAGGTAGTTTGCGGAAGCAAGAGGTTCACTGCTTCCGCTTTTTTTTGGGAAAGTAGGGAACTTTCTGGCGCGCACTTCCCGAAATATAATTTGACAAATTCGGATAATTAGAATATAATTTAAAAAAATTGAATGAATATAGGAGAGAAATATGAAAAGGGAAAATTTAATCATGGTAATTATTCTTGGCTTATGTATCCTTTCTATTGTAATGGGGATATATATTATTAGGGAGAGGGCGGTTACGGGAAAAGTACAAATTCTGGCCAGGAAAGAAGGGGTGGCCGTGGTTTATATCTACGGGCCACTATCCATTTCTCGACAGGCGTCAGGATGGGCTCGCTTCTTACCCGGAGCTGATAGCGTCACTAGCGATCTAAGAAAGATAGGTAAAATTACTGCCATAAAAGCGGTAGTTCTGAGAATTAATAGTCCCGGCGGAAGCATTGGTGCGGTTCAGGAAATTTATGAGGAGGTAAACAGACTAAAAGAAAAAGGAAAGAAAATCGTTGTCTCTATGGGCGATGTAGGCGCTTCCGGGGCATACTATATTGCCTGTGCTGCAGACAAGATTGTAGCTAATCCGGGAACAATTACAGGGAGCATAGGGGTATTGATGAGCCTTGGCAATATGGAGGAGTTATTTCGCAAGATAGGAATCAGAGTTGAGGTCATAAAAAGAGGAAAACACAAGGACATTGGCTCCCCATCCCGGGAAATGACGCCGCAAGAGAAAGAACTCCTTCAGGGACTGATAGATGATGCCTACGATCAGTTTTTCCAGGCAGTAATTAAGGGCAGGAATCTTAAGAAAAGGGAGGCAGAGAAAATTGCTCAGGGACAGGTGTTTACGGGACGGCAAGCAAGAGATTTGGGGCTAATTGATGAAATTGGCAATTTTCAAGATGCTGTAAGGCTGGCAGGTAAACTTGCCGGCATTCCCGGCGAACCGAGGATCATTGAATTGCCCAAGCCCTTTCCCAGAATTCTTGGTATTTTTTCCAGTCACTTCAGGAAAACTACTCTACAAGATTTGGTAAAAGAAAATTCCGTAAGATTAGAATATATCCTCCAATAGAGTCCCATTCCGAGAGAACTATGGAAAACAACTATTTAGCGCTCCTTTACGATTTAATTGCCCATCCGGGAAGAGGGCTTAGTCGAGCCAGAGACGATAAACCGTGGATTTTTCTGGTTGCGGTTGTCATTTTGTCAGGAATTAGCATTGCTACCGGCACCACTCTATTTGTTTCCAGCTTCACTGGAATGGGGAGGATTGCCTTATTTTCTAATCTTTTTCTGGTTACGGTTCTCCTCACCCTGTTCTGGGTGATTAATGTGGGAATTCTCCATTTCTTTGCTGAAGTATGGGGAAAGAGAGGTAGCGTAATCGACCTTTTCATTACTCTAGGATTGGCTATGTTCCCCTTTGTTTTTGTTAGTCCACTATCTCTGTTAGCAGAAGGTTTGGGTGGAGGGAGAGTTTTCTTTCAGGCACTTTTTACCATTGTTCTCCTGCTGTGGTGTTTTTTACTTGCGCTATCTGCTATTAGAGAAGTCTATTTTTCTCAGACTTTTGAAGCCCTGTTGATACTTTTGACACCGATTATCCTGTTTATGCTACTTTTTATATTTCTCCCTCTGGCTTATATTCTTTTAGCAATACTTTCTCTCCCTTTATGAGGAGAAATACTTTCCAATGTTACATTTGAATTAACAAACAGATGGGCACTGCTTAAGAATTGGAGGAAGTTAAATGATAACAGTTAGTATTGTGGGCGCCAGTGGTTATACGGGAAGGGAATTAATAAAGATTCTGTTTAAACATCCCCAGGTGAAAATTGCTCACCTCACTTCCGAGACATACAAGGGAAAGAGAATTTCAGAGTTGCACAAAGGGCTTGTCAGCTTTATAGATAAAAAGTTTGAGAAATTGGATATTGATAAGGTCGCCCAGGATTCAGACCTTGTCTTTCTCGCCCTTCCCCACGGTAAATCGCAGAAACCGGTAGCAGAATTTTTAAAAAAAGGGAAGAAGATAATAGATCTTTCCGCCGACTATAGATTAAAGGACAAATCCCTGTATAAGAGATGGTACGGTCTGGAACATTCTTATCCCCGGCTTCTGCGAAGAGCGGTTTACGGATTACCAGAAATTTATAAAGAAGAGATAAAGAAATCCTCTCTGGTAGCCAATCCGGGTTGCTATCCCACGGGGGTAATTTTAGGGGTTGCTCCTCTTCTGGCTCATAGATTAGGCGATGGAAATTCCATAATTGCCGATGCTAAATCAGGAGTATCCGGCGCAGGAAGGAGATTAGACATCGCCTACCATTTCAGTGAGTGCCACGAAAATCTAGTGCCCTATAACGTGGGGGAACACCGGCACACTCCTGAAATAGAACAGGAGTTATCAAAGATTTCCAAAAAAAAGATAACTATTTCCTTTACTCCCCATTTAGTTCCCATGGACCGCGGGATTCTATCCACAATCTATGTTAACCTGGAAGGGAAAGTGTCTATCGATAGATTAAGGAATGTTTACAAGAACTATTATAGAAAAGCACCATTTGTGAAGATTTTGCCAAAAGCCACTTTTCCCCAGGCAAGGAACGTCGTGGAAACAAATTTCTGTGAGATAGGTCTTATGGTTGATAGGCGCACTAAGCGTATAATTATTATTACGGCGATAGATAATTTGGTCAAAGGTGCTTCTGGACAAGCTGTACAGAATATGAACTTAATGTCTGGGTTTAGGGAGACAGAAGCATTACTTTAAAGACTTTAATTTAGGTCTTAATTCTGTTATGGGAAGTCAACTATTTTTCCCCAGGGGTTTTTTTCTAAACGGAATTGATTCCGGAATAAAAGATAGAAAAAAAAGAGATATAGCGCTCATCTATTCGCAAGTTCCCTGCGTGGCAGCTGGGCTGTTCACTAAAAACAGAGTGAAGGCAGCTCCAGTGGTAATATCTCAAAAACATTTGAGGAATGGTCGGGCGCAGGCGATTCTGGTCAATTCGGGCAGTGCAAATGCCTGCACCGGAAACAGGGGAATAGAAGATGCGAAGACGATGGCTTATGATCTGGCTTGTCAACTGGGTATAAGAAAAGAAGATGTTCTTCTTGCCTCCACAGGGGTAATTGGTCGATTCCTGCCTATGAGTCGGGTTAAACAGGGTATTAAGAAGATAACTAAAACTGTCGGAAATCCCTCTAAGCCCGAGTTTTTTACTGAAGCAATTATGACTACCGACACTACTCCCAAGATAATCAGCAGCCAATTTTTGACTCAGAATCGTAAAAGAGCAGTCATCTGTGGATTGGCCAAAGGCGCGGGAATGATTCATCCTGACCTGGCTACTCTTCTTTGCTTCATAATTACTGACATAGCTATTCACAAGAGATTGTTACAAAAAGCGTTGATGGAGGCGGCTGAAACGTCGTTTAACTCCCTTACTATCGACGGTGATACAAGCACCAATGATTCTGTTTTAATCCTGGCCAATGGCCGAGTAGGGAATAGGCCGATAAATAGCGAAAATCGTGATTTTTTGAAGTTCCAGAATAGTCTCAATGAAGTGACCAGAGGTTTGGCGGAGTTAATAGCCCGGGATGGAGAGGGAGCAACAAAACTGGTCAGGATAATCGTGAACAATGCAAAGAATAGTTTAAGTGCAAAAAAAATAGCCAGACATATCGCCAGTTCTCCTTTAGTTAAGACCGCCTTATATGGCTCTGATCCCAATTGGGGGAGGTTAATGGCAGCAATTGGCTCCTCGGGAATAAGAATAGACCCTCAAAGAATAGATATCTATTTTGGCAAATTGCAAGTGGCCAGAAATGGCCAGCCAACATCTTATTCTGAAATGAAGGCTAAGAGAATCTTAAAGAAAAAAGAAATAGAAATAGTGATAGATTTGAAACAGGGAACAAGTGGGGCTAAAGTCTACACCTGCGATTTGACTCCCGATTACGTAAAAATCAATTCATGTTATAGTACGTAATATATAATGATGTTACTGGGAATCCCGATTGAAAATCGGGAAAAGGAGCGTGGCAGTCTGGAGATTGGGGTGGGAAAGATAATTAAGATTAATTCTGAGAATCCCGAAAGAAAAGGAATTGTAGAGGCTACCCGTATATTGAGAAAGGGGGGCCTGGTGATTTTTCCTACAGACACTGTTTATGGACTGGGGGCAAGCATTCGCTTTCCTAAAACAATAAGGAAAATTTATCGGCTAAAGAAAAGGTCTGGAAAGAAACCTTTAGTCTTCCTGATCGGCTTCAAAAAGGACGTAAGAAAGTTCGCTGATAGCATATCCCATGAAGCGAAGAGACTGGTAAGGGATTTCTGGCCAGGTGGACTGACTTTAGTTTTTCCTTCAGAAAAGTATAAGACAATCGCTTTGAGAATGCCCGATCACAGAATAGCTCTTGGTTTGATTAGAGGTGCCGGGACGTTAGCTGCAACCAGCGCCAACCTTTCCGGGAAGAAGGATAATGTGACACTCAAGACAGTGGAAAAACGACTGTTGAAAGAGACCGATTTGTGTATCGATGGTGGCAAGGCTCCCCGGGGAAGTGTCTCCACCGTGGTGGATGTGAGCGAGCATCCTTTCCAGTTAATAAGAGAAGGATGTATAAAAGAGAAAGAACTGAGAAAGAAGGTAAAAGATAAAGCCTGAAATGTATAACAAGATTCTTTTTGTTTGCACTGGTAATACCTGTCGGAGCGTAATTGCGCAAGGACTATTAAAGAAAATGCTGAGCGCAGAAGGAATAAAGGACGTGAAGGTAGATTCCGCCGGAACCGCTGCGTTATCTTCCTATGGTATTTATGGCATACTGGAAAAAGTATTAAAAGAAGAAGATATCGAAATTTCAAACCATAATCCTACCCAAGTTACTCCTCAAATGGTTAAAGACGCTGACCTGATTCTGGTGATGGAGAGAAAACACAAGCAGGCTATTCTGGAGATGGCTCCAGAAGCTGAAGACAGAGTTTTTCTATTGAAAGAGTTTGCCGGAGAAAAAGAGAATTTAGATATTCCCGATCCTATAGGCCACCCCGAAGAGGTCTATCGAAAGCGCCTTGAGGAAATTAAGGGATATTTGATAAGAATAATGAAAAAAATAAGAGAGTAATTCTAAATAAAGGAGAAGAAAATGTCAAGCTTGAAGCGACTCGATTCCGAAGTCTACAGAGCAATCCAATCGGAGACTAAAAGGCAAGCAGAAAATCTGGAGTTGATTGCTTCAGAAAATTTTGTCTCGGAAGCGGTTCTGGAAGCTCAAGGGTCAGTGATGACTAACAAGTATGCAGAGGGTTATCCCAGCCATAGATTCTACGGGGGATGTGAATATTACGATGTAGTTGAATCTTTGGCCATTGAGCGCGCCAAAAAGTTGTTCGGTTGTGACCACGTGAATGTTCAGGCTCATTCCGGGACCCAGNNTTTGCCGTTCTCGAGCCGGGAGATACAATTATGGGAATGCACTTGTCGCATGGAGGACACCTTTCCCACGGCCATCCTACCAGTTTCTCTGGTAAATATTTTAAGACCGTACCCATAGGCGTATCCAAGAAGACAGGACGGATAAATTACCAGGAGATGAGAAGGCTGGCCATTAAGCATAAGCCAAAATTGATTGTTGCCGGAGCTTCCGCCTATTCCAGGATTATAGATTTCGGGAAGTTTCGACAGGTCTGCGACAGGGTAGGTGCTTTTCTGATGGCAGATGTCGCCCACATAGCTGGATTAATCGCCGCCGGCCTGCACCCTTCTCCTGTTCCTTATTCTGACTTTGTAACCACTACAACGCATAAAACACTTCGCGGACCGAGAGGTGGAATGATAATGTGTAAGAAGAGATACGCTTCGCTTATAGACAGAAATATCTTTCCCGGAATACAGGGAGGTCCTCTAATGCACGTCATTGCTGCCAAGGCTGTGGCCTTCAAGGAGGCACTCACGCCTGGATTTAGAGAATATCAGGCCCAGATAGTGAAGAATGCCCGGGCGTTGGCTGAAGGATTGATGAAGAGAGGGTTCAAGATTGTTTCTGGAGGTACGGATACACACCTGATGCTGGTAGACCTGAGAAATAAGAGATTGACCGGGGATATAGCTGAAGAAGTTTTGGATCAGGCAGGTATTACGGTTAATAAGAATAGTATTCCTCACGATCCGGAAAAACCCTTTGTGACCAGTGGGATTCGTTTAGGCACACCGGCCCTGACCACCAGAGGCATGAAGGAAGAAGATATGGAAAAAATTGCCGGGTTGATATCGGAGGCACTGAGTCATCGTTATGATGAGGATTATCTTGCCAGCTTGAAAAGAGAAGTGCGTAAAATAACGAAAAAGTTTCCCTTATATAGGAAAAGACTGAGAAAGGAATAATCGGACAACCATAGCGGAATTATTTTTTCATTCCCGGTGGAAATTAGATGCTTACCTCTTATATTCTTGTCTTTCTCCTGTCGGGACTAATCTCTTTAGTGGTAACGCCTCTCATCCCTCTCCTGGCAAGAAAGTTCGGGGTAATGGATAGGCCCGACGAACGCAAAGTCCACCGTAGACTAGTTCCCTCCTGGGGTGGGTTGGCAATCTATCTTGCCTTTAGTGGTTCCATAGCGTTAATCTTTCTTTTCCACGATGCCTTTCGCGTTCTACTCCGCTACCACCATTTTCTGGTACAAAAGTATCTGGTGGGGATACTTGTGGGAGCAACAATTATCACTATTCTAGGATTAATCGACGATAAGAAAGGGACTAATCCCACCATTAAATTACTGGTGCAGGTTATTGCAGCCATAGTTCTACTCTGGTACGGAATAAGAATCGTGGGAATAAACAATCCTTTGGGCAAGACATATCTTGAATTCTCGTTATACTTAAGTTTCATAATTACAATCATCTGGACAGTTACTTTCGTTAACGCCATCAATTTGATCGATGGGCTCGATGGATTAGCCGCAGGTGTAGTGGTAATTGCTTCAATTACCTTTTTTGTTATAACTCTTTTTCAAATCGACAAGCAAAGCAATGTAACAATTAGTAACAGGCTGGAACTGGTGGCTATTATGTCTATGGCATTGGTGGGAAGTGCAAGCGGGTTTCTACTTTACAATTTCCATCCCGCAAGAATTTTTATGGGCGACACAGGCAGTATGTTTCTGGGATTTATCCTGGGGACGATTACGATAATGGGAACGTTGAAAACTGTAGCTGCAATTGCTATATTAGTTCCCATTATGGTAATAGGTCTTCCTTTATTAGACACTTTCCTCACTATTATTAGGCGCTTAAAGAGGAGAAAACCTCTTCTCCAGGCTGACAGGGAACACCTTCATCATCGCTTGTTGGACTATGGGTGGGGTCAGAAAAAGACGGTTCTTTTAATGTATGGAATCTCTGGGATATTGGCACTGGGAGCAATTCTTTTGACCTTCCTTTAAACAATCGTAAATTCTAATTTATAGCATCTTTTGCTTTAGACAGGTTCTTAATGAAAAAGATAATTTGTATCTTTGGCACAAGACCCGAGGCCATTAAGATGGCCCCTGTGTTAAGAGAATTAAAAAAGAAGGATGATTTATTCAAAGCCGTCGTGGTAGTTACCGCTCAACACAGAGAGATGCTCGACCAGGTTCTGAGACTGTTTAATCTTCGTTCCCATTATGACTTAAATATAATGCAAGAATCTCAGACTCCCTACCATATAACTACCAGTGCGCTTTCCAGATTGGAGAAGGTAATCAATATAGAAAATCCAGATTTTGTCCTTGTCCAGGGCGATACCACGACAACTTTTGCGGCTGCGTTGGCTTCTTTTTATCAAAGAGTTCCCGTTGGTCATATTGAGGCAGGGCTCCGTTCTTACGATAGATTCAATCCCTATCCCGAAGAGGTAAACAGACTCCTCACAGATGCCTTATGCGATCTCCACTTTGCTCCTACCCCCACGGCAAAGAGAAGCCTTCTTAAGGAGAACATAAAGAAAGAGTCCATTTTCGTAACCGGAAATACTGTGATTGATGCCCTCTATTTAGCCCTTAAGAAGGCGCATCGGTTCAGGAACTCTGTTTTAAAAAAAATCGACTTCAATAAGAAAAGAATAATCCTGCTCACTGCTCACCGCAGAGAAAATTGGGGAACTCCACTGGAAAATATCTGTTTGAGTATTAAGAAACTTATTGATAAATACGACGATTTGGAAATTATCTTTCCCGTCCACCTTAACCCTAAGATAAGGAATGTTGTATACAAACTACTGAAAAAATCTCCTCGCATTCACCTTATCAAACCGTTGGATTATCTCGATTTTGTGAATCTTTTGAATAAGTGCTCCTTGGTGTTAACTGACTCTGGCGGGCTGCAAGAGGAGGCACCCGCTTTGGGTAAACCAGTGTTACTGCTCAGGGAAGTTACCGAAAGGCCGGAAGCAGTAAAAGCTGGCACGGTAAAGGTCGTTGGCTTATCTAGAAATAGAATATTTGAAGAGACTTGTAAATTACTGAATAGTAAGAGGATATATGAAAGGATGGCTACATCAGTCAATCCATATGGCGATGGTAAGACCTCCGCAAGGATAGTCGAGGCCATCCTATACTACTTTGAGATAGTGAGAAGAAGACCGAAAGATTTCACGCCCTTGGCCTCCTAGACTCATATAGGAGAGAGAAATGATAGAATCCTACGATTTTGGCAGGATAGTTGTTGATGGAAAAGAATATACCTCTGATGTGATAATCTATCCCGACCATGTTGATGCTAATTGGTGGAGGAAAGAAGGCCACCGACTGCAGGTAGTTGACATTGAGAAAGCTATACAAGAGAATCCCGAAATTCTAATTGTTGGCACAGGAGCTTCGGGATTGATGGAAGTCCCTAAGGATGTGGAAAATTACATAACTTCCCGAGGGATAAAATTGGTTGTAGATACTACCAAAAAAGCCTGCGATGAATACAATCGACTTTCCCCATCGGGTAAGACGATCGCTGCCCTACACCTCACCTGCTAAAAAGGGGACAGGCACTTTTTTCTGGTAACACCAGAATTTCAGGGGGTGATTATGAAAATAGAGTTATCATACTGGTACAAGCTCCTGAGTCCCAGGGCTGTGGTTTTAATTTCCACAGTGAACAAGAAGGGTGTATCTAACGCCGCGCCTTTTAGCTTCGTAATGCCTGCTTCAGTGGAACCACCAATGATTGCCTTTGCCTCAGACCCCGACCACCACACCATATCCAATATCAAGGAGACAGGAGATTTTGCAGTTAATATTCCCGGTGTAGACATGCTTAATCAACTGTGGATCTGCGGTGAAGATTTTCCAAAAGGAGTCAGTGAGATTAATAAAGCGCATCTTACTGAAAAGAAATCTAAAAAGATAAAATCGCCAAAGGTGGTGGAAGCACTGGCTCAGTTTGAATGTAAGCTGGAGGCAATGTATGAAGCCGGGGACCACATAATTGTGGTAGGAAGAGTAGTGGATGCGGAAGTGAAAACAGGACTTTTTGTAAAAGGGAAATATAATCCTTTAAAGGCTAAGCCACTGTCGCACGTGGGAAGCAATGAATTTACCCTGCCGGAGAAAATTATACGCGTAAGATAACTTTTTAATACATATTAATAGCTCAAAGAAAGGCAGTTTGTCGTCACAGAATTCCTAATTTACTTGACAAGTGGAAAAATAATTTTATAAAATTCAAATTCAGAAGTTTTTTATTTTTTAACAAAAACTTGTGAAAATTTTCACAAAATTTCTTGGTCAAATTGATAGGTTTAGGTTTTAAGGAATGAAGATAGGAATTGTGGGCGCTGGAGCAATGGGCGGGTTATTTGGCGGGATGTTTACCAGAGCGGGGCAGGATCTCTGGCTAATTGACAATCATAAACAGAGAGCGGAAAAGATAAATAGAGAAGGACTGATTATAGAGGCAAGTAAAGCCCTTGAGTCCAGGGAACCTAAACAGGAAACAATAAAAATAAAGGCAACAACAGACCCTTCCAATGTAGGTTCCTGCGATTTAGTTATTCTTTTCGTCAAAGCTTATGATACGGAAGAAGCCACGAGAAATTCTTTACCACTAACTGGAAAGAAGACAACCTGGCTTACCCTGCAAAACGGCCTGGGAAACATTGAGAAGATGGGTAAGATCGTGGGTAAGGATAGAGTGGTTGCTGGGATCACTTATCAAGGTGCTACTGTCCTGGAGCCGGGAAGGATCAGGCATGCAGGTTGTGGAAAGACAGTGATAGGAGAGATTGAAGGTAAGGAAAGCGAGAGAATTAAATACATTTCAGGTATTTTCAATCAGGCAGGCATAGAGACTGAGATTTCTGATAATATACAGGGTGTGTTGTGGGGCAAACTAATAATCAATGCAGTGATTAACCCTTTAACAGCAATTATCAGAGAGAAAAATGGCCAATTGTTGGAATCTCCCCTTCTAAAAGAGACAATGAAACTCATAGTGGAAGAGGCGATGCGGGTTCCTCTGAAGAAGGGAATCAGACTACCTTACCAGAAAGTATTTGAGAAAGTGGAAGAGTCCTGTTACGCTTCCAGAGATAACATTTCTTCTATGTTGCAGGATATATTGAAAAAGAAGAGAACAGAGGTAGATTTTATAAATGGTGCGATAGTTTCTGAGGCGGAAAAAATAGGAATACCCACACCGCTGAATAGAGCTCTCTGGAATTTAGTTAAGTTCTTAGAAGGGAGGACGAAATATGTTGAGTGATTTAGAGATTGCCCAGAAGGCAAAGATGAAGCCCGTTGTGGAAATCGCTCAGGCTCTGGGGATCGAGGAAGATGAGATTGAACCTTACGGAAAGTATATGGCCAAGGTTTCTCTTGACGTTCTGGAGAGACTGAAGGGCAGACCCAACGGTAAGTTTATTACAGTAACCGCGATTACTCCCACTCCCTTAGGGGAAGGGAAGACAGTTACTGCTTTTGGCCTGGGCATGGCCCTGGCCAAGATAGGAAAGAGAGTCTGTAATACCTGTCGCCAACCTTCAAAGGGGCCGACATTCGGCATTAAGGGCGGCGCCACAGGGGGAGGCTACTCTCAGGTTCTTCCTATGGAGAACATTAATCTACACTTTACCGGAGATACCCACGCAGTAGAGTCGGCTCACAATCTCTTAGCTGCGGCAATAGATGCCAGCATTCTTCACGGAAATAAATTGAACGTCGACCCTCTCAGTATTACCTGGCGGAGATGCGTTGATGTCAGTGATCGGGCACTGCGACATATAATCATTGGTCTGGGCGGTAAGACTAATGGTTCTCCCCGGGAGACAGGTTATGATATCACCGTGGCTACGGAGACTATGGCTATTCTTGCGCTAACCACGGGGCTTTTCGACCTGAAAAAGAGGCTGAGCAGAATAGTGGTGGGTTATACTTATGATGGCAAACCGGTAACTGCTGAACAGCTTAAGATTGCCGGAGCCATGACCGTATTATTGAAGGATGCCATCAAGCCCAATCTTGTGCAGACAACGGAGAACACGCCTGTTTTTGACCATGCAGGCCCCTTCGCTAATGTTGCTCATGGCAATAACTCAGCAATTGCTGATATGGTAGCTCTTAAACTAGCCGATTACGTAGTTACAGAGAGTGGCTTTGGTGCGGACTGTGGTTTTGAGAAACTGGTCAACGTTAAATGTCGGCAGAGTGGTTTGAAAGTCGATTGTGGTGTAGTGGTTGCTTCCATAAGGGCATTGAAAATGCATGGTGGGGCTTTTAACGTGCTCCCGGGAGTCGACTTGGATGAGAAATTGGTGGCCAAAGAAAACATGAAAGCTCTGGAGAAGGGATGTGAAAATCTTGCCAAACATATAGAGAATGTCCACATCCATGGAGTTCCCGCAGTAGTGGCGATAAATAGATTTACTTCAGATACTGACAAAGAGATAGAATTTGTGAGGAAAAAGGCTCTGGAAGCGGGTGCGGATGATGCTGCCCCTGTAGATTGTTGGGCTAAAGGTGGCGAAGGTGCTATTCAATTGGCTAAAGCAGTTGTGGCAGCAGTCGATAAGCCACACCAGATGCGTTTCCTCTATTCAGACGATGCATCTATCAAGGAAAAGATTGAGACAATAGCTACGAAGATATACGGAGCAGATGGGGTAGATTACGCTCCTCTTGCAGAAAAGAAGATTAAATTGTATACTGAATTGGGTTATAGCAAGATGCCCATTAACATGGCCAAGACCCATCTCTCTCTTTCCCATGACCCAAATCTAAAGTGTGTGCCTCGCCATTACAGGATACCCATTCGAGATATCCGGGCATCAGTAGGAGCTGGATTTCTATATCCTCTCTTGGGTGNNCAGTAGGAGCTGGATTTCTCTATCCTCTCTTAGGGGCTATGAGTACTATGCCTGGGCTTCCCTCAATCCCAGCTGCTACCAAAGTGGACATCGATAAGACCGGAAAGACAGTGGGATTGTTCTAAGAGATTCTTGTCTTTAAGGAATTTTGGACATCACACCCGGGGAGACTACTCATTGGAGGGAAAATAATGAAAGAGATAATTTTGCCAGATATGGGTGAAGAAGTGGAGGAAGCAACTATCTCCTTCTGGCATCACGATGAGGGAGACAAAGTAACCAAAGGAGAAGATTTAGTAGAGATTACCACGGAGAAAGCGAGTTTTCAAGTTGAAGCACCTGTTTCCGGAGTGTTAAGCAAAATTTCTGCTGGTGAAGGTGAAGTGGTAAAATCGGGACAGGTCTTAGGAATTATCGAAGAAGGATAGATAGAAATTAAGAGATAGTTTGTTCATCGCTTGAGGAATTTCTTGACGCCAAAAAACTTCGAAACTATCTTTCAATTGTCGCAAATAGGGGAGTGAAATTCTGCGGGGGAGAGGAGTAGAAAATGATAATAATGGAACAGAAGCCATTTGATGAAATCGTTTCGTTTCTAAAGGATGAAAAGTCCATATTTATTGTGGGTTGTGGACAGTGCGCCACTGTATGCAAAGTTGGTGGCGAAGAAGAAGTCAAAGCTATGAAAGATAAGTTGGAAAGTCAAGGTAAGAAAGTGACGGGTTGGGTAGTCATAGACCCGGCCTGTCAGAGCGTTGAGGTAAAGAAGAGTTTCCAGGCAAACAAAGATAATATTACCTCAAGCGATGCCATTCTGGTAATGGCTTGCGGTAACGGAGTCCAGTCTGTAAAGGAGAGTGCCCAGAGGATAAAGATGGAAAAGCCAGTCCACCCGGGGTGCAACACACTTTTCCTGGGAGAAGTGGTAAGGGCAGGCTATTTCGAGGAGAAATGTAGTCTTTGCGGAGATTGCGTGTTAGAAATAACCGGTGGCATCTGTCCTGTCTCTCGCTGTTCAAAAGGACTTCTCAATGGTCCTTGCGGAGGAAGTTCTGAAGGGAAATGTGAGGTCGATCCTGAGCGCGATTGTGGTTGGGCGCTTATTTATGAAGAGTTGAAGAAGGGAGGAAAGCTCGATAGAATGAGAGCTATCCAACCAGCAAAGGACTATTCAAAACTTATGAAGCCCCGCACCTTGACATTGGGTAGTTAAGAGGAGAAAGAATGAACTCAAA
>WVXT01000075.1:0-16601 GCA_011773355.1 bacterium
ACGCGAGTAACCAAAGTCTCATCATTCTGTTTTGGGTAAAGTAAAATAGAACGTACTTCCTTGTCTTAATTTGCTTTCGATCCAGATTTTCCCACCATGAGCTTCTACCAGTCGTTTTGCCAGTGCCAGTCCCAATCCTATTCCTTCTATCTTGCCCGTAAAATATTCTTCTACCTGGTAGAACTTTTGAAATATTTTTTCATGTTCTTCAGAAGGAATACCCGGTCCATTATCCGCTATTTCCATTTGAATAAACTTATCATCCAGGGAACGTCCGCTAATTTTTACTCTTTTTTCCTTTTTATCATTAAACTTTATTGCATTTTCCACTAAGTTTTCAATGACATCCTGGATTTTTAATCTATCTACATAAACCTGACCAATATCCCCCAAACTACTATCAATCTCTAATTCTGCTTGATTAACTTTAATCAGGGCAGCGATCATTTCCAATGAAGTCTCTACCAGGGATTTTACATCTACTTTCTCCTTCTTAATTTCCAAAAATTTACGCTCCAGCAAGGTAAACATAAGTAGTTTATCTACATGACTGGAAAGAATCAGTCCTTCCTTTTCTATCACTTTAAGAACCTCTTTTTCCGGTTCCCCTAAAACTTTCATTTTCTCCTGAAGAAAAGGAAGGTATCCAAGAATGGTTGTCAGGGGATTTCTCAGTTTGTGGGAAATAAGGCTAAGGAAATTTCTCTTTACTATCTCCTCTTTTTTTTCGTCAGTAACATTACGCAGGACCATAATCTGGCCCAGTAATTTTCCCTGTTCATTCCTGATTCTGGTTGCTACGACAGAAAGAAAAAGAGCCTTACCACTTGTTCTTACCAGATCAAAATTGACCATTTTTTCTTCTTTCTTTTCCAGTTCTTTCCAGGGAATTGAAGGTTGAAAATCAGAAACAAATCCCAGAAGGTTATTCCCTAGACACTCTTTTCTTTTTACATTTAACAGTTTTTCTGTTGATGAATTAAGCATAATTATGTTTAGTTGAGCATCGGTAATAATGGCTCCATCTTCCATTCCCCTAAAAACAGCCTCAATCTTTTCCTTCTCTTGTTGCAAAGTGCTGAAAAGATACGCATTGTCAATAGCAATTGCTGACTGGGCGGCAAAGATGGATAAGAGGTCAACGTCCTTTTTAGTAAACGCGTCTTTTTTTTCTGTTCTGTGGACATTGATTATGCCGAATAATTTATCTTTTCTCACTAATGGAATAGTTATTCCCGATTGTATTCCGTCAAACTGCTCAAGATTACAGAATCGCGGGTCATCCTTCAAACTTCCATCAATCTTCACAATCTCACTTTTCTCGGCGGCATACCCGGCTACCCTTTCTCCAATATCGAGTTTCTTCCCCATAACCATATCTTCTCTTCTCCCTGCCGCTGCTCTTACTATGAGTTTTCCCGTCTCTTTCTCAAATAACATTATGGACCCGCCATCCGCCCCTAAGGTATCAGTGGCCAATTTTATGACGCGCGAGAGCAGCTGGTCTAAATCCATAAGTGAGCCTATTGCCTTACTCACTTCATAGAGGTTTACCACTTCTTTTAATTCATCAACTTCCCGGGCAAGCCTTTGCTTCTCCAGACATCTCTTAACCAGTATACCCAGTTCATCAATCTTAAATGGCTTTGTAATATAATCGTAAGCTCCCAGTTTCATCGCTTCCACTGCATTTTCGATGGTCCCGTAGGCGGTCATTATGATTACATCAGACTGCGGATATTCTTTTCTTACTGCTTTTAGCACCCCAATTCCATCAATCCCGGGCATCATTAAATCAGTGAGGATAATCTGATAATAATCTTTTTTGAGTAGTTGAAGACACTCTTCTCCATTTTTACTTTCATGCACATTGTATTGATTAATCCGCAAATATTCCACGCAGGCTTCTCTAATATTAGGATCGTCATCAACAACTAAAATCCGTTCACCGGCCATAATACCCCTCACTTAACATGTTAAGTCTACCTTATGGAAAAAATCTTCATCCTACATTATCTGCTTGGGCAAGGTAAAATAAAAAGTCGAACCTTTGCCCACTTCCGACTCTACCCAGATTTTTCCACCCTGAGCCTCAACAAGGTATTTCACAATTGCTAAACCTAAACCAGTTCCTCTCGGTCCTTTTACTCTCTCTCTTACTTCTCTAACCTGTTCAAATTTATCGAAAATCTTATTTATATGCTCCGGCGGAATACCTATCCCTGTATCGCTAAGACTGAGTTGAAGGTACTTCTTATCGTCCTGGATTTTGATCGATATCTTTCCTTCTTCCGGGGTAAACTTTATAGAATTGCTGAGAAGATTGGTGATGATTTGTCGGGTCCTATCTCCATCAACAAAAACTAGAGGTAAGTCATCTGGGATATTCATTGCTATTTCGATATTTTTTTCATCGGCCTGAGGTTTCATAAGTTCCACAGTTTCCGAAACTATGGGAAGAATTCCCAGGGACTCCCTTTTTATCTCCATCTTACCTCGTTCAATCCTTGCCATATCTAGCAGGTCATCAATAAACCGGGAAAGGCGATTGCTATTCCTTTCCATAATTCTCAAGAACTTCTTTGCTTTTTCGTTTAACTTACCCGCTGCCCCTGTCAGGAAAAGGTCGATATACATAATTAGCGAAGTCAATGGCGATTTTAACTCATGGGTAACGCTGGCAAGGAAGTCTTTTTTCATCTGGTCAATTTCCTTTAGCTGGCTGGACATCTTATTAAGGTCTGTGGCTAAACTTTCCAGTTCGTCCTTGCTTTTGACCACAATTTCGGTATCAAGTTTTCCCTGACCGATTAATTCTGCTCCTTTTGCCATCTGTTTGATTGGTTTGGTCATCATTTGGGCGAGAATTATGGCACCGACAAAACCGATAATTAACATCACCACTGCTACACCAAAAATTCTTTTACGAGTTTCTCTTAAGGTTTCCTCTACTATTTGATGTATACTATCCTGAGAAAACCCGATGCGAGCAATCCCCGCTTTGTTCCGGTCAATGAAGATAGGCAAAGCAAAATCTAATACTTTCTGTTTTTTATCATCTACATATGATTGAGTAATGAATTTATTTGATGAACGGGCTTTTATTGCAGTAGTATCATCGCCAATGGTTCCTAAGAGGCCCACGTCACTATGAGCAAGAACTTTACCCTGCGCATCGGTCACCAGTGCGTACATTACTCCTCTGGTTCTCTTTATGAGATTTACATAGTTTATGAGCAGTATTTCGTCATTAGTTATGAGAGATTCCCTGCCCACCTGAGCCAATCCTTTAATGATATTCGTCTGGTTCTCTTCCATTTCTTGAATCAGAAGCCGCTTCTCAGCAATAAACAGAAAGACACTTACTCCCAAAATGACAGCAATGATTAGAAAACTGTTTAAAACAGAAAATTTCGTTCTTAATTTCATTTGTTTATTTCCTTTTGGGCTCTTTCCAGATTCTTTCGCGCTGTCTCCAGGTCAGGATAGAAACGAAGCGCATTCTCCCAGGCTTCTATCGCTTCCTTCAAATTCCCCTTGGTATACTCTACCAACCCTTGACGATTATACTCTTCTGCTTTTTCCTTACATTCCTCATTGACCTGGGAAATCTTTTTTTGAGCCTCTTCATGTTCTGGATATAGCCTGAGCACATTGTTGAACATATGCAGTGCTTCCAGCAACTTGCCCTCCTTATAAAGTGTAAGTCCTTGTGCATAGTAACAAATAACGATATGCTTTAATGCCACCTTATGGTCAGGGGCAAGAGCTAATATCTCATTAAATGAGTTAATCGCTTTTACCCACTGTTTACTTTCGTAATAACTCAGTCCTTTCTTGAGGCTGGCGGAGATTTTCCTCCTTTTTCTTTTTTCTTCCTGTTTCATCCTTAATTCCAATTTGATTTTCTCCAGCTCTCTCAATTTATCCTCAATCAGAGTAACATACTGCTTTGCTTTCTCATGCTCTGGATTAAGGGTTAACACTTTTTTCATGTCATCAAGTGCCTTAAGGTAATTCGCCTGTTCATAATATGAGACTCCCCTTCCAAAAATGGAATCCACAACTTCACCGAACCTTTGCTCAATAGTATTGATGTAATTCTTTGCTTCTCGATGGTCGGGATTAAGGGCAATAATCTCCTCAAACATTGCACGCGCAGAAATCAAATCGCCTTTTTTGTAATACTTCTCTCCCTGGGTAAAGAAATTGGCAATATCTTTTGCAACCTCTACTTGCTCTACGCTGACTTCGATGCGACTTATAAAATCACGAGCACCTTTATGCCCCGGACTAACCAGAAGTATGGTTTTGAACTCCCTGTGGGCCTTAAGCATTTGTCCGTTATTGAAATATTTCTTCCCCCGCTCAAAATGTTCTTTAATATCTCTTTCAATCATACTTTCCTCATATTCTCTGCCAAAACGGAGAGTAGCACTCATACGGTGGCTATCCTCAAAATCTCCTCTGGACAGCCAGGAATAATCAACTGCCAAATTTTTTCCTCCAATTCCTATGCCTAAACGGAGCCCACTGGACAAATCATCTTTTGACTTGAATCCGGCACGCAAAGCAATCAAATCGTATATTTTGCATTCAACCCCACCATTTACAAAAACGCTGTAGTCGACCGGTATGTTAACATCCACTGCAACAATTGATTGCGCGCCAAAAAACTTGAATTCATAAGCACACCCCAGTTTACCATTTAAAGGAAGGGATGACCTTTCCTGGATAAACTTAATTCCTCCCCCCAGATTTTGGATATTAAATCCCAATTGTAAACCAGAAACAGGCGTGTTCCACAATCCTCCTATGTCCAGCGCACAGGTGGAGGCTTTCTTATCAGCCAGTTTTTCTGCAATAAACTTAAAATTGATGCCCCCGGAAACGGAAGGAACAATTTTTAAACCATAACATAAACTAATCGCTAAATCATATGTACTTAACTTTTTGGTTTTTATTCCTCCCGGACTATATCCCTGAATATCGCTCACACTTAAATATGATATGCTTCCCCCTAATCCTCCTCGCAGTTTTCTCACCGGTTGGTTATAAGCCAAAAATTGATAACTTATGTCTTCACCCATTTCATTATGCATCAGGGTTGCCTCTTTGCGCTTTATTGTGGCAACTCCCGCCGGGTTCCACCAAACAGTATTAACGTCATCGGCAACAGCAACAAAAGCACCGCCCATTCCCAAGGGTCTGGCTCCCACAGCTATCTTCAGGAAATTTGCTCCTGTAGTTCCCCGACCACTGGCAAAGCAATCCGTAAGTGAAAAGCCGATGCTTAATAAAACAAAGATAATCGATTTATATATATATCTTTTCATAACTTTTACCGAATGACTATTAATTTTCCTTTCTTCTTACTCTTATTACTATCAATTAAGTAAAGGTAGACTCCGCTTCCCAGCCTGTCTCCTCCATCATTGGTAACGTCCCAGGAATAACTGGTTTTCCCGCTTGTATGTTCAATACTTCTAACCAGTTCACCATTCAGGGTATATATTTTAATCGTGCATATGGGAGAGATGTTCGTAAAGGTTATGTCTTCATCTCCCCGACTTGGTATGAATGGAACGGGATAAGCGTAGGCATCGCTCAAATCGGTTGTCCCCATTCCATGCAGGCTAAAAACGCTAAAGTGAAAAGTGTCAGCGGAAACGCGGTTAGAGCCAGTATCAACTTTTGAACCTGCTAATTTTACCCACAGATTATGTGATTCATCCAGCCAGTATGCAGCCAGTGTCTTTTCTCTTAAAGCAGGTGAAGTTCCATCAACAATTCCGTCTGCAGGGTTACTATCCTCGTAAGATAAAGTTATGATTGCTGGAATATCAAAAGTGTCAGTTATCGGATTCCCATTGGCGTCGAAAGCCTCTATCTCTACCACAGTAGGCCCCAGGGTAAAGGAAAATGGGTCATCGTCATCCTCAAGTTTATTATTTGCATCAATTATCTTGGTTCTCTTTGAGGAGTCCTTAAGGGGGGCGGTGCTTATGTTTACAAAGAAATTCTCTTTCGATGTTCCAGCATTCAACGTTATTCTCATCTTCCCACTGCCTGACACAAACGTATTCGACTCCTTGCAGTTGGCAATGGTGGTAAAACTGAATTCCAAACCGCCAACATGTTCACCAACGAGATCTGTTGCTGTTGTATCAACCGTAACCCGATAAGTATGATTATTTTCTAAAGGAGGAACTGGTTGAAAACTGAATTCATGTTGACTTTTGGCCCCGTCGTAAGAAGAGGAAAAACTCCCTGAAAGTACTTCAGGAGTCATAGTTTCCCCGTCTTTATTTACAATTGCTTCTACCTTGATGGCGCCGGTTGTGGTGGCGACGTTCATCTGCTCGGCAAAAATAATCTGAATTGAGGTGTCAACCGGGATACCCAGAGCATGGTTCTGGGGAAAGGAAAGAAGAGCATAGACTGCCGGAGATGTTCCATCGATTTCCATTATGTCCGATGGGCCAATATCAAGCAAAAGATTACCATCATCCAGGTCGGTCAGTTTTCCCGTAGCGCTACTATAGGTAACTTCAGGAAGGGAGCCAGTATCAGGGACACCACTTTCAGTAAAGCATAAGTAAATATCATCGTCATCTAACACATCGGGATGATTTGCCAGAGTGGTGAGTACCCCGATGATACTATGACCATCAACGGTAAAACCTGCGGGATTGAATTGAGTATCAGAATCTCTTACCGCCTCGTTGAAGACAATATAATACGCATCTATACGCCCATCAAGGTCATCATCGATTGTTTCCGCACTTATAACTCTGGGAAAATCTACGGCAATTCTGTCATAAGATTTGTTATTGGTCGTATCAGATTCAACAATGTAATTATCTCTATTTATATGGACATAAATATCGTGATATCCGGCAGAAGTAGAGGTGGAGATAGCTGCCGTTACACTTCCTCCGCTAGCTGGGACTGGAGATATTTCGTCTATGCCAATTAAAGAGCCTCCTAAATCCGGGTCATCGTCAAAGAATCTTACTATGGTTGTTGTAGAGCGGTATGCTTTAAACAGCAAATCGCGTTTATCCCATTCCTCCCACGTGCCCCCTTGATCATATGAGTAAACCTCTATGCCGGAAGCATAATAGTTATAAGATGTGTGTACTATTGAATACCCATCTGAAGCACCTGTAGCGTAATTGTGCGTTACTATCCAGTAGGTAGTATTTCCTGATAAAGGAATTAATCCAGGAAAGATAAAATCTTTCCAATACCAAAACCCGCCACTACTATTTACTGTAGTTGAAGCATCGGCAACAACCAAATTTCCACTTGGTACATTTGTAGAAAGGTTGGTCTCAATGGTTACAGCTAATGAATCATCAACGCCGATATCTCTTATATATAGACTTACACCCTTTAAATTGACATCTTCTGTATATTGGAATGATTGAGCTATCCAAACATCGGAACTTAAATCAACCTGAAACAGTTCTGGTTCGTCCTCTTCAGTATTCTTGACAATGACTCGTTCAGAATAGTCAGTACCACTGTTATGTACAGTTGCTGAAATAGTAAATTCTTGACCAGATTTGGGACAATCAGTACTAAAACTGATGTCTGATTGGGAGATATATAGGTCAGGAAGGGCCCAGCAATGTGGGACAAAAAAGGCGAGAAATAAAAATAGTAATAGATAATCTTTTATGTTTCTCATTTTTTGGGAAAAGATATAGATGATGACCCGCTTGAGTTTCCGAAAGGGGGCCTAAAAATACCCATTTTTAGATTACCACGAAATCTCAAAAAACGCAAGGGAAAAAACAGGGATACTAATAAAAATGGCGGTTTTTTAGATACTGCTATAGGATAGTTTTGCCTTGACCGAGTGGTATCATTTTGATATACTTACTCAAAGCAAAGGGTTTTCGTATTATGAGAATGAAATTAATCATAAATCCTCTCTCTGGTGGCAAAAAAATAGAAACTTATCTGCCCATAATTAAGGAAATTCTGGGAAGAGATAATTTCCTCAGTTTAGCTCTAACCAAACAGAAGAATAGCGCCTTTCAGGAAGCTCACAAAGTAAGCGAAAAAGATTATGACCTGATTGTGGTCTGTGGAGGCGATGGCACTCTAAACGAGGTAATTAATGGAGTGGTTTCTTCCAACAGTTCCCTTCCTATAGGATTCGTTCCCTGCGGCACAAGTAATATTTATGCGCTTTCTGCGGGCATTCCTCTTGACCCCATCCGCGCTTGTGAAATTGTCCTTAAAAAATATGTAAGAAAAATCGACCTGGGGAAGGTGGGGATTGGTACTTCCCTGCGCCACTTTGTTTCCATGGCAGGAATAGGATACGAGGCTTCGGTAATCAAATCACTGAAACCTACCCTGGTAAGAACCTTGGGCGGGATTCCTGCTCATCTGGTAGCAGGTGTGGGTGCGTTAATTAAGCACCGGGGAATTGAACTTTCTATTAGAGCGGATGGCTCTTCCTGGCGAGGGTTTGAGGCCATCATCTGCAACGGAAGTTTCTACGGCGTATCTTCCATAATTGCTCCGGAAGCCGACATGGCTGACGGTTACCTGGACGTTATTATTTTTAAGAATGGTAGAAGAAGGGATATTCTTCGTTATGTTTTGGGCATCTTGAGAGAACGCCATACCCATTTTAAAGATGTTGAATTTATTAAGGCGAAGAAGATAGAGATTAATGCTCCCAGGGAAGTGTGGATACAGGTTGATGGAGAAATTATGGGTACTCTCCCTCAAGAAATCGAAATCTGCCCTCAGGCTATTCAGGTAATTTTGCCCCGGGCAAAATTTGCTTAAAAGGAGGAAGATTGAGATTTATTGAAACCTTTAAAGAAGGTGATTGGAAAACAAAAATCCTTCTCCTTTCCGTCCCTGTGATTATATTAGTCTACATTTATCATGGGATGGACGAGGCATTTGCCCGATATTTTTCTCATCTTTCTAATCTATACTATTTGGACATATACCGTTACGTTTACCAATTTCTGGCTACACTAATTCTGTTTTTTCTCTTCCCTTTAGCAATCATAAAACTGGTCTTTAAAGAGAAACTCAAGGATTATGGATTATCATTGGGAGATAAAAGATATGGATTAAGATTTATTATCATAACTATTCCTCTTATTGTAACTCCCATAATGATTCTGGGGGCATATATGCCACAGGTTCGTGCGGAATACCCACTTTCGAAACTGGTTCAGGATAAGGCTTCGGTTTTTTTGTTGTATGAATTCTCTTATGTTTTGCTGTACTACGTGGGCTGGGAGTTCTTTTTCAGAGGATACATGCTATTCGGATTAAGAGAAAGATTCGGTGATATCTATGCAATTTTACTGCAAGTTATTCCCTCTTCCCTCTTACATTTTAATAAGCCACAGCCGGAATTCTTGGGATCAATAATTCTGGGATTAGTATTGGGTTATCTTGCTCTACGAACCCGGTCTATATTATACCCCTTAATAATCCATTCCTACATAGGAGTCTCTACAGACCTATTGGTAACTATCCTGTAGTCATAAAAGCTATCCAAAATAGCGAGGAACGCAGGTAAATGAGAGCGTTTATTACGGGAATAAATGGTTTTATCGGGAGCAATTTGGCAACGCGCCTGATCGCTGAAGGTCAAGAAGTATCGGGCCTGGTGAGGAAGACCAGTAATCTCTCTTTTCTTGAAAGGCTAAAATTAGAACTATTTTCTGGAGACTTATCAGATAAGGCGTTATTAGATGAAGCTACTCAGGGAGTTGATATAGTATACCATGTGGCAGGACGAGCGTCCGATTGGGGACCAATAGAATTATTTAGAAAAGTAAACGTAGAAGGTACCAAGAACCTTATGGAAAGCTCACTCAGGTCGGCAGTGAAAAGGTTCGTGTTTATCAGTTCTGCTGCGGTTCACGGTTTTAGAGGCTTCCGCGATGCTACAGAGGATTCCCCAAAGACAGCTACCATCTTTCCCTACTGCATAACCAAAAAAGAAGCAGAGGATTTGGTAAATAGATACCATAGAGAAAGGGGTTTACCCACATTGATTATCAGGCCGGGGAACGTTTTCGGGCCAAGAGACCGAGTAACTTTTGTAAAAATGGCAGAACTTATAGAGAAGGGACAAATGGTTTATATTAACGGAGGGAGACCTTTGACCTGTCCCACATATGTCGGAAATCTCTTAGACGCTATTCTACTTGCCGTAAACAGGAAGGATACAGTGGGAGAGACATTCATTATCACTGATGGGCTGAAAATCACCTGGAAGGAATACATGAATAAGATTGCCGAGAAACTTGGCGCAAGAAGACCTTTAATCTCTGTCCCTTACCCCATAGCCTATTCTGCCGCAGCTGTCTGTGAGGCAATCTTAGAATTGTTCCGGTCAAAGACGCCACCTATCATAACCCGCTACAGAATAGCCAACGTCGGTAAGGACTACCACTTTAATATAGAAAAGGCGAGGACTAAACTTGGCTACCAACCGAGAGTCTCTCTGGATGAAGCTATGGAAAGAACGGTAGAATGGTATAAGAGTAATTCAAAATATCATATAAAGTCTTCGAAATCTTAACGCTTTCAAATATCGGTCTGATATACCCTGTACTTTTTGTATACTTTACCACCCATCATTTCCGCTGCTCTCTGGGTTAAGATGTTGTCTTCCAGCACCCAGGAACACTCACAATATTTATAACCCACCTTCTGGGAACCTTTCAATCCTTCCAACATAAGGAGGGTCGCAATTCCTGTCTTCTGATACTCCTTTACCACCCCGAAGACGGGTAAACGCTGAGTAGTAATCTTATTCCTGTACCACAAGAATTTCAGAATAGTCCAGGGATTCAACTTCCCATTCATCCTTTTGGTAACCTCATTATAGTTAGGAACGGTGATTAACATTCCTACTGCTTTACCATTTACTTCAGCAATAGGAATTGTCCCGGGCACCAGAAAAGGCTTTAACTTCATAGCCTCGGTGTAGAACTCCTCCTTTGTCCAGGGAACGAATCCCCAGTTTTTCTCCCAGGCATTATTATAGATTGTACGCACATTCTCCACTTCGTTTTTCCAGTCCTTTAGATTAGCCTGTCGAATTTTAACATCCGGATTCTTCTCTCTTATTTTCTTGGCCACTTTTTCTAATCTTTCTAAGGGACCCTTGTCTACCTCTATCGTATAGGCGAAGAAATCCATCCCTTTAACCAAACCGTATCTTTCCATAAAATCAATGTAGTATTTCGGATTGTAAGTCATCAAAATGTAAGGACTGGAGTCAAATCCTTCTATAAGAAAGCCCACTTCGTCGTTGGTAGAAGGGTTCATCGGACCGGCCATCTTTTCCATTCCTTTCCTTTTTAGCCATTCTCTCGCCCGGTTAAGCAAATTTTCGGCAATTGTGTAATCTTCAAGGCACTCCAGGAATCCAAAAAACCCCACTTTTTCATTATGAAAATCTACATAGTTATGGTCAATTATGGCAGAAATCCTTCCCACTAATTTGCCATCTCTTCTGGCAAGGAAAAGCTCCTTTTCCGCATGTTTCCAGAAAGGGCTCTTTTCACTTAAAATAAGTTTTGTATCCTTGATTAATGGCGGCACCCAGTAAGGGTCATTTTGATAAACCTTCCAGGGAAATTTTATAAAATCCATCAACTCCTTCCTGGTTCTTACTTCTTTGACCTCAATGTCTCCCGCCATACCCACCTCCTTTCAAAAATGGGGTCAGAGTGATTTTCCCATCTCCATCTGTTTCAACCCGCCTTTATGGAAGATAGCGATTGTGAGAAAAAATGACTCTGACCCCTTTTCTTTTCATGCTTGAGCGATTGCCTCCACCATCTTTATCGCCCTCTTTGTCTCTCTAACGTCATGAACCCTCAGGATACTTGCTCCCTTGGTCATAGACCAGATTGCCGAAGCAAGAGAACCTTCCAATCTCTCTTCAGGCTCTAAGCGCAGGACTTTCCCTATAAGTGATTTTCTGGAAACCCCGATCATAATCGGTCTGCCCAGGGATTTGAACTGGCCGAGGTTCTTCAAAATTTGCAAATTATGCGCCACCGTCTTGCCAAATCCGATTCCCGGGTCGACGATAGTCCTTTCAATATCGATGCCTGCCTGTTCACAAAAATCTATCCTTTCTCTCAAGAAAGCGAATATCTCGCTTATCACATCCTTGTATCTGGGATTCCTCTGCATGTTCCGCGGAGTACCCTGCATATGCATCAGGCAAACGGGAACTCTACTACTTTCTACTACCTTGGCCATCTTTTCGTCCATACGTAATGCGGAAATATCGTTGACTATACTTGCTCCCGCATCGATAGCTTTTTTTGCCACTCCTGATTTATAAGTGTCGATAGAGACAGGCACTTTAATTCTGGATAACACCTTCTTTATCACTGGAATTACTCTATCTAATTCCTCCTTCTCCCCTACCGGACTTGCCCCGGGCCGGCTCGACTCTCCGCCGATATCGATAATATCCGCACCTTCTTCTACCATCTGTAAAGCGCGTTCCACTGCCCGTTTCGAGTTGCTGTATCTTCCACCGTCATAAAAAGAGTCGGGAGTTACATTCAGGACTCCCATAATTAACGTCCTCTTGCCTAATTGCAGGGTGTATCCTTTAGAACTTAATTTGAAATCTCTCTTCTGATAATTTGAGAGGGCTTTCTTTATTTCTCTACCGAGGAGTGGTAGACCGAAAGGGTGACGGCTAAGCTTAATTATTAACTCTGCAAACTGTTTCTCAGTACCTAAGAGTAAAACATCCGACTTTTTTCTGGAGAAACTTAAAACATCACGGGAAACTGCTGTTTCCCCTCCCAAAGAAAGCATCTCTTGCTTGATAATATTGGCAGCTTGACTGTTAACCTTTTCAACTTTAACGGAGTAGAAAATTGCCTTCTTCTCCATTATCCTGATACCCATCTCCTGTGCGCCAATCTTTCCCATTTCTGAGCGAGCGCAAAGAGAATCGTCTATGCTAATAACTCTCACTTGACTTCCAGTCATCTTATGAACTCACTCCTGCCTGCACCGATATAAGTTATTAACTTGCCTTCGTTGTATTTTCTATCTAATTGTGGCTGTGATGGAAGGTAAGAACTACCCGGGGAACCCAGTTTCTATCAGTTTGCAGCCCTTCCCAAAGGAAGGAATCATAAAACGGAACTCCCGATTTCATCGGGAGAATCCAAAGTTTTTTGGAACCTCGCTCTCGCGAGAAATCTACAATATTACTTACTAATTAAGGCCATTGCTTCGTTACGGGTACGCGCGTCTTTCAGAAATATACCTCGCATGGCCGAGGTCATCACCAGTGAACCAGGCTTCTTTATCCCGCGCATAGTAATACAAAAATGTTCGGCTTCAATAACTACTAATACTCCCTGGGGAGTCAAAGCCTCCATTATGATATCAGCAATTTGCTTTGTTAGCCTTTCCTGCACTTGAAGCCGGCGAGCAAGAAGTTCCACTGCCCGAACGATTTTACTCAACCCGGCAACTCTATCCTTATGAGGCATATAAGCCACATGGGCTCTGCCAAAAAAAGGCAACATATGGTGCTCGCACATAGAGTAGAGGGGAATGTCCCGCACCAGAACTATCTCTTCGTAGTTCTCTTTCTCGTAATGTATCTTAAGTTCCCTGGCTGGCGTCTTGGAATAACCGGCCAAAATCTCTTCATACATTTCGGCAACGCGTTGGGGAGTCCTCTTTAATCCTTCTCGCGAGGGCTCCTCTCCAATTGCCTCCAGAATCATTTTTACAGCTCTCTCAATTTTCCTTTTGTCCATCACTTCCTACTCTTTTTATTTCTATCCCGGGTTCTACTCTTACGTTCGCTTGGGGAAACTTCTTGCGCATGTTTCAATATCTGTTCCACCTCTTCCCCCACAAGAATTTCCTTCTCCATTAGCGCTTTGGCCAATCTATCCAGTTTAGCCTTGTTCTTTGTCAAAAGCTCCTTCGCCCGACTTCTACAATCTTCTACAATCTTTCTTACCTCTTGATCTATCATCTGCGCCGTTTTTTCACTATAGGCTTTCTCTTTGGCGAAATCTCGGCCCAAAAATATTTCACTCTCTTTTTTCCTCAGAGTCAATGGACCGACCTTATCACTCATTCCATATTCACAGACCATCTTATGAGCAATCTCGGTTGCCTGGTGGAGATCGTTTTCAGCGCCAGTAGTCAATTCATTAAAAGTCAACTCTTCAGCTGCCCTGCCTCCCAGGAAAACAGTCAACTTGTTTGTAATTTCAGTTTTAGTAGACAAGTACTTATCTTCCAGAGGAAGCTGCAGAGTATATCCCAAAGCAGGTCCCCGGGGAATAATTGAGACCTTATGAATGGGGTCTGTGCCGGGAATCAGTTTTGCCACCAGAGTATGTCCGGCTTCATGATAGGCAATAATTTTCTTCTCCCTTTCCGAAATCATCCTGCTCTTCCTCTGTGGGCCAGCAATAACCCTGTCGATTGCTTCCTCAAACTCTTTCATTTCCACCGCCTTTTTGTCTTCACGAGCTGCCAGAAGAGCAGCTTCATTAACTAAATTGGCTATATCGCTACCCACAAATCCTGGAGTCCTTCTGGCAATAACCTTTAAATCGACGTCGGGAGCCAGCTTTATTTGTCGCGTATGCACCTTTAGTATCTCTTCGCGACCGTTCAAATCAGGATTGGGCACCATTATGTGCCGGTCGAACCTTCCTGGACGGAGAAGCGCCGGGTCGAGGACATCCGGTCTATTAGTCGCTGCAATGAGGATTACGCCCTCCCTGGTATCGAATCCATCCATCTCCACCAAAAGCTGATTGAGAGTCTGCTCCCGCTCATCGTGCCCGCCTCCAATACCGGCAAACCTGTGTCTGCCCACAGCATCCAACTCATCCACGAACAGTAAACAAGGCGCATTTTTTCTTCCCTGGGTAAATAGATCGCGCACCCTTGACGCCCCCACTCCCACAAACATCTCCACAAACTCAGAGCCACTGGCACTGAAGAAAGGTACCCCTGCCTCACCTGCCACTGCTCGAGCTAACAAAGTTTTTCCCGTTCCCGGGGCTCCGTAAAGCAGGACTCCTTTGGGAATTTTTCCACCCAGCTTCTGAAACTTTTTGGGGTCCTTCAAAAACGCAATTATCTCTTGCAACTCTTCTTTTGCCTCTTCTACTCCGGCAACATCCTTGAAAGTTACCCTCTGTTTACTCTGGTCCATCAGTTTTGCCCGGGTTCTGCCAAAAGACATAGCCTGCTTCCCACCGGCTTGCATGGAACGAATCAACATGAACCAGATAAAAATAAAAAGAAGAATTGGCCCAAAATTTAGAAGAACCACAGACAACCAGTTTTTCTTAACTTCGCCTTTGTATTTAACTCCGTAAGCTTCCAGTTCTTCCACGAGCTTAGGGTCCTCCACAGGCACAGTCTTAAATTTGACCAGCTCTCCCTTTTCATTCTTGAAGCTTCCTTTGATCAGCGCCTCGCTGATTAAGGCTTCCACTACCTGACCTGACCTCAAATAGTTTTTGAATTCACTATAATCTATTTCCTTATGTTCTTGTGGCCTCATCAATCGGGCAAAAAGCATAGCCACCAGAATAATAATTAGCCACAGAGACAAACCCTTCAAAAATTTATTCATATTCAAACCACCTCTTTAATTCCTTAAGACTGTTTCTCACGTAAAAATTGAACTTCCAAAATCTTTTTGGTGTCTTCAGTAATCCTTGCTTTATCTGCTCGACGAATGCCCACGACCCAGAGAATATCGTCTCCGTCTACAAGAAGAGGAACCTTATCCCGTAAACGTCTGGGGATTTTTTTATCGATAAAGAAGTCACTAAGCTTCTTTGTACCTCTCAACCCAAAAGGCCTGAACCGGTCTCCTTCCTGTCTATTCCTCACTATTAATTTCTGGAAGTTGATTTTATCTACGTCGAAATAGACTATATTGGCGCTTCCACCAGAAACAGGACGAGAATTTAGTATTCTGGTATTGAGGATTAGGTTCAGTCCCTCAATCTCGTTCCTCCCAGGAACTCTGATGGAATAATTAAATTTTTTGAACTTTCGCTCAGGAGAAGAGGAAAATATGAGAAAATCGCCCTCTTTCCTGACACTGAACTTATTACCCAGATAAATCCTTTTCCCCTGAGAACTCTTGCGGGCTAAATTTCTTATCGATTCTATCTGGTGTAGACTTACAACCCCACCAAAAAGTCTATATAAAATTCTTCTCTGAACAACTACATTATATCTTAAAAACCTCCTAAAATCAATCAAAATTTTCCCTGATTTCCAGGAGACTACCTCGTGCAAAACCCTTTCCACCACTCTCTCCCAATAGGCATTCTCTTCTTTCAAAATTTCTGACAAACGGAGCAGCGCTCCCTCAATATTCCTATTATAATTTTTCCGCAAAAGAGGAAGAAGTTTTAACCTTATCTTGTTACGAAAATATTCGGTTTTTCTGTTTGACGAATCTAAACAGAATTTTAGACTATTCTCTTTTAAATAGCCCAAAATTTCTTCTCTACTTATTTCTATTAGGGGGCGGACGATTGCCGCACTACCCAATTTTC
>WVXT01000075.1:16610-30609 GCA_011773355.1 bacterium
TGCCGCTTCCTCAACCGTCAGCTTTTTCCTTCTGGCATAAGAGGGAACATCTAATGATTTCACAGTAATGGGGAGGCCCATCCTGCCAGCCAGATGACTTACGAACTTTTCTTCTCTTTTAGATTCCCTCTTTCTTATCCCATGGTTAATGTGTACAATGTGCAGGGATAAACCCATCTCTTTTCGGCATCTATTCAGGATATGCAAAAGACAAACCGAATCCGGCCCTCCCGAGACTGCCACCAGGATTCTATCTCCAGGAGAAAACATACCATATTTTTCTATTATCTTTTTAACCTTGGGAAAAACCATTTTTCGATAAAAATAGCCCGCCGTTGCGGACTCTTTAAGAGTTACAAATTATCCTCCTCTCCCTTGATGGGAGAGGATTCAGGTGAGGGTGAAATCTAATCTGGTAGCGGCGGTAGGATTCGAACCTACGACTCGAGGATTATGATTCCCCTGCTCTGACCAACTGAGCTACGCCGCCATACAATATGCACTGCCTTTGGAATCATGTGAAATTGACGACATTATTGTACTTAAACTTCTGGCAAAAATCAAGTAAATAAAAGTTCGCAACCCAAAAGAAAAAGCCCTTGCCTCAAATACAAGGGCTTCCTCCAAGATTCCCCTAGCATGTAGACTAAGAATCTGTACTTAGCCTCCACAGCCGCAGGTTTGTTTTAATAGTTGGGAATAGAAATAAGCAGAGTATTTGCAGTTGTCAAATTTCCTTCCTGCTTTAAGACTTATCTCTAAATTTTCGATTAAGGAATAATTAACCTTTGCTCAGGGTAAATTAGATCAGGATCCTTAATTTTATCCTGGTTTGCTCTGTAAATCCTCTTCCACTTCCAGGGATCTCCATAAAATCTCCTCTTCTTGGCAATGTTCCAGAGACAATCTCGATCCCTCTCCCAGGTTCCTACTACATAAATTCTCGGGGCTTCTTCTACCGCCTCTTTTTCTTCTACTGCAATTTCTTCTTCTCCTCCTCTTGCCTCTGCCAAAACTGCTTCTCTTGCTTCATTTGCAGATGCTTCTGCCTCCCAAGCCCTGGAAGTAGCAGTCGCATAGTCGCCTTCGGCGAAGGCACTTCGTGCCCACTCAAGTAAAGACTCTGCTATTGTAACATCAGCACCAACCTCCCGGGCAGCACTTATTGCTTCATCAGCAGAAGCAATAGCATTCTCTGCATCTACTCTGGCCTGATCAACAGGTGGAATTAAAGGCCTTTTTGGGCATCCCGTCAACCCTACCAAAAGAAGACTCAACAAAAACAATCCCCAAACTCTCTTCATTTCTTCACCCCCTTTCCCTCATTCCAAAAATTTGTTGCCATCTCCAAACATAATTCTGCTACAACCCTATAGTCTGTCCAGGGCTAACCTTACGGAATAAGCAACCCTCTGCGGACCAAACTCAAGGGAGACACTCTTATTGAGGTTCTTCAGCACCTCATCGTACCTCCTTAAATAGACTACATCAAATACCAATTCATTTTACAGACTTTTTCTATTTGTACCGTGATAGGTCAACCCTAAAACTACTCTTCCCTCTGTCTTTAATCAGGACTATTGTAGCTTTGGCTTTCGGGTTAATCTTGGAGTAAGGGAAGGAGGCTATTATCGTTGCCTCATATGAGGGACTTGCTGGATAGGAAGCAGTCGTCTTGGTCCATCGAGGAGCTCGGGGATTTACTGGCTGGATAACCTTCCTGCCTTCTGTTAACACTATATGGTAATTTTCGGCAAAGTCAACTTTATCTCCATAAGTACAAATCCCAATCCAAAGTTCTTTGCTATTCAAGATTTCCTCAATCTCTTCTCTCTCTGGGTTTTTATACCTCTTTGCAAATCTACAGCCCAGGAAGGCAAGGGTGTAAAACTTAGTAGCCACGAATCCGTATTCTTTATGACCTCCCCCTTCACCAAAATAGTAAAGTGAGCGAATACTCTCAGGAGAATCCTTATTTTTCACTCCTAAATCGATAGCTTCTTTAACCTCGTCTTCGCTTAAATCGACCTTGATCCCGTTAGTATACATAGCCGCTCCTATTTCTTTCCACGATAGTTTTCTCATCCGGCCATAGTCTTTTCTTCCACTCCCAACAATAGAGGTTAAGTGTGAACTAAGGTCAGTTTTTAAAAGTCCAGCAGTCAACAAGGTGCCCATTTCTCAATAATAAGACCTTTTTAAAAACTCAAATAAGAGTCACTTCTGGCTAAGGAAAGAAATTCAACCTTTCCCGTCAGTAAGAATAGCTCTCCATTTGCTCTGCAATCGACTTTCTCAACGTCAGTAATAGGTCTCCTACTGCTTTTCACTCACTGAGCTTTCCACTCGACATCAGTAACTGATACATCTTTTACTGTTTTCCCTGTCCCGATCAATGTAATAGCGTATTCTGTTCGCTTTTCCCCTGCATTCAAATTCAACCCACGTGTCGAATCTTCATAAGCTGAAGAATCATAGGTAATTTTATAGTGGATATCATATCGGCCGACATCTCTCTGTCCATCATTTCTTACCAGAATATGCACATCAACATTCCCGGTAGAGGAAGCATAATCATACCTCTCGATACTTGCACTAAGGTGACCTTTCGTTGCGCAGCCAATAGATAAGAGCAGAAGAAAGGCAACAACCAGAAATGGTAAAAGATACTTTGTCAGGAATTTTCTCATTTATACACCTCCTTTCCTGATTATTAGTTTCTCAAAGCTTGTTTTAAGTCTTTGATTTTATCCTTACACTCTCTTCATCTTTTGCTTCCTTTTTTATATCTCTTTAATTCTTTTTGCAGAGAGGTTATCTGAGATCTTGTATTGGGTTTGTCCCTCTTAATTTTGCCACGCATTTTAACACCTCCTTAATCCAATCTACAACGCTGGGTTCCCGGGGTTTCTCCTCTCCAGACAGGGGGACCTCTAATACTACCAACCTTTCCACCGCCAGACTCCTTCCTACTGCTACCAGGCTTATCTCTCCTCAGACCAATTTCTTCATTTGCTCAATACCAGCATTTATCCCTATATTATAAGAAGATCTTTACACGCCTCCCGGCAAGTAGACATTGAGAGAGCTATCATAAAAGCCGATTCCAGCTACTGGAACGCTCTTCTCTATAATCAAGTCTCCCGCTTTTTTTACAGAACGCTTGGGGACTACGAGATAGAATCTTGACACTCCAGCGTTATAGATTCTCCACTGCTCGGCCTCTTCAGAATCTATGCTATCCTCTGTCTCGACTTCAAAGAGATCTGTAATTTCTCCCACTTCTGAGGGTCTAACTACCAAATCGGGATAGACAAAAGCCTCACCCCTTTTAACTGATGCATTGGGGTTCCTCTCCTGTCCTGGATTTGCCACGACATATTTCCCCTGATTTTCCAGCCACCCTTTTAGTCTCTTAATTATAAAGTCATGGACTTTCCAATTCTCATCACTTCTATGTTTACTCATTCAGGCTACTCCTTATTAAGGAATTCCTGATTCCCTTCCTCGTCACCTTTAACATAAATCTTCAACGAGAACTCAAACGAGGAAATAATCGGCTAATTCGGCTTTAGAGCATTATTTACCAGCACCAGGCATTGATATAGTAAAACCTGTACCTTGAGGTGTTTCCTGGTAGTCGATAACCAAGCCTTTTAGCACTGGGGCTAAGTCAGAGGCTATAAGCAATAGCCTTGTACCCTTTTCGCTTTTCACTACTTGATCTCCTTCTTTTTCTTTGTCCAAAACCAACTCTAGCCGGTTTGGCACCGCCGTGGAACGAACAATCCTAATAGCCGCTTCTGGTTCCGTTATTTGTTTTTGTAAGAGTTCTTTAAGTTTTTCTTTTGCAGTCGCAGTCACTGTTATCACATCACACCCCCTTATGAAAAGTCTCCTTATCTTTCCTTCCTAGCGTCACCCCCTTTAGATAAAAAATCCCACAAAGCCTTTTTACAGGATCGCAGAACCAAATTTTCTAAATGACTTTTGTTTTAGAATTCATTTTTTATTTCCCTACTCGTTCATATCCACAGCACTGTGCATATGTTTCTCATTTATCAACCTTCTCTCTACTTAACCTTGATTGTCTACTTTCAAATAACGTTTATAATCTCACTAAATTTGAGATAAATTTACCTGCCCATCTATAAATATTTCTCTCAGCTACAATATCTCTCATCTTACGCATACGTTCTACCCTTTTTTCTTTAGACATCTGAATAGCTTTTTTTATCGCATCTGCAGTTGATTCAAAATCATAAGGATTAATAAGAGTCGCTCCTTTTGATAATTCACGCGCAGAACCAGTAAATTTGCTTAAAATCAATACCCCTTTAAGGTCTACATTAGCTGCCACATATTCTTTGGCTACCAAATTCATCCCATCGTGCCGAGAACTCACAATACATAAATCAGCGCTGCGATACAAAGCTAAATGTTGTACATAATCTATACCCTTAGTATTTAAAACAATGGGGTACCAACTTTCTGTTCTATATTTACAGTTTATCTCTTTTACAAGTTTCTGTACTTTATTAATTAAATCCTTATATGTTTTAATACGAATCCTGGAAAGTGCTCCCATCTGATAAAATACAATTTTTCTTTGATATTCAGGATATTTTTCCAGGAATCTGTCTATTGCTTTTAATCTTTCTAAAATCCCTTTGGTGTAATCAATTCTATCCACGCTTAAAGCCAAGATTTCATAAGAAGGTTCAATTTGTTCAGGCAACTGTTTTATCGCCTGAACAACTGGTAGGCTATGAGATTCATCTGAGATACCTTCAAAATCAACACTAATAGGAAAAGCTCTTACAAGTGTCTTGTGTCCACGATGAATAATACTATTTTCTTCATAGTTTGTTTTTGCCTCAAGTTCAAAATCTACCGTATTCATAAAATTAATGCAGTGATACCTTATGTGAAAACCCAAAAGGTCACAGGAGAGTAAACCTGACAGAATCTCTTTCTTTTGAGGACAAATTCTAAAAGCTTCTGGATTTGGCCAAGGTATATGCCAGAACATTGATACGATAGCATCAGGTCTCTTCTTTTTTATGTATTTTCCTGCTAATGTTAGATGGTAATCCTGAAGCCATACAAATGCTTTATCCATTTCGATTTCTTCTAATATAGCCTCCGCAAAGCGTTGATTTATCTTTTTATATATCAACCAATGTCCTTTCAAAAAAACAGGTTTTTCATAAACAATATGGGATAGAGGCCAAAGAGCCTGATTAGAATAACCATAATAGTATCCGTCCTCTTCTTCTGTTGATAGCCAGACTCTTTTTAAGGTGTACGTATGAGTATCAGGTGGAACCTTAACGCAATTATTTTCATCAACCCCCTCCTTGTCAGCATTTCCGCCTGCCCAGGCTATCCATACGCCCTTAGCTGCCTGCATAACAGGATCGAGAGCAATAGTAACACCACTCACTGTCTTAATACACTTAATTTCCTTACCCCTATACTCATGCATATAAGGCTCTCTATTTGAGGCCACAATGAATTTATAGTCTTTTAAATTCTTCTCAATTACACTTATCAGACTATCTTTAGTCCACATCTAACTCAAACTCCCGTACAGCAGATTTTTCTATTGAGGGAGTAATTCTTAGCCTTAAATATATCTCAAACTGTTTTGAAAAAATCAGAAAAGCTTTTTTCCAAATGATTCCTAAACAAAAGATTTTTTGCAATTCTTGAGGCTTTATGGGAAAGTTCATTCCTTAATCCTCTATTTCTAATTAACGTTTCGTACTTGGAAATAAAACCATTACCGTTGGTATCAGGATGGGAAAAGAATAAAGCCGCGTTCTTGAACTTTTCAAACACTGGAAGTGAGTTAAGCAAAAGAGCATTATTGCATAAAGCACTCTCATAAGTAGTTAGTGAGAATGACTCACTTAAAGACGTATTTATATAGATATGACTTATATAGAAATATTGAAATAATATCTCTTTTTCTAAATATCTCATATAATATACTCGATGCGGAAATCTCTTCCGGATCTTCATCAATCGCCAGTAAAGATTTCTCTCTAATGTCTTTCCGATTATAAAAATCTTAAGATTCTTATGTCTATTTAATACCTTCGGTATGTTTTGAATGAGAATTTCAGCTCCTTTTATTTTTTCCAGGCGGCCTACATAGATAGACACGATATCGTTCCTTTCAATTCCATGCTGAAACTTTATATTCTTTATTCTTTCTTGTTGAGGGGCGAAAGTCTCAACTGTATTTTCTATTATACTGACTTTTTCGCCAAAATTAGGAAAATATCTCATAAAATTTTCGTATTCATATCTAGAAGGGCAGATTATTTTATCAGCAATATCAATCATTTTTTCTTGATTAAAAAGGAAATGATTAAGAGTTTCAAATCCTGAGTCCTTTTCTCTCCTTAGGATACTATGAAAGTGATAGATAATTTTAGGTCTGTCTTTCTTATGCTTTTTAAGCTTCTTAAACTCTTTAGTCAAATTTACAAAATGTTGAATGACGTAATTAAATCCATGCCAATCATATTGGTTCTGAAAAGCCCAAAAATTGGAGTAACGCAAAAGAGAATCGTCCGGGAGCAATAATTTAACCGGGTACTTTTTATGAAATTCCGAGCTTATAAGCACATAAACTTCATATCCTAAACTCGTTAGGGCTTTTCTGGACAGTTTAGCAATTTGGCCTACGCCGCCACAGTATGTTTTACCTATTGGATATTCAAAGCTGATGAGTAAAATCTTTTTCATACTTGCCTCCCAATCATAAATACTCCATCATTTATTTTGTGTTTAATATAATACTTTTCAAAGTCCTTAATAGTTAAATAACTCTTATGAGTTTCGTAAATATTGCCTAGAAGCTCTTTCTGTTCTAAAACTGCTTCTTCCTCCCCAACAGGAATAGTGATAATTATACTCCCATCATCGGTTATCTTTTCTATCAACTTATCTAATAAGAAATACATCTGCCCTTTCTCAAGATGCTCAAGGATTTCAGTAGCAAAGATGATGTCATACTTCTTATTTTCCAAAAGAGGTATTGTCTTTAAACAATTGCAAACCATTACCTCATTATATACATATTCCCAAACCGGATTCCTATAACCTTCAAATATTTCTATAGCCTCAACCCGATGTATCCACTCCTCTGGCTTTAGTCTTAGATATCTTATCTCAAACATCTCTCTAAAAATAAAACCATTGTGCCCAATGCCGCAGCCAACATCTAACACATTCAGTTTTTTATTTTTTAGATGATGTCTTTCGATAAATGCAATGATATTTCCGGTAGCATAAGCATTACCAATAGGCACAATAATTTCCTCTTTACTCTCAAAAGACTTATTTTTCCTTTTCTCGTTAATACAATTTTTTGCTCTCACCCTATATGTCTCGATTTTTCTTTTCTATGCCTCTTATAAAGACATTCCACAACGTTTGAAATTTAGTGATAGGGGGAACCGTATAGTTAGTCAATGCGAATTGGATTATCGCTGTTTGAATAAGCCCAAAAAATGCTAAGCTCACCGCATCCAAATTAATCTCTTCTCGTAGAAAGCCTTCCCTTTTTGCTTCCTGGAGAATATCTTTTATCCTAATTTTATATCTTTCTATTACTTCTAAGATTTTACGCCGCAAAAAATCATCGTTAAAATGTATAGACTCAGCAGTAATAGCAAATAGAACGCCTCTTTTCTTTTCAGTAAAAATCAAATGAGTTTTCATAATTTCTCTCAATCTATCCAAAGGATTCTTATGATATCGTATAGGTTCATCTATAGCCATCATCAGGTTACTTTCAAAACTTTCAATTAATCCCAGCAGTATCGCCCGTTTATTTTTAAAATGTCTGTAAATAGCAGGTTCTGAAATTCTATTCTTTTTAGAAATATTCTTTATTGTAACACCCTGCACTCCTTCTCGGATAATTAATTCTCGAGCTGCATCAATAATCTCTTTTTTGCGTTCTTGGGAAGTTTTTCTTTTCATATATTAATTCCTCCTCGGAAATAAGTTAGTTAATACTAACTAACTTCATATTAGTATTTTAATAATGATAACAGCTGATGTCAAGAGAATTATCAAAATTGTTAAAAGAATTGATCATAAAAGGCAATAAAAAAACCGCCTCACGCGTTGCGTTTAGCGGCTTTAAAAGCCCTATTGTTGCTATTCGATAGCGTTTACTTCTTTATCCACTCCCTTGTTTTCGGGTGAAAAGTATAGCCCTCTTTGAGTAACCGCCTCCTTCTTTTGATCATCTGATAGCGGTAGCCCGGCTGTCTTGTAATCCCTGAATATGTGTTTGGATGCTTGTTAAGCCTTGAAATGATGCCTTGGATAACGAAAATTATTGTTCCGTGTAGGGTTACGGATGTTGTTTTGTAGCACGCCACCACCGAGAGCAATGTGTAACCTTTCTAACGCCAAATAGCGAATTCATTATATCTAAAGTTCTGATAAAAATCAAGCAAAATAAAAAAGCCCTTGCACTCGAATACAAGGGCCCTTCTCAGGATTAAACCATTCGTGTCTAGCTGTCTTAAGCGGGGCGACCTGACGTAGGAGACCCCGCTTTAATAATTCCTATCCGATTTTTTATCTCAGGTCGTTACCCTCCATAAAAGTGGCCGAAAACGCCATTCCAACCAGGCGAAGGAAAGCAGGCAACTCCGTGTTAGGCATGTGGTGACAACAAACACGGAGTCTGCTTTAAATGTTACCTGCACGCCACCTGTGTCTGCGTCTATTTGTACTTGAGCCTGATCGCTTGCGTTTCTCCCCTACCTCATCTCACCAACTCATCGCCAATGAGTAAAGAGCAGAGGGTCATATTCTGCGCCCCAATATTGCCAGTGGGAGCAAACATCTGTTCACCCCAGGCCCCGGCGTTCCCTGCAATGGGAGGACGTCCGACCACATCCATGATCTTATCGAAGTTTTCTTCCGTCTTGCCTTTTTTCGTCTGGAGGATAGTCAAGCGCTCCACACAGTTGAACCCGATCATGGCTGCCACTTTGGTGATCCCCTCGTAGTTTAAGGCATACTTAAGGCTGTTGATATTGTCCTCAATGACCGTATCAGGAGTAGCCTCGAGCAAGTGAACCGTTGTACCAAGCGGGGTAATACCACCCACACCCAGTCCCTCCTTTTCCTTAAGGTACATAAAGGGATCTTTAATCCAGATCCACTCGGGGTAGATGTGCTCTTGCACACCGATGGGGTTCCACTGGTTATAAGGAGGCATGCCTTTGGTCAGGATATGTTCTCTGGGAGCACCTGTCCAGTCCAACCACACCTTGCCTGCAGGTTTTCCGTTGATCTCATAGATCTGGCGGAAACCATCGCCTCCAGTCACTACCCCAAATTTTCCAGCCACTGGCTTATAAGAAATGCCGCAACCATAGCCCATCTTGACGGGACCGGAAAAGATTGTGATGACGATCGCGTCGTTATAGACTTTACCTCCATAGAAAAGGAAAGCCTTCCCCAAAGTACCGTCATCCCCTGCGCAACCTCCGACTAGCGGGGCCCAACCAATCACGTCCTGTATCCCATAGATCTCGTAATCTACCACCCCTTGATAACCATCGTCCATCATCATAACTGAATAAGGGGCATGCTTGACCAGAGCCGGACCTGGTCTTACCCTCCGGAGATCCCGCCAGGGGTTATAGTTCAGGTCCTTTATGGCATCCAGGGTCGCCTTCCTGGCCGCTTCCCTGGGATTCGCCTTGCAGCCGGTGCCCAGGCCAATGCCGACTTTGAGACGTGCGGATTGCAACAAGAGAACGACCACAGACTTGGGAATGCAACCGCCAGGACCAATGCTGTAGCCCCCACCATAACCTGTAGTCTGTCCTACCATGCGCACGCGGGTCCCAATCACGGAGGCTACCCCATCCAAAATGCCTTCGAAATCCTTATAGGGCGGTGACGCAAAAACTATCGCTAATGTCGGCCTCCTGACCGTCTTTTTGGCCATCGCTGCCGCCTCCATACCCGCCTTTCTGGGAGAGGCATCGGTACTCCAGCCGGCAGCAGCCGAGACTACCCCTCCTCCTGCCGCTGCCTCTGCTTCGGGCAAATCCAAGCCTGGAAGTCGGGCTATGCTGGCCATGAGGGCTGCGGTGCCAGCAAACTGAAGGCCCTTTTTCATAAAATCTCTTCTGCTTATCGGTTTTTCTAACATTTTCATTTTTCTCCCTCCTCGCTTCCTGCCCTACTTCTTCGCGCGGACGAGTTTAAAACCGAGCTGTTGCTGAAGGCCCAGGTTATCTGCAAACGTCCAATGTTCGACACATTTCCCGTTCTCCCATTTAGTTATGCAGGCTCCTGTTACTTTCACCCACTTACCAGTATCTTTGTGTGTGCCCGTCCAGCTCCACAGCGTAGCACCCCAGTTCCCCTCGAGGATGTATTCGTGATGCGTGGCTGAAAAGTCAGGGAACGCGGCGAGGGTGTCTCTAAGGTGCTGTTTATAATCCTCTAGGCTTTCAATATCTGGACCGGGAGGAATGTGAGTGACACAGTCGGCAGCTATCGTTCTCTCCAATAGGTCCGGGTTGTTCGTGGTCCAGGCTTCTTCCCACTCGGTGTACGCGCCCACAAATGCTTTCTTTGTCATTCTCCGTCTCCCAAGCCCAGTGATAAGTACCACTAAAACCACCAAGGCAATGATAGGAATTAAGAACCTGAAGATTTGTCCGGTTTTACGCATGTTTCACCTCCTTTCGCTTCGCTGCAGTCAGTGACCTGCCTGCTCACCGACTCGCAGGCGTCGCCATTCTTGTCGCTCCTTATTCGTCGCGACGGCGACCCTCCTTTCGCTTCGCTGCAGTCGGTGACCTGCCTGCTCACCGACTCGCAGGCGTCGCCATTCTTGTCGCTCCTTATGCGTCGCGACGGCGACCCTCCTTTCGCTTCGCTACAGTTCCCGATTTATTCATCGGGACCCTCCTTGTTTGATTTGCGACTCAACGATATCTGAGTCTGCTCTTGATTCTGTTTCACCCCCTTTCTCTTTATTTACCTCTGTTTCGCCTGACTAGTCGATAAACTCCTTGCAGTCCTCTTTCCCCATCCGAGAAAAAAAGCGGAAATCGCCAGAGGCACAGAGTTTTATGATAATAAGGACTACCACGTGGAGATAAAGAAGTGTGAGTAAATTCTTTCTACTTACTCAAGATTCTCTTCCAGCAATAGGGATGTTTGGTTCGTTCTGCTCTGTGTGGTGATTTATGATGGTGAGGTCCTTACTTCGAGGCAAGAAAAAAATTAGCAATCGCTTCCAGCTATTGCTGGCTTTTGTCAGTTTCTAACAATCCTTTCTTCCAGGTCTTTCTCCGTTTTCGCGCCTTTTGTCAACAACATATATGTATAACTCTTTGGCTGACTCTTGTCAAGTTAAATTTACTAACGTCTCCCAATTTTTGCAATAGGCAAATAGTCCAATTTTATAGAATCTTTTGTCAAGAAAAAGGCCCATTCAAAATGGGCCTCTTGAGTGAATGAATTGGATAGTTTCTCTTCCACTTTTTTATCCATATAATATCACGATCGCTTCTGAGCTGGCTCTGTCCAGGTTTTTGTTACTTTTGTTACCCTCATGCGTTGGGATTCTTGTTAGTCGTTGAAGTGTGATGCCCTGGCAAATTTAGCCTTCCTCAACTACCACCATGGGCTGATCACAATGTTTGGGGAGTTCTTTTGTGATGCCGCAAGCAGCACCCATGCGACACGCTAGCATTGTTCTCTCATTAATTTCTGTAACTATCATCGGTTGTCCGCAATGGACGGGTATGTCCTGTACTACGCCGCATTTATTGCACTTCAATTTTGCCATTTCTACCTCCTTTTTGAGAATCTCTTCAATACCTTCCATAAAGTCGGATAATTGCTCTATCACCTCCCGCTTAAGGAAATATTTCCGGAAAACTTATTTCTCTTTCTTCTTGAGCGGTACTTTCACCTTTATCCTGGTCCCTTGCCCCCTTGCCGTTTCCACAGCGAAACTCCCTCCCAATCGTTTTGCTCGCTCCCTCATTCCTTTCAATCCAAAACGCTTGGCAGACTTGCTGCGGGCTAAAATTTTCTTCAAACAGAATCCCTTTCCATTATCTTCTATGATAAGGTGGAGATTCCCATCCCTATCGGTTCTTAATTCCAAATCGACACGTTTCGCCGTAGCATGTTTCCTCACGTTGTTCATTGCCTCCCGAATGATCTGATAGATACCCACCTGTGTCCTTACGGCGAGACTCCTTTCCAGTTTGACTTTCAAGTCACACGAAATCCCGCTCTTTCTCTCAAATTCCTGGAAATACTGCTTTAGCACAGCAATAAACCCCGCTCTGTGAAAGTTGGGGAACTGCAATCCAAATATGACGTGTCGGGTGGAACTGACACTTCTTCCTAGCATCTTTCTCAATTCCGATAGTTCTCTCCTTGCTTCCAGTTGATTATCGCCCAAGAGTTTCTCACACATTTCAGTTTTGCAAAGTGAAGTGGCCAGAGTCTGGGCTAAACTATCGTGAATCTCCTGGGCCAATCTGCTCCTTTCTTCTGAAACCGCAACCCCCCTATAGAGGTCAACCAGTAACTGGGTTCTCTTCTTTACTTCTTTCTCCAACTCCATGGTCCGTTCTTCCAGTTCCTTCTCCAATCTCTTCCTTTCCGTAATATCGGAGACAATAGCAATGGTTCCGGCAAATTTCCCTTTTTTGTCAAAACGAGACACGCCACTGATCAGGAGGAATGCTTCTTCTCCATTTTTTTTCCTGACCTTTACGGTATAACGCGATGACTCACCTTTTGCCCTTTTTTCTAATTCTTTTTTCAATATCTCTCTACTTTTACCTTTAACAAATTGGAAAGCAGACTTGCCTAGAATTTCATCCCTGGAGTAACCTATAATCTCACAAAACTTAGGATTAACAAATGTTGGCGCAAAATTCTTGTCCAGAACGCACAATCCTTCGCCCATATTTTTAATCAAAATTCCATATGTCTTTGCCAGTTCTGATTTTGTGTCCGTCTTCTTCATTGCTTCTTTCGCCTCTCTTGATTAAGCCTGGATTTGCCTCTTTTGTATGCTGGACCTTCCATACATGTTGCTTGATTTAAGTCTTAATGTAATTTTGAAATCAATACTTCAAAAAATAGAGAAAAAAAATCCTGGCTCCATGTTTCTCCAGGTTTGTATCGTTTCCCCCAGCCCTGTTTAAATAATGCTATAAAAATCCGAATTTGTCAAGTCTTTTTTATTTGGCTGCCCTTATTCTTCAAATTCCGTGCCGATAAATAGCCTTATTCCCGATTCGGGAATTACTTGCACCGTATCTCCTGAAATATCTACCTCGTGGCTCCAAGCTTGATGGACCCAGTTCATATTCTGATAATTGTAGTCCCTATAGTCAAAACTTGTAGGCCTAAAAGCCCAAAACCGTTCCCAATCCTCTGTGCATCTCCTGGAACAAAGGATAGCTGCCATCTTTTCTTTTTCTGACAGGTTAGAGTCAGAGTCGAAATCGAGTCTGAACACCCTGCCATATTCCCATATATATTCTTTTCCCGTCCTCTTATCTTTACCATATGAGAAGGCATGCGCCATTGTGGGAGATACAAAAGTAAGTTCGTACAAATCATCATAACCGTGGGACTTTAAAGCGTGTAGCTGAAATAAAGCTTGCTCATCGCAATCTCCTCCCCTTAACTCGAACACTTCCTTGGGGTTGCGACCATAACCGTTCTGTGGGATATATCCCAGGTTACTCCTGGTGTACCTTATTACTTTGTTCATAGTATTGAGTCTTTTCACACTCTCAGTAAATGGCAGGCGAAAATCGGGCAATGCGTTGAACGGACTATCACTCTCTCGAATATAGCTCTTGTAAGACTCAACTTCAACAAGCTCAGCTGGCTTAGGCCCAATCCCGCACTTGAAGCTTACTCCAAAAATGTTACCATTACCCGTCTCTAAATAATT
>WVXT01000066.1:0-970 GCA_011773355.1 bacterium
GAAGAATTCTATAATAATGAGGAGCACAGGTGACTTTGATTGGCAAAGCTATCTTTTCCCTAATTTTGGCAAACCAGCACAGAATCTCCTCATACTTTCTAGCAGGAATTTCTTGAGACTTAAGCTGACTGGCTCTGCCTACCGGGACTAAAAGAAAAGGATGGGCTACAGCGCCCAACCGACCTGCTAAATCTAAAATCTCGGGAACTTCCTCCAGATTTAGTCTGGTAATGGTAGTATTAATCTGAAAGTCCAGATCAGCTTCCTTAGCTTCCTTAGCTCCTCTTACTGCTTCCTTAAAGGCTCCCTTAACGCCCCTAAAGTTATCATGAGTCTGGGAGGTAGCTCCATCAAGGCTGACGCTCAATCTTTTAATTCCAGCATTTTTCATCCTCTTGGTGCTCTCCTTGTTAATATTGATTCCGTTAGAGGACAATACTACCCTCAGTTCTTTATTAGTAGCATACTCGGCAATTTTATAAATATTTCTCCTTAAGCTAGGTTCACCGCCGGTAAGGATGAGGATAGGTTTACTTAAGGAGACGATTTCATCAACAAGCCTCATCCATTCCTCAGCGGTAAGTTCATCTGGAGAAGGCTCGGATTGGGCCGAGGCACGGCAATGAAGACAAGCCAGGTTACATCTTCTGGTCATCTCACAGGCAATAAGCCTTGGCTTATAAGAATCTTGAGGGAAATCATGTTGATCTTGCTGGCTTCTTTCTTTAGCTTGCATTTCTTAACGAATACCCTCGTCGGTATCTAGATAACAGGCCGGGTCTTCTTCCCAGGGATCTCCGTAGGTAGCCTCTGCCCTGACCCTACAACCTCCACAGATCCTAACCCATTCACACTTTCCGCATCTACTCTTTAGATAATCAGCCTTAGCTCGCAGTTTCCTCAAGTGATGATTGCCATTATCCAGCCAGATTTGGGCAAAACTTTTTTCCTTTACATTACCTAAAGACAG
>WVXT01000066.1:1104-1413 GCA_011773355.1 bacterium
AGCGATAGATCATGACCCCGTCAACCGGGTTATCCACAGTAAGAATTTCCAATTCTGTGCCTTCTTTACAAAACTTTACAGTTCTCTCAATGATAAGTTCTATCGTCTTTCCCTTATCCACTTTGGAGGTATCCAGGGAAATTATTTCCTTTCCTCTCCCGCTATAGACCAGGTGATACATGCAGAAGCGGGGAATTTTTCTCTCCTTAACCAGATTCAGAACTTGAGAAAGGTCGTCTTTGTTTTTCTCATTAATGGTGAATCTTACTCCAACCCTTAAATCGGCTTCCATAGCGTTTTCTAAGCCCT
>WVXT01000066.1:1469-1834 GCA_011773355.1 bacterium
ATCATGAACTTGCTCCAGACCGTCTAGGCTTACCCCTACGTATTTAAACCCAGACATTTTTAGTCTCTCTGCTACTTTTCGGCTGATCAAGGTCCCGTTGGTGGAGAGTATGGGCCTGATTCCTTCTTTATCTGCCCAGGCGGCTAATTCATAAATATCCTCTCTCAGGAGAGGTTCTCCTCCAGAGAAGAGAAGTACAGGAATCTTCAACTTTCCCAGATCCTCTATAAATCGTTTAGCCTCCCCGGTAGTCAGCTCTCCCTTCTGTTTTTCATCTTTCGCCTCAATATAGCAGTGCTTGCACTTCAAATTGCAGCGATTGTTCAAGTTCCAAACCACTACCGGTCTAAGATTAGTGGAAAATT
>WVXT01000066.1:1939-2266 GCA_011773355.1 bacterium
TAGTCTTTTGCTTTTACGTGACAGACTGAAAATATAGAGAAATAAGGCTACCCAGATCACAGTATAAGCAGCGAAAAGATAGGAAAGATTTGTCATTTATGATCTCCTTTCTTAAAATATTCTATCTTATCTTTAATTGTTTCTAGTTTCGTTCTTAGAAGAAGCAGGTAGATAAAGAGTAAAGTAAAAGCGGCCAAACACACGAATAGAGTATAGAGCATAGGAGGAGCCAATCCTGTTCCCTTCCCTCCCCCAATTACCGGGCCCGGATGCTGGGTCCTCCACCATCGAATAGACATAAAGACGATGGGAACATCAACGAATCCT
>WVXT01000066.1:2343-2511 GCA_011773355.1 bacterium
AACCATAGTACCAAGGTTGTAGTCAGGCGAATATCCCAGGTCCACCAGGTATACCAGATGGGCCTGGCCCAGATAGAGCCGGTAATGAGAGCTAAACTGGTGAGGAGCACCCCTATCTCAGCCGAGGAAAGAGCAAGGATATCCCAGCGGCGGCTTTTGCTCTTTAAG
>WVXT01000066.1:2615-2978 GCA_011773355.1 bacterium
CCAACCAATCACCTCTCTATTTTTTAGTAGCTTCATCTTTATTCTCCCCTTTTGGCTAATGTCTCCATAATCTTGACCAATTTTTCCTTAAATCCTTTCCTCATCGGCAGACAAATCCTTCTTTTTGCGCAGCCTAAGCACCTCTAACTCAATCTCCTCTTCTATCGTTTTCTTTCTATCCTTTCCTTCCTTCGCTCGGTCAGCCTTTTTGAGAAGGGAGACGGCCATGCTTTCCAGATCAGAACGTAGTCTCTCATAATCTTCCCAGGAAAGTTTCCCGGTCTGGTAATCAAATTCTAACTCTTTAAGGCTGGCGTAGACGGATTCCTTTTCTAGTACAAGATCCCCTCGTCCATTATTGAC
>WVXT01000012.1 GCA_011773355.1 bacterium
TAACCCGGCTATCTCGATCTTAATCGGGACCCGTGGCTTTGCGTCCCACCCTTTCGGTATGGTTTGCCTTTATCGGAGTAACCTATTCAATTTTCAAAGATTTTTCTGAATTTGCGAACGCGCAATTTTTATATTTTTTCTGACCTTGATATGCATTAATAAACAAAAAAAGCCGAATTATCAAAATTCTCGAACCCCGCCCTCGGCATTTCACCGTAAGTGTGGGTTGATAATTCGGCTCGACTCTTCGGTGGCCCGGCTACCTCATTATAGGGGTCCGTAGCTTTGCGTCCCACCCTTTCGGTGTGGTTTGCTATTGTCGGAGTTCGTATTCTATTTTCGATATTATGTTATCACAACTTTTCTTAATTGTCAAGGACAAAGTTGTAAATTTTACTCGCCCATAAATTGACTATTTTTTAACCGATATTTTAATAGACCCGCTGTAGCCAACATTACCCCAGAAATCCTCAGCCACCGCCCTCAAATAATAGCTGGACTCTGCCAATTTTGTGGGGTCAAGGGTAATGGAATAGGGCGCTCCAAAGGCAAGTCTTCCTGTTCTCACCCATTCCTTAGCTTTCTTTGTGCTTTCATCATCAGATATTTCCAGCCACACTCTCACAATATCTCCACCTGATACCGAAGCAGTAATCGCTCTCTTTTCCTTAATCTCTTCCCCATCGCTAACATCAAGAATTTCGACGAAAACCCTCTTCTCATTGAAAGGCACAAGTTTAATAGCCAGGGCAGGTTCGAAAATAGTCACCGACCGACTCAAAGAGGTGGGAGGTCTGCCCTCCGATTCCTGGTCAAGCCATGTATTGACTTCCTTGCCTCCCCAGGCACTGGCCAGTATCGGTGATACCTGAGCTGAATTCAGGTTCTCATCTGGCGACCAGATAGCCACGTAGTTCTCTTTATCGAAACTTACCAGGCCGAGAGGAATCTCAACCCAGAACCACCTTGCCTCCCCTACTTCCTCAAGGGCTTCCTCGGGATCACCTTCCAGTGGAATATCCTCCTCAGAAACTAAGAAAAAAGAGTTCTTCTTATCCCAGCGAGGAGAGGAATTAATTCCAATATATATTTTACCCGAATGCGGCGAGGATAGTTTCTTTTCCAATGCCTTTATCTTTTTACTTATCTCCTTAAAACTTTCGTATTTCAACTGCTTTGCCGATGTTTCCCTTTTTTCCTGTGGCAAATTCTTTAATCGCTCAAAGTGGTTTTTTGACCGCTCAAGCTGCCTCCTGATAACCTTTTTGGCCCTGCCTAACTTGGCTCCTAAATAAGCCTTTACGTAATTGCCTTGGGGCGCTCCGGGCAGTTTGGTAACCCAGGCGTGGTTATGTCCAACATACCAGTTGCCATCCCAGCCGCTGGTAGCAAAGAGTGCAAAATCGTTCAGGTTCTCAACCTCTGCGATTATCACGGGGTATCGATTTTCAGAAGTAGTTAAATCTTTTGCATCGAAACTGTTCACCAATAAGAAACTAAAAAGTAATATTATTAACCAGAAAGATTTTTTACTGCTGGCCACTCTCAGGTTCCCCCTCTTTTTCGGTCTTTATTTCGATTCTGAGTTGATTTGCTACCATCTCAGCAACCCTTTGCACACTTCTATTCTTATCATTCAGAGCCTCTTTAATAGCATTGACTACAGGTTCAGTCGTCTCTCCAATATAACCCAACGCTCTTAATGCTTCTGTTCTGATCCGAATATCTTCGTTTTCCATTTCTGCCAGAGCGACATCAAGCCCTGACTTATCACCTAGTTTTCCCAGAGCGCTGGCAGTAGCACAGCGAGTCCTGGCGTCTTCATCCTGTAAAAGTTCTTTCAAAGGCTCAATTGCGCTTGCTACTCTCAAATTTCCCAATGACTCAGAAGCATACAATCTCACTCGCACCTCTTCATCTTTTAGCGCCTCAATCAAAGTCTTGCCTGCCTCAAGGTCACCCAATCTGCCCAAAGACCTGGCTGCTGAAGCGCGAATCCTGCTACTCTCATCTTTCAATCCTTCCACCAGAACTGGCGTCGCTCTCTTATCTCGCAAATTTCCCAGCACCTGAGCTGCACTTATGCGCACCCCTTCATTCTCATCTTCAGCTAAAGATTCAATTAGAGGAAGAACACTCTCCTGGTCTCTAATATAGCCCAGAGCAACAACCACACTAATGCGCACCCCATCGTGCTCATCTTTCAAAGCCTTAATTAATGCTGGAGTAGCAGACTTATCCCTTATATTACCCAAAGCATCTGCTGCATTTACCCTCACACCAAAATCCTCATCCTGAAGAGCTTCCATCAAAGCAGGCAAACTTGCCTTATCCCTTAATCTGCCCAGGGTCTCTGCTGCTTTCCTCCTCTCTCCAGGTCCCTCACTCTTAAGCTTCTCTATGGCTGCCCTGACTTCTGGCCGCATCTCTTTTTCCTGAGCCTGAAGAAAAGACAGAGAGCCCAGAAAAAACAGAGCCATCAAAAGCACAAACCATTTACACTTCTGCTTCATCTTTTTCCTCCTTGAGTTTTGCAGTAATATTTTTTATTACTATTATATTCTTCTTTGCCTCTCCTATCAACAGAAATCTCAAAAATTAAGACGTGAAACTAAAGTTCTGCCACTGCTGGCTATGATCCCTCCCTTTCAGGAGGACTCCAGTCTTTTAGTATTTTACTTTTATCAGAAAAAGTCCATGGGGAGGAGCGGTCCGAGCACGTAACGTAGAGGCTTTCCCGTGAAGCAACACACTTATGTATTCCGGCTCGATCTTTCCCCTTCCCACTTCAATCAGAGCTCCTACGATCCTTCTTACCATTTTGTATAGGAAATAATTGGCTTCTATCTGCAGGACATATAAGTTCTTCACCTTTCGAATCCTGAAGTCTCTGACGGTGCATTGTTTATTTTTTCTACTCGACCCACTGACAGAAAATAGAGAAAAGTCATGTTTACCGACAAAATATTTATTGGCTTCTGTTATTTTCCTCCAGTGGAGAGGTCCAGGGATATGCCAGGAGCATCTTCTCTCCAGTGCTCGAGGAAAGAATTGATTCAGAATCTGGTAGCGATATATTTTGCTTTTGGCGCTATAGCGGGCGTGAAAACTATGGGGAACTTCCTTAACTTCTTTTATAACGATATCCGAAGGGAGCAGGCTGTTCAGTGCTTTATTGAGGCTTTCGGTAGATAGCTTCTCATTTGTGGTTTTGAAGTTGGCAACCTGGCCGAGAGCGTGAACTCCAGAATCTGTGCGGGCGGCGCCTGTGAGTCTTATCTTTTCCTTTAAGATTCTTTCCAGAACTTTTTTTATCTCCCCCTGAATTGTCGGTTTTCTCTTCTGGATTTGCCAGCCAAAATAATCCGTTCCGTCGTATTCAATGGTGAGTTTTATGTTTCGCATTCTATGATGTCATAAAATTATGATAGCTACGGCGAAGGCAACGATTGTCAAAATTGTCAATAAGTCGGAAGTTCTGAACTTTATGACTTCCAGGTCTCCTCTGGGCTTATCCGGGTCATAGGCTCGCGATTCCATGGCTTGAGCGAATTCGTCAGCGCGCCGGAAGAGGTTAACCAGAAGGGGCACCAGAATGGGAATAATGGCCCGGATTCTTTTAATGGGGTTCTTATGAGAAAAATCTGACCCTCGAGACTTCTGTGCTTTGATAAGTTTATCCATCTCTTGGAAAAGTAAAGGTACAAACCTCAGGGAGAGGGTCATCATCATAGCAATCTTGTGGGAAGATATCCCCACCACTTTCAAGGGAGAAAGGAGAAACTCCAGTCCCCTGGTCAATTTCTGGGGCGAGGTGGTGAGAGTAAGAAGAGAAGCAACCAGTATTAGAAAAGTTAGCCTCAACGCAATGAACGTTCCCAGAGATAAACCCTGCTTGGTAATCTTTAGCGGGCCGAAAGAAGCAATTAGGGTTCCGGGAGTGAAAAGCAAGTGCAGGAGAAAAGTAAATACGATGATCCACAGTAAAGGTACAAGTCCTCTAAGAACGAACTTTATGGAGAGTCGCGCGATAAGAATTACGGCCAGTAAAAAAATGGCCAGGAGAAAATAGCTCCACAGGTTCTTAAGAAGGAATATGGAAAGGGAGACAATCAGAACGGCTATAATCTTTGTCCGTGGGTCGAGCCTGTGGACAGGAGAATGGGAAGGGATGTAGCGACCGATGGTGAGGCTATTTAAGAAAGACATTTAGGACCCCAGTATCTTCCTGTTAATCAACTCTTCTCCTATTTGAACTGCATTCAGAGCAGCCCCCTTGAGAAGGTTATCGCTTACTATCCACATATTGAGTCCATTGGGTATCGATTGGTCCTCTCTAATGCGACCAACGAAAGTCTCATCACTATCGGCAGCCTTTGTAGGTAGAGGGTATTTCAATTTACTGATGTCATCTACAACTACAATTCCTTCTGCTTTGTTCAAAATCTGGCGGGCTTCCTGGGGAGTAATCTTTCTCTCTGTTTCAATATTCACGGCTTCTGAGTGGCCACGAAAAACGGGTACCCGAACACAGGTGGCGGTGATGGTAATAGAGTCGTCCTCCATTATCTTCCTTGTTTCGTTGACCATCTTCATCTCTTCTTTAGTGTAGCCGTTCTCCAGAAATACGTCGATCTGGGGAATACAATTATAGGCAATCTGGTGGGGAAAGACCATTGGTTTTATTTTTTTTCCAGAGGCAATAGCGCTAACCTGCTCTTCCAGTTCCAGTACTGCCTTCTGGCCTGCACCAGAGACCGCCTGATAGGTGGAGACAACAATCCTCTTAATTCTTGCTTTCCTGTGCAACGGCGCCAGGACAACTACCATCTGAATTGTTGAGCAGTTAGGATTGGCAATGATTTTTTTATCTTTGGATAGAGTATGGGAATTTATTTCCGGGACGACCAATGGGACTTCGGGATCCATTCTCCAGGCACTGGAGTTATCAATCACAAATATGCCTTCCTGGGCAGCGAGTGGGGCATACTCTCTGGAAATAGAGCCGCCAGCAGAAAATAGTGCCATATGTAATCTACCTGATAGGCTAAATTTTTCTTCTGGAGAAGAAACCTTAAACGAAGAGGGATTCAGTTCTTCGACTACAATCTCTCTCCCTTTAAATTTTAATGTTTTTCCCCGGGAACGCTGGGAGGCTAAGAGTCTTAAGTTAGCTACGGGAAAATTCCGTTTTTCAAGCATTCTAACCATTTCCCTGCCTACAAGCCCGGTCGCTCCCACTACGCCAACATTATATTTTTTCATTTATCAAACCCACTTATGAGATTGTTTTACTTCGTTCATCCCCATGAATCGGAACCATGACTTTTTGTGCGTTCCGTCTTATACTTAGCTAATATACCCGGCGATGAGGTCGCCGACTTCGGATGTGGACAGGCCCATCTTTCCAGCATCCAAGGCTTTTATCTTTCCCGAAGACAGAGCTTTACGGACAGCTTTATCGATTAACTTTGCTCCCTTTTCCTCGCCCAAATTTTCCAGAAGCATTTCTCCGGCAACTATGGTAGCAATAGGGTTTATTACATTCTTGCCTGCATATTTCGGCGCACTTCCATGAATTGGTTCAAACATGCTTACGCCTTGAGGGTTGATATTCCCTCCCGCTGCCACTCCCATACCACCCTGAATCATTGCTCCCAAATCAGTTATGATGTCCCCAAACATATTGCAGGTTACAATAGTATCAAACCACTCAGGATTTTTAACGAACCACATACAACAGGCATCAACGTATGCGTGGTCTTTCTCCACATCGGGATACTCTTCGCCAACTTTATAGAATACCCTCTGCCAGAGATCATGGGCAAACGTCAGAACGTTCGCCTTATCCACAAGCGTTAACCTCATCTTCTTCTTTCTTTTCCTCGTTAATTCAAATGCGTACCTGACGCACCTTTCCACGCCCTTTCTGGTATTAACCATCTCTTGTATGGCAACTTCCTCGCTCGAGCCCTTTTTCTCAAACCTTCCCACCCCCAAGTATAGACCTTCTGTATTTTCTCTCACCACCACGAAATCTATATCCTTTGGTTTTTTATCTTTCAGTGGAGTGGCAACCCCCGGATAAAGAATGACCGGCCTGAGGTTGATATACTGGTCGAGCCCAAAGCGAAGCCTCAGTAGAAGCCCCTTCTCCAATATGCCTGGCTTTACCTGGGGATGCCCCACTGCTCCTAAATAAATGACATCGAGCTGTTTCATCTCTTCCAACGCAGAATCGGGAAGAACTTCTCCTGTCTTCAAATATCTCTCGCCACCGAAATCATAATTTACAGTCTCGTATTCAAACCCTGCTTTTTTTGAAGCAGAATCTATAACTTTGAGCCCTTCTCTAATGACTTCCGGACCCACTCCATCTCCCGGAATAACTCCAATCCTGTACACCTAAACCCCCAATTTCATCTGAGGATTCCATATGCGTTATGGATTTAGCCTTTTACGTTTTAACTTCTCCTTTGCATAATTCATCAGTCCCCCAGCCCTGATTATCTCCTGGATAAATTCCGGAAAAGGCTGCACTTTATAATTTTCTTTTTTGGAGAGGTTAGTTACTTTACCTCTGTTTAAATCGATCAAAATCTCATCCCCGGAATCGATTCTCTTCGACGCTCTCTCACTCTCCAGAATAGGGAGTCCAATATTGATAGCATTGCGATAGAAGATGCGGGCAAAGGACTCTGCTATTACACAGGAGATGTCAGCTCCTTTAATAGCCAGGGGAGCCTGTTCGCGCGACGAGCCGCAACCGAAATTCTTTCCCGCCACTATACAATGTCCTCTAGCTGAGGGATGTCCCAATTTTCTCACGAACTCCTCGTCAGCTCCTTCCATACAGTGTCTTGCTAACTCTTTAGGGTCGTAAGTGTTTAAGTATCTTGCAGGAATAATATCGTCTGTATTGATATTATCTCCGAATTTGTGGGCTGTTGCTTTAATCTCCATTTTAATCCTTATAATGCTTCGGGGCTGGTAATTTTTCCAGCAATAGCTGAAGCTGCAGCAATTGCAGGATTGGACAGGTATATTTCGGCTTTGGGATGTCCCATGCGACCGGTAAAATTCCTGTTTGTAGTGGCTACTGCCTTTTCACCTTCAGCCAATACTCCCATATGACCACCAAGACAGGGACCGCACGTGGGAGCAGAAATTACTGCTCCTGCATCAATAAATGTTTCCAGAAGACCCTCACTCAATGCTTCCCGATAAATTTTTGGGGTAGCAGGAATTATTATTAACCTAACACGTGGATGAACCCTTCTTCCCTTTAAAACTTGCGCACTTATTCTAAGGTCTTCGATCCTTCCATTGGTGCAAGAGCCGATGACTACCTGGTCAATACTGATATCTCCGACGCTACTGATCGGTTTGGTATTGGAAGGCAAAGGAGGAAAAGCAACCTGTGGTTCGATTTTGTTACAATTATACTCAACGACCCTGGCGTAGCGAGCACTTTTTTCTCCGTGTATAGTCTCGTAAGGCCTTTCTGCTCGAGCCTCGATATATTCGATAGTCTCCCCGTCTGGCTCAATGATTCCACTTTTTGCTCCCGCTTCCACCGCCATATTACACATAGTCAAACGGTCAGCCATAGTTAACCTTTTGATAATAGGGCCAGTAAACTCCATAACCTTATATAGAGCTCCGTCTACCCCGATATCTCCAATAGTGTAGAGAATCAAGTCTTTCCCTGAAACCCACTTGTTCAATTTTCCTTTATAAACGAACTTGATCGTCTGGGGAACACGAAACCAGCATTTGCCAGTGAGCATGGCGAAAGCTAAGTCAGTCGAACCCACGCCACAGGCAAAAGCTCCCAATGCCCCGTAAGTGCAGGTATGGGAATCGGCTCCCACGACAAGGTCACCAGGAAGAACAATGCCTTCTTCGGGAAGCAACGCGTGTTCAATCCCCACTCTTCCTACCTCATAATAGTGTCTCAATCCCTGTTCCCGTGCGAAATTTCTGAGAATCTGACATTGCTCCGCCGATTTAACATCTTTATTGGGAGTAAAATGGTCGGGAACGAGGACAACTCTATCAGCGTCGAAGACCTTATTTCCTCCCACTTTTCTAAATTCCTCAATCGCCAGAGGCGCGGTTACATCGTTTCCCAGGGCAATATCTACTTTAGCCTCAATAAAGGCGCCCGGGGCAACGCTCTTTTTGCCACAGTGTCTGGCTAAAATTTTTTCTGCAATTGTCATACCCATGACGAAACTACTATCTCTTTTTCCTTAACTTTTCTCTTATACCACCAGCCTATTGAAATAAAAAAGTAACTGTCCCCTTTTCTATCCCTTGATTTTCTTTTTGGCAATCATCCTGTTCAACGCATTAACATACGCTTTGGCGCTGGCTTCAATTATGTCTGTGGAGGTGCCTCGACCGGTTACTATATTCTTGAATTCCTCAGCACGGCCTGGAGGAACAGGCGCAATCTTAACTGTAACCTCGCCCAGAGCATCCTTACCCACAGAAACTGACCTGAGGCTGTAATCGATCAGTTTGCATTTAATATTTGTAATTCGGTCTATTGCCCGAAAAGCAGCGTCCACTGGACCATCGCCACAGGATGCCTCCTGCAGAACTTCACTCTTAGCCGCCTTCCCGGGAGTAACCAACTTACTTAGTCTCACCGTAGCAGTGGGAACTACTCTGTTTCCAGTAGTGACATTTATATACTCCAATTTGTATATCTCAGGGATAAGAGATATCTGGTCTTCAATTATAGCCTCAATGTCTTCGTCAAAAATATCTTTTTTCTTATCAGCAAGTAATTTAAATTGCTGAAATGTCCTATCCACCTCTACATTATTTAACTTGTAACCCAACTCCTGCAACTTCTTGCGAAAAGCATGGCGTCCCGAATGCTTCCCTAAAACGAGCTTTCTGCCTCCTAATCCAACCGATTGGGGAGTCATAATCTCATAAGTCAATCGTTCCTTGATTACTCCATCCTGGTGAATCCCTGCCTCGTGAGCAAAAGCATTGGCACCAACGATAGCCTTATTCGGCTGAACGATAATGCCCGTAAGTTTACTTACCAGACGGCTTGTTTTGGCAATCTCCTTTGTCTGGATATTGGTATAGAAAGGAAGCAGGTCTTTTCTTGTCCTCAAGGTCATTACCACTTCCTCCAGAGAAGCGTTCCCCGCCCTTTCTCCAATGCCGTTAATGGTGCACTCAATCTGCCTGGCTCCCAGGCAGATAGCTTCCAGTGAATTGGCTGTAGCCAATCCTAAATCGTTGTGACAATGGACACTAATAATCGCCTTGTGAGAATTGGGAACCCTTTCAATTACCATCTTGATTATTCTCCCAAATTCTTCCGGCAAGGCATATCCGACGGTATCTGGAATATTTATTGTAGTAGCTCCAGCGTTAATTGTATCCTCCACTACACGACAAAGAAAATCCGGGTCAGAGCGCACAGCATCTTCCGGTGAAAACTCTACATCAGCGGTAAACTTTTTCGCATATTTTACTGCAGCTACTGCTTCCTTAAGCACCTCTTCTCTCGACTTTCTCAACTTATACTTCAAGTGAATGTCACTGGTAGCAATGAAGGTGTGAATGCGTGGTTTTTTGGCATACTTTACTGCATCCCAGCAGACATCGATGTCTTTCTTTGTAGCCCGTGCCAGCCCGGCGACTGTCGGCTTCTTGATCTTTCGGGCAACAAGCTTCACTGCCTGGAAATCTCCTGGCGAGGATACGGGGAATCCGGCTTCAATAACATCCACGCCCAATTTCTCCAATTGTTCAGCAACTTCTAACTTCTCTTTTATATTCAAACTCGCTCCGGGAGATTGCTCTCCATCTCTTAAGGTTGTATCGAATATTAATATTTTTTCTTTGTTTAATGCCATTTCTACCCCCACACTTACTAAGTGAAATTCTTAGCGCTGTTTAACCCACTCCAGGCGTAACCTGTAGAACCTCCACAGTGCATTCAATATGCCTGATAGCGTATAACCAAGAAAATATGCAAGAAATATTATAGATATCAACTCCGTGGAAAAAAACCAGATAACTAACGCTACCACCATAATAATCAGTATTTTGAATGGTTGCCTTTTGGTAAGTCTAACTTTCTTCAAATTTATGTACTTAATTTTGCTCACCATTAGAAGAGATAAGAATATCATAATCAGGGGGATTGCACTGAAGAAGAGATGCGTCTCCTTTGCCCAGAAGGGCAGAACGTAAAACGAAGCTAACATACCCCCAGCCACGGGAATGCACAAACCATCGAAATAAGCGATATCTTTCTCCATAACCCTGACATTGAACCTTGCCAGCCGCAAAACTCCGGCAATGGCAAACAGAAAGGCTACCAATACTCCCCATCCTATGTTTTTTAAAACTACCTGGTACATCAAAATTGAGGGAGCTAAACCAAAGGAAATTAAGTCGGCCAAAGAATCGAACTCCAGACCAAACCTACTGGTAGACCTAGTGAGCCGGGCAATTCTCCCGTCAAAAACATCCAAAATGACTGCCAGAAGTATCGCCCAGGCACTGGAAGTGAAATTTCTCTCAATGGAAGAAATAATAGAATAGAATCCCAATCCTGCATTTCCCAGAGTGAAAAGTCCGGGAACAAAATAGATTCCTTTCTTCACTCCAAACCTCCATCCCCCAAAAATTACCAACGGACAGTTTCAAAAAATGTAATATACTACAATTTCAAGAGGGAAACTTCCCCAGGAGAGTTTCACCCCCAACTACTCTGTCTCCTTTTTTCACTCTAATCTCTACTTCTTGAGGAAGATAGACATCTGCCCGTGAGCCAAACCTTATCATCCCAATTCTCTGTCCAGCAATTAGATTGTCTCCTTCCTTGCACCAGCAACATATTCGGCGAGCAACTCTACCTGCTATTTGTTTTACCATAATTTTATCTCTATTAGAATCAGGTTGGTCACTCTTTTGAATACCAATGAGGTTACTCTCGTTCGCCCCGGAAGCTTCTTTCTTATAAGCAGCCATAAACTTGCCCGGTTCGTACTTTATCCATTCCACTTTTCCTTTTACCGGTGACCTTTGAACGTGAACGTTAAAAACGGACATAAAAATTCTAACCACCTTTACTCGAGAGCGCAAAAAATTTTCTTCTTCGACTTCAGAGATGTCTATTATCTTGCCATCTGCAGGGGAAAGGATTAAATCTTTCCCTTGGGGAACTTTCCTTTCCGGATCACGAAAGAAAAAGAGAATGAGTGCGGCAAAACTCAATAAAAAGAAGCTACCAATTTTCCAGAAAAAGAAAAGAATCACCGCCAATATCAAAAAAGCTATAATGAATTTCCAGCCGTCCTTAACAATCCTCATGTTCAATTCACTTCTTCTTAAGCCAGGGCATCATCCCTCGCAATTTTGCTCCTACGATTTCCAGAGGGTGTTCCGCCCATTCCTTTCGTCCCTTGTTAAATACCGGGCGACCTATCCGGTTCTCCAGGAGCCATTCCCGGGCAAACTCACCGGAACGAACCTCATTGAGAATTTTCTTCATTTCTCGTCGGGTCTTTTCAGTAATAATCCTCTTACCTCGACTATATTCTCCATACTCTGCTGTATCTGAAATAGAATAGTTCATCCAGCCAATACCACCTTCCTGAATCATATCGATAATTAGTTTCATCTCGTGCAGGCACTCAAAATAGGCAATCTCCGGTTGATAACCGGCCCCCACCAGGGTTTCGAAGCCAGCCCTGATCAACTCCACCAGCCCACCGCAAAGAACCACCTGCTCTCCAAAAAGGTCAGTTTCCGTCTCTTCAGCAAAAGTGGTCTCAATTACTCCAGCACGAGTGCCCCCTATACCTTTAGAGTAGGCTAACGCCAACTCCTTGGCCTTACCAGAAGCGTCTTGAAAAACCCCAATCAGGTTAGGAGTACCTTTTCCTTCCTGATACATCCTTCTCACCAGATGACCGGGTCCCTTGGGAGCAACTAATATTACATCCACATCCTCAGGAGGTATGATCTGGTAAAAGTGAATGTTAAAACCGTGAGAAAAGCCCAGAACCGCTCCTTTTTTCAATTTATCAGCAATCTCATTCTTGTAAACCACGGCCTGGACATCGTCGGCAACGAGCATCTGAATCCAGTCAGCATTTTCCGCCGCTTTTCCTGCAGAAACTGGCTTCCAGCCATCTTTAACTGCCTTCTTCCAATTCTCAGTTCCTTCCAGTTCAGCCACAACCACATTTAACCCGCTATCGCGCAAATTCTGACTCTGCGCGTGGCCCTGACTTCCATAGCCAATGATGGCAATCTTCTTCCCTTTCAGAAGCTTCAAATCTGCATCTTTATCATAGTACATCTTTGCCATAAAAACCCTCCTCCTAAATATGTTGATCTGGTTATAAGTTGAACTTTTCCCTGTTACTCCTGAAATTTCATAGATAGTTTGTGAACAGCTATTGGAATTTCACCCAAAAAACAAGATAATCCCCTAATGCGAGGGGATTTGGTGTAGCGAGCATTAGAATTTTTAGCCAAAAATTGAAGAATAGAGTTTAGCCCCGCGAAGATCCCGTATGTTTTACGGGAAGATTTTTGGCGGTGCTCAAAGAGCAAAAAATTCTCAGCGAGCGAACCAAATCCCGAGCATTTCGCTAACCGAGCGACTCCGATAACTATCCCAACCTTTTAACAACCTGAGGATGAAGGGATAGTTGGTTGCAGGAGCTTCAAATCCGCCAGGTTTCACCTGAGCGCTGGCGGATTTTATAGCGAGGTTTCGCTAACCGAGCGACTCCGATAACTATCCCTTCATTCTAACCTCTGCCCATTGCTACAATTCCTGTCCTGACCATCTCCTTTATTCCAAAGGGCTTAAGCATATTGACCAGAGCAAGTATTTTCTCTTCATCACCTGTCATCTCTACAATCACAGTGTTAGAAGCAACATCAACTATTTTTGCTCTGAAGATATCGACAATTTCCAGAACCTCTGACCGCTTCCCTTTTCCAGCATTTACCTTGATAAGAACTAAATCTCTTTCTAAATGAGGTTGCTCTACGAAATCAATAACTTTTATAACGTCTATGAGTTTATTCAGTTGCTTCATAACCTGTTCTAAAATCTTCTCATCCCCTTTGACTACTATCGTCATTCTGGAGATATCTCGTTGCTCGGTCTCCCCTACTGCTAAACTATCAATGTTAAATCCACGAGCGCTGAAAAGGCTCGATATTCGAGCCAGTACTCCAGGCTTATTCTCTACTAAAATAGAAATCGTATGTCTCATTGACTCCTCCTTATTTGAACATAATGGCTATGCCAGCCCACGGATCACTTCATCCAGCCTTGCACCTGCAGGGACCATGGGAAAGACGTTCTCTTCCCTTTCCACTAAGAAATCTAAAATCACAGGTCCGTCTGTGGAAATTGCCTTTCTTAATGCACCTTCTGCTTCATCCTTTTTGGTTACTCTTATGCCAGATGCTCCATATGCCTCGGCAATTTTTACAAAATCCGGATTAGCTGTTAAGTCTGTGGCTGAATATCTTTTCTTATAGAATAACTGCTGCCACTGCCTGACCATACCCAGATATCCGTTGTTTAAAATAGCAACCTTAACTCCTACCTTATTATTGACAGCTGTTGCCATCTCCTGGATATTCATTTGAATGCTGCCGTCTCCGGCTATATCAAAAACAATCTTTTCCGGCTTTCCTAATTTGGCACCTATGGCTGCTGGAAAACCATACCCCATTGTACCCAGCCCTCCACTGGTAATAAAATGGCGAGGGTAGTTGTATTTATAGAACTGCTGGGCCCACATCTGATTTTGCCCGACTTCTGTGGTAATGATTGCCTTACCTTTTGTTACTTCATAAATCTTTTCCACGACGTACTGGGGGCGCAGTTTGTCATCTTTCTTATAGGTCAACGGATTCTCCTTTTTCCACGCGGAAATCTGTTTTTGCCATTTTTTCCTTTTCTCTATATTCCTGGGGCCCAGTTTGCTAAGGAGTTTGTTCATTTCTTTGATAACATTCTTCGCGTCACCCACAATGGGAATATCTACTTTCACATTTTTGCTTATAGAAGTAGGGTCGATGTCTACATGAATTATCTTTGCCTTGGGAGCAAAGCCATCGAGTCTCCCCGTAATCCTGTCATCAAACCTCGCTCCAATAGCAATAATTAGGTCTGAATTCTGTATGGCCTGATTTGCAAAATAAGTTCCATGCATCCCCAACATACCCAAAAAGAGTTCAGAATCTTGAGGAAATGCACCCATTCCCATCAACGTGAGAGTTACAGGAATCTGTGTAATCTTAGCCATTTCCCTCAGTTCTTCGGAGGCTCCTGAAATAATAATGCCGCCACCAGCATAGATAACCGGTCGCTCGGATTCTTTTATCATCTCCACTGCTTTTTTTATTTGTTGGGGATGTCCATCGTATTTAGGTTTATAACTGCGAATGTCTACTTCTCTGGGATAGACAAACTCGCAGGAAGCTCTCTGAACATCTACCGGCAGGTCAATAAGCACGGGTCCCGGTCGTCCTGTGCGGGCAATGCAGAATGCTTCTTTAATAGTAGAAGCAAGCTCTTTAATGTCCTTTACCAGATAGTTATATTTCGTTATTGAACGGGTAACTCCCGTAGTATCCGCCTCCTGGAATGCATCGTTACCCACGAGATGAGTTGCCACCTGGCCGGTAAATGCTACAATAGGAATTGAATCCATATTTGCTGTAGCCAAACCCGTGGTAAGATTGGTCGCTCCTGGACCAGAAGTGGCTATACAGACACCAACTTTGCCTGTTGCCCGGGCGTATCCATCAGCCATATGGGCTGCTCCCTGCTCGTGGCGTGCAAGTATGAATTTGATTGGTGCTCCATACAGAACATCAAAAGTGGGGAGTAATGCTCCTCCGGGGATACCGAACATTATTTCCACTTTTTCCTTGATTAAACTCTCCACAAAAATCTGTGCTCCGGTAAGCTTCACAGTATCTCCTCCTTCAGACGGAATCTCCTTTTACTCCGGTTCGGATGTCTTTACGATTCACAACTCATAATTCTTACTTGAGAGTGGCTCCCGTATTTGCCGACTCGACTATGCGGGCATAACGACCCAGCCAACCCTCTCTTATCTTGGGGGGAGGCGGTTTCCACTCTCCAAGTTTCATTTTCCATTTTTCTTTACGTACTTCCATTATCGTATGTTCCAGACGGACATTCAACCTTCGGTTGGGAATGTCTATTTGAATAATATCGCCATCACTTAACAGAGCAATTGGCCCGCCAACCGCTGCTTCGGGAGAAACATGCCCAATGCACGGCCCCCGCGTGCCACCCGAAAATCGGCCGTCCGTCAACAAGGCAACTTCCTTATCCCTTCCCATGCCCACAAGAGCTGCCGTTGGCGAGAGCATCTCTCTCATTCCCGGCCCGCCCCTCGGGCCCTCGTAACGAATCACGATAACTTCCCCTTTCTTAATCTTTTTACCCAGAATGGCTTTCATCGCCAGTTCTTCAGAATTGAACACTCTCGCCTTGCCAGAAAATTTCATCATTTTGGATTGGACTGCTGACTGTTTTACCACGCAACCCTCAGGAGCCAAATTACCAAAGAGAATGGCAATGCCTCCCTCTTTCTGGTAAGGATTTCTCTGTGAGCGGATTATTTTGTTATTACAAACTCTACCCTGTGATGCAATTTCTTTTACGCTCACTCCAGAGACAGTGGGATTATCTTTCAACCTATTTTTCAAAACAGACAATATCCCCGCTACTCCTCCAGCATGTTCCAAATCTTCCATAAAATATTCTCCACCCGGCCTGATATTGGTCACCTGGGGCGTAACTTTACTAATATCATCAAATGCCTTAAGGGGTAAGTCTACTTTTGCTTCTCTGGCAACTGCAGGAAGATGTAAAACAGTATTGGTTGAGCCACCCAGGGCCATGTCCACTACAATAGCGTTACGAAAGGCAGCAGAAGTCATAATCTTTCGAGCAGAAATATTCTGTTTTACCAAGCCCACCACTTTTTCCCCAGAAAGGTAGGCAATCCGCCTCTTCTTGGACGAACCCGCCATTGCGGTGGCGCAGCCGACAAGTGACATGCCCATTGCTTCAGTCAAACAGGCCATCGTATTGGCAGTATACAGCCCCTGGCAGGCTCCTTCACCAGGGCAGGCACAGAGCGCCAGATTCTCCAGCTCTTCCTCTTTCATCTTACCAGCCTGGTATCTTCCTACAGCTTCAAATGTGTCACGCACCAGGGAAAGGCGTTTTCCTTTATACATTCCAGAAACCATAGGTCCTGCAGTGACCACAATAGAGGGAATATCGAGCCTGGCTGCAGACATTAACATTCCTGGAGTAATCTTATCACAGTTTGTCAAAAGCACCAAACCATCCAGTTGGTGTGCCTGGGCCATGCTCTCCACTGCATCAGCAATTAATTCCCGCGAAGGTAAGGAATAGTGCATCCCTATATGCCCCATCGCAATTCCATCACAAATCGCGGGAACACCGAATATGAAGGGAACTCCACCTCCTGCGCGCACGCCTTGCTCAATATCCTTTTCCAGAAGCCGCATTCCCATATGGCCGGGAACCAAGTTAGTAAAACTTGTGGCAATACCTATAAATGGCTTGTTAAGGTCCTCGGAAGACAAACCCACTGCGTAAAGTAATGCACGATTAGGCGTTCTTTCAACACCTTTTTTTACTTTATTACTGCGCATATTTTACCTCCCCTACAACCCGAATTACCCTCGAGAGTTGTCGGGTAATTTTGCCAGAAAAAGTAGCCTGTCCCCTTTTTACTCTTCCTTTAATAATTTATACTCTATGCTGTCAACCAGTGCTTGCCAGCTGGCTTCAATAATATTTTCCGAAACTCCCACGGTCCCCCACTCATCCCGTTCATCTCTGGATTCAATTAAAACCCGAACCTTGGCTGCTGTACCTTCAGTGGCATCGATTACTCTAACCTTGAAATCCGTCAGGCTCATCGACTTTAACTCCGGATAAAATCTCTCCAGAGCCTTTCTCAGGGCATTATCCAGAGCATTAACCGGTCCATCACCTTCGCTGGCGGTGTGTTCTTCCTTCCCCTTCACCATAACTTTTATAGTTGCTTCCGACCTTAATTTCCCTTTCTCATCCTTTTCCACAATTACCCGAAACCCTGACAGATCAAAAAAAGTCTTATGCTTACCGATCGTCTTTTTCATTAGAAGTTCAAAAGATCCCTCTGCACCTTCGAATTGGTAACCCTTACTCTCCATATGTTTAACTTTTTGGAGAAGTTCTTTTACTTCCTTGCTCTTCTCTCGAAAGTCAATCTTGAATTCCTTTGCTTTGGAAAGCATACTGGACTTTCCCGAGAGCTCAGAAACAAGAATTCTCCGTCGATTACCTACCTTTTCAGGAGACACGTGTTCATAGGTCCTGGGATGTTTGGCGACGGCACTGACATGGACTCCTCCTTTATGGGCAAATGCCGAATTCCCTACATATGGTTGGCTGTCCCGGGGAATCATATTTGCTATTTCACTTACATATCGGGAAACTTCAGTCAAGCTCCCCAATCTCTTATCAGAGATACAATCGATTCCCAGCTTCAACTTTAAATTGGGAATAATGGAACAGAGGTTGGCATTGCCACATCTCTCACCATAACCATTGATTGTTCCCTGCACTAAAACGCAACCAGCCTTAACGGCAATGACCGAATTGGCTACAGCCATTTCTGAATCGTTGTGCGTGTGGATTCCTAAAGGAATTCTTATTTCTTTTTTTACTTCTTTTACTATACTTTCTACCTGGTGGGGCATCATACCTCCATTGGTGTCACAGAGAGTAATGTTGTTCGCCCCGGCTTTAGCTGCTTGCCTTAATGTCTCCACTGCATAGAAACGGTCATCAATATATCCATCGAAGAAATGTTCCGCATCGTAGATAACTTCCATTCCCTTCGACCTGAGATATTTCACTGAGTCGAAAATCATCTTGAGATTTTCAGCGAGAGTCGTGCCCAGAGCGTATTTTACGTGCAATCCCCAGCTCTTGCCAAAAATACAGGCTACTTGCGGTTTCAGCTGCACAATACCCTTAAGGTTGGGATCCCGGGATACTCCTTTTCCCTTATAGCGCGTTGAGCCAAAAGCCACTATCTTTGCATTCTTTAAACGGAGGTTCTTCGCCTTCTTAAAGAAAAGAATATCCTTGGGATTGGAACCAGGCCATCCACCTTCAATATAATGGATACCTAAATCATCCATCCTCTTGGTTATCTTCAACTTGTCTTCTACAGAGAAGGAGATTCCCTCGCCTTGCGCTCCGTCTCTTAAAGTAGTGTCGTATATCGATACCTTTTTCATCTCCGCCCCTTTTGAAAGATAGTTTGTGAACACCCTCAAGCGATGAACAGACTATCTTTCATTTCCTCCCTTTTCCGGGAGCTTTTCCCAAACCAAATTTTCTATGAATAGCGCGCACTGCTTTTTCTGTATCTTTCTCTTTAATTACGCAAGAAATCTTTATTTCTGAAGTAGAAATCATTTCAATATTTATGTTCTCCTGTGCAAGGGCAGAGAACATTTTAGAAGCTACACCCGAATGAGTTCTCATCCCCACCCCCACAATAGACACCTTGGCTACTCCATCGTCATAGACGATACCCTTAGCACTTATTTCTTGCTTAACTTTCTCCATTGTATCTAAAGTTTTCCTCAGAGCGCCTCTAGCGACTGTAAAGGAGATACTGTTTACTCCTGCTCCTACGGCAGAACTTTGAATAATCATATCCACGTTTACCTTCTCCTTTCCCAATGCGCCAAAAATCTTGGCAGCAATTCCTGGCCGGTCAGGCACATCGGTAATCGCCACTTTCACCATATCCTTATCATAAGCCACCCCGCTTACCACTACCTCTTCCATCCTGGAAACTTCCCTGGTAATCACGGTTCCCTCCTCATCGCTGAAGCTGGACCTGACATGAATATCCACGCCAAATTTATTAGCTACATGGATAGACCTCGGGACCATCACCTGCGCCCCAAGGCTGGCCAATTCCAGCATCTCCTCGTAAGAAATTCTATCAATCTTTCTGGCATCGGAAACAATCCTGGGATCTGCAGTGTATACGCCGGCAACGTCGGTATAAACTTCGCACTGGTCTGCTCTTAACACTGAAGCTAAGGCTACAGCTGTCAAATCGGACCCACCCCTCCCGAGAGTTGTAATATCCCTCTCTGCAGTTATCCCTTGAAAACCAGCGACAATAACAATTCTATCGTTACTTAATTCCTTTTCGATCTTTCTCGTATCTATTCTTCTAATCTTCGCATTAGTAAATGTCTCGTCAGTAACAATCCCTACCTGCCCTCCAGTCAATGATACCGCTTCCTCCCCCAGAGCGTGGATTGCCATAGCCAAAAAAGCGCTGGACATCTGTTCTCCGGTAGCCAGAAGCATATCCATTTCTCTCTCACTAGGAGAAGGGGTAATCTGTTGAGCTGTTTTGATCAATTCATCAGTCGTATCGCCGGGCGCAGAAACAACAATGACTACTCTATTTCCTCTTTTCTTGGTATCAATTATGCGTCGGGCAACTTTTTTTATCCTTTCCGGTCCAGCAATGGATGTTCCACCATATTTTTGTACAATCAGAGCCATTCTCTCTCCATAAAAAAGATAACCCCTTTGGGGTTACTTCCATAGGGGCTTCGCCCCTCTGGTGCTTACCAAATGTCTACCGGACATTTACTTCTCTGTCCTCCGGGGCGCTCACCATCTCGCGCCCGTCGCTAACACGTCCCGATTTATTCATCGGGACAGCGACCCCTTGAGGGAAACCAGATTGTTTCCCTCAAACTCCCTAATCCGCGTCCCGATTCAAAATCGGGATGCTTAAGACTAAACTATTTTTGTTCCCTGCTTATCTATACCCAAGACTAAATATTTGCTCTCCACTTTATATCTGGCAAACGCTCTGCGCATAGCTTCCCCGACCCTTTCCGCGCACGAACGCGGGGAAGACGCGGTAAACGCAAGTATACTCGGTCCTGCTCCACTCAGGCTCACGCCCAAAGCTCCTGCCTTCAGTGCTTCTTTGAACACTACTTCCATTCCCTTGACCAGCCTTCTCCTGTAAGGTTGATGGAGTTTGTCTTCCATTGCCATTCTCAAAAACTCGTATCTCCTCTTAATTAGAGCTGCCAGAAGCATAGCTACCCGCGAAGATGTAAACACTGCCTGTTCAAACTTTACAGTCTGGGGCAAGATTTTCCTTGCTCGCCTGGTCATTATCTGGAAATTGGGAATGCACACCACACAGGAGAGATTCTCAGGGGCATTTAACTTCAAAATTTCTATTTCCCTGCCTTTTCTTCCTTTGCTGGAAGAGATACACGAGACTGTTAATCCTCCCGCCATTGCTGCAGATACGTTATCTGCATGACCTTCTATTTCCGCTGCTAAGTCCAATATCTCTTCTCTACTCAATCTCTCTCCACAGAGTCTGTTTGCGCTTACCAATCCTCCGATTCTTGCCGCCGCACTACTACCCAGCCCGCTGGCAAGAGGTATTCTATTTATAAGTTTAAGGTATAAAGTCCTGGGAGCGAAGTGAAACCTGTCGAATACGAGCTTGGCTGCTCGATACACAATGTTTCTTCTGTCTCTGGGCAGGTTATTTTTCCCTTCGCCCACAATATCAATCTGTAATTTTTTTTTACTTTTCCCGGACCCTACTTCCATCTCTACAGTATTGTAAAGTCGAAGCGCCAATGCCAGGACATCGAAGCCCGGCCCCAAATTGGCAGTGGTAGCCGGGACTCTAACTTTTACTTTTTTCATACCCATTTATTATACCGATATTCACAATCTCATCTGGTTTGCTACTGACTTCAAATCGGCTTTTATCACTCTTACTTTTCGGGCAACCTTAATCGCCCTATCAGCATCTTTAAGGCCATGATTTGACTTAATGCGTGGAAACCACATCTCCAACTCTTATCATCCTGATATATTTTCGTTTGCCGCGAGCTATACAGGAAAGTCCAGATGTAACCTTTTTTACCTTTAAAATGGCTTTTTTCTGTTTAGGCACTGTTACAAGGCCAGTTTTGGGATCTGTAATAGGTGCTAATTCTTCCCATATTATTAGTTTATCTCCAGGCTTAATGCCATATGCAGAACCAAGGTTAATAACAACGTCTTTTTTTGAAAGGATCTGTAAAATCTGGCCGGTTTGAGGAAATTTATCTCTTAAATCAATCTTGAATTTTTCTGTCGCCTGTTCCATTGCTCGTGAAAGAATAAGAGAATTCTCCCTTTTAAGCCCTATAAAGGTAGTTGCTAATTCGATAATAATTTCAGCCTTGGTTGCAATATCTAAAGCCCTATAGAATTCTTCCTCATCCTCGTAATACTTCCTTCCTTCTTTCCTTGACATTGCGCCCACTTTCTTGTCTGCATAACGTACCATGCCGTTTCCTACATCAACGATTTTAATATTCAATTCACATGTTCCCTTTAGCTCTCTCCATATAGACCCACTAAACTTTTCCTCCTTCTTTTTACTTTTATAATGCTCCTGCTCTTTACTTTTGTAATCCTCCTCCTCCTCCTTCTCCATCTCTTTACTTTTGTAATCTTCCTTCTCTTTACTTTTGTAATGCTTTATTGAATGCTTTATTTCGGGTTTATCAAAAAAGGCCGTAGCCCTCCCAAACAATAAATAATCAGCGCCTAAAAGCTTTCCTAATTCAGTATATCTTTCCACATCATCTCTCTCAGCGAATTTTCTTTCAGCCATGACCTTCAATATTTTTTCCCGCTCAATCAGATTGAAATGACCGACAAGTACATTCTCCAGCCCTGAAAACGCTGACTCGCTTATACCCTTAATAGGCGAATCTTTTTCAGAAATCTCAATGATGGCTACCGTCTTCTTAAATCTTTTGACAGCGTCTAACTCTTCCTCGGTTGGTATTACTATTAGGGGTGGTGCACATCCCCATAATAAGGCTAACACAACTACACAACAAACAAACTTTAATACTTTCAAAATTATCCTCCATGTCTTACTACTATCGAAACTCGCATACCCTCAATTTTCAAAAATACAGAAGTGAGAAACTTCATACTTTTCAGTATTCACAATCTCATCTGGTTTGCTACCGACTTCAAATCGGCTTTTACCACTCTTACTTTTCGGGCAACCTTAATTGCTCTATCAGGATCTTTAAGGCCATGTCCTGTCAGGATACAAACTATAGTAGAAGACTGGGAAAAGTATCCCTGGCGAACATACTTTACCAGACCGGCCACGCTGGCAGCAGAAGCAGGTTCCACAAAAAGTCCTTCTACAGAACTTAACATTCTATATGCTTCAATAATCTCTTTATCACTTACAATATCAATTACACCTTTGGATTCGTCGCGCGCCTCTTCAGCTTTCTTCCAAGAAGCAGGATTCCCGATTCTAATTGCGGTGGCAATAGTTCTTGGCTTCTTTATGGGATGTCCACGCACAATCGGCGCTGCCCCTTCGGCCTGAAATCCCATCATCCGGGGTAACTTCAGTTTACGCTTTTCCTGAAAAATCTTTCTGTATTCCCTGTATCCTTTCCAGTAAGCAGTAATATTACCTGCATTACCGACGGGCATAAAGTGATAATCTGGTGCGTCTCCCAGTGAGTCAACAATTTCAAAAGCTGCCGTTTTCTGACCTTCAATCCTGTGGGGATTAATTGAATTGACCAGGACCACAGGATACTTATTGCTGATTTCTCTGGCTAAATGCAAAGCATCGTCGAAGTTACCCTTAATTGCAAGTACCTCGGCGCCATGAATCAGTGCCTGGGAAAGCTTCCCCAAAGCCACCGCTCCCTCGGGAATCAGAACTACGCATTTTAGCTTTGCCTTTGCCGCATAAGCTGCCGCTGAAGCCGAAGTATTCCCCGTGGAAGCACAGATAACTGCACTGGCCCCCTCTTCTACAGCCTTGGAGACAGCCACAGTCATCCCCCGGTCCTTGAACGAGCCCGTAGGATTTAGGCCCTCATATTTCAAATAGATCTTAGAGTCGACTCCCAGACTCACTCGCAGGTTTTCCGCTTCAATTAATGGTGTATCTCCTTCCAGGAGAGTTATTATGGGAGTCTTCTCAGTAACCGGTAGATAATTTTTATATCTTCTAATTACACCCTGATATACCACTCAAATTAACCCATTCAATGTCTGGCCGGGGATAGTAATCCTATACTTCCTCTATTCTGATAAATCTGCTCTTTTTCCGGACAACTTTAAGGCGATCTATTTCTATTAACGCTTTCCTGATGGCTC
>WVXT01000008.1:0-11292 GCA_011773355.1 bacterium
CTCTTTTCCTCCACTTATCGTTGCCGAGGCGACTCCGGTAACTTTCTCGATTTTGTCTTTAATTCGCCGGGTAATTTTTAACAGCTCCCGGGGAGTCTCGTTGCCAGTTACGCTCAAAATCATAATCGGCCGGGAAAAAGGATTGACCGGCAGTATGGTGGGGTCTTCTGATTCCAGGGGCAACAGTTCCTTTACCGGGTCTATTTTTTCCCTTAACTCCAGATGGGCGAATCCCATATTCGTTCCCCAGTCGAATTCAGCAGTAACCATGGATACGCCTTCCCGGGAAATCGATTTTATCTTCTTCAGGTTTTTAACCGTTCCGATGGCTTCCTCAATCGGTTTGGTGATTAGGTTTTCCATCTCTTCAGGAGCTGCATTTCCATAGAGAGTTACCACGGTTAATTGAGGATATGTTATGGGTGGAAATAGTTCCTGGGGCAACCTCTTCCAGGAAATAAGACCGAGAAGGGCCACTCCCAGAAAAATCATGGTTATGGTTACCGGTCTATTAACAGAAAACCTCGATAATCTCATTTATTCTTCACCTTCTTCACCAATCATAGATACTTCTTCTTCGGGCTCACCATATTCTTTTACTTCAATTATTCTTACTTTCTTGCCGTCGGCTAAAGCCTCGGGCTTCTCCACAACTACCAGTTCGTCCTCCTCTATGCCTCCAGCAATCTGAGCGTAATCTGAAGAGAGATATGCCACCTCTACTGGTTGAGCGTAAGCAACGTTGTTCTCTCCTACAACAAACACCCTGAACTCTCCGGTCGACCTATCTAAGCTATCGCTGGGAATAAACAGGGCATTCTCTTTCTCAAATACTGAGATCTTGATACGGGCGAACATCCCGGGAAGTAGTAACCCGCCAGGATTATCCAGGTTAGCCTTGACGGTCAATGTCTTACTCTTTCCTGCTATTAAAGGTGAGATGTTACTTACCCTGCCAGTGAAGTCTATTCCTGGGTAGGTGTCTACATTAACTGTGACCTTCTGTCCTAAGAAAACCCGGTCTATCTCTTTCTCGATAATTCCCAGTTCCACAACAACGTTCTCCAGGTTAACCAGCGTGGCTATCTTCACGTTAGGAGTAATGAACTCTCCCACCTCAGCGTTCTTATCGCCTATTATTCCATCCCTGGCAGCCCGGAGATAAGTCTTCTCAAATTCTGAGGAGGCAAGCCTGGCAGCGAGCCTGGCCTGTTCCAATTTCGACTTTACGATGGCTCCGATAGAATAGAGCTTTTCGTACTCTTCCAGTTCAATCTGCGCCTGTTTCAATTTCAGCAGGGCATCATTCTGATCCAGGCGGGCTATGACTTCTCCCTTGCTTACCTTATCACCTTCACGAAAATCGAAGGATTTAACCATCCCCGCGACCTGGAATCTGAGTTCTATCTCAGAACCACCTTTTACCGTGCCCATTGCCGAGAGAGTGTCCTGGAATGTTCCCCTGGCTACTCTAAACACGTTGACCGGAACCTCTTCTTCCCTCAATTGAGACTCCTTGTCAGATTTCTTCCGCAGTTCCTTTATCTTTTTTTCACGCTTTATTGAGGAGAGGAGTCTTTCTTTGCTGGTACTAAATAGAGGCTTGCCAAACTTTGATGTCACTGCCAGTAGAATTCCTGCTCCTGCCAGAACCAGAACTATGAAAACGAGCTTGTTTCTCTTAATCCATTTATACACCATTATTCACCTCGCTTATACTTTTCAATTCCTATCGCTTTATTTAAACTGGCCAGAGCTATATGGTAATAGGCGAGCGCTTCATTGTATGAAGTGCGAGCACTGGTCAGGTTTATTTCTGCTCCCAAAACTTCGGAATTGCGAGCGAGATTCCGTTTACCTTTCTCTCGGGCAATCCTCTCTTGTTCCTTGCGGAATTCTATCTCTTTAGATACAGCCTCCAGCTGGATTAGAGACTTTTCGTAGTTAAAATAGGATTCCTTTACTTCTGATTCCATCTTCTTTTCTGTCTTTTTGACTTCGTTGACAGCCTTTTCATACTCAATTTCAGCTTCTTTTGCTTCAGAAAGATTTTTTAAATTGTCGAAGAGGGAAAGGGTAACAGAACCCGTGTTTGAGTCGGTTCTTGACGACTGTCCTAATTTTGGATTGGTCTGGTCAGATGTATACCCGGAACTTATCGTGCTCCCTCCCAGAGTTTTGCTAACTTTAATCCCTGCATACCAGGAGTGAGAAAGCTTAAGCTCTTCCGTTTTATAGGCGCCACCACCTCTACCATAGAATCCACTCAGGTCAATTTTGAACTTCTGGTCGCTTCTGGCAATCTTCTTTCCCATCTCAGCGAATTTCATGGAAAGTTTGCTTATGGCGAGGTCCAGGTTATATTCCTCTGCCAGCTCAAGACTTTGCTCCAGAGAGACGCCCAAATCCTGGAAATCGAGCTGAGTGTCAACTTCTACAGAAACGGGCTCATCCAGATTGAGTAACTGCTTGAGAGTCAACAGAGCCAAAGAGGAGTCTTTCTCTTCAGAAGTCTTCTGGTAACGGACTTGATTATGTTGAGATTGAACATTTAGAAGTTCCTCCCTGGTTATTAATTTCAATTTATGTTTCTTTCTAACCTCTTCCAGAATTGACTCTGCCTGGCGCAGGAGTTTCTCCTGTTCATGAACATTTGCCCGGGAACTCACCAGGTTATAGTAAGCCTTTTTCACATCGAAAATCAGGTCCTGCTCCGTCTTATCATATTTCTTTTCGGCCATCTCCAATTTCACTTTTGCCTGGGTGAAAGTAGACTTGAATTTCCCTCCCTGATAGAGTGACTGCCCAATCTGTAAGCCAAACTCTGTCTCTCTAAATCCGGCATCGACCCCTCCGGTCTCCAATGACTTTATATTGCCGTCGGTTCTGTCCACTTTGGCTGCCACAGAAGGAAAGAGGCCCCTCGTTGCCTCGCGCACCTTTAGTTCGGCAAGCCTAACTTCCTCCTCGGCAATCTTAACAGTTTTGGAGTTATCTATAGCTGTTCTCAAGCAATCTTCAAGGTCTCTTATCCTTTTTTCTTTTCCCTTTATTGAGTTCGGAGATTTTGCTGCTAGTTTACGAACTCGAGTGTCTGAAATGGTGGGTTTTAAATCTATAATTATGGAGTTCTTTTCTCTCTCTGCATGGAACGAGGAAGGCTGGTTGAGCTGCAAAACAATGTAATCGAGGTAAGGAGTATCTTCTTTTCCATTCTCTTTATACCGACAACGAATTTCTTCCACCACACCCTTATTTACTACTATTCTTTCACTCTTCCTGCTATAAACATTATCATCAACAAAATTGATTATCAGCCTGGGAGGTGACTTCAGATTGAAGCAAGTGTAGTCTACGCGGGCCTTATTAATCAACACCACCCTTGTCCTTCCAGCCACCTCTTCCACCCTTATCTCCTCCAATTGAGCAATTTTGGCTCCCCAGGCCCAAAAGGCAAAGGCCATTAGGGATAGGGTAATCAGGACAATAATTCTGGTAGATTTATACATTTTATACCTCTCTTTACAATTTGAAATTGTACCCCCAATGTCATTGCGAGCGACTTAAAGGAGCGTGGCAATCTCGAGATTGCTTCACTTCGTACGCAATGACAGTGCAGAAACTTAAAATGTTCAAATTCTGACCCTCCGAAATAAAAGGGGAGAAGCGCCTGTTGAACAGAACTTCTCCCCTGTTCTATAATTAAAGCCCAACAGGCAAGGCTTCCCCATCTTTATTTTTCTTTTCGATACCATTATATACTACCGATGTTACAATTTTGTAAGAAAATTGTAAAAATTTTGTAAACTTTTTTTGCCCGCAAGATATTTACAAAAAATTAACAAAAAATTAACATTTTCTTAACTTATACATAATATTGTTAGATTATACTTTAATCAGAAGTTGACATAAAACGAAGGTATCCGGGGAAGAAGGACGGTAATATGGATAAGAAACTTTGTGGAAAATTATTGTTTTTGGGCTGTCTGGTATTAACTGTAATACCTTCCTTTTTGTATGCTGACCAATATGCAATGTTAAAGGTTGAGACCTATCCCGTTGTGGGAAGCACCGACGTAACCAAAGGAGTTCCCTTTGAAATCAGGGTAATCGCCTGTAACGAATTTGGCGACCAGATCACTCCCGCTACGCTCGGTTGGGATTACGCTCAATTTGCAGACATCATTCTGCAGTCGAATGACCCTAATGCCCAGATTATGAACACTCTGGGTCAATGGGTTTCAATGACCAGCCCACCTTATCAGATACGATTGGATGGAGAGGGCGATAGGATTTTTGAGGTAATTTTGAATACCGTGGGAGATGATAAAAGGATTACTGCTCAACAGAATCCCGCCGCCTGGGCTGGTATTATTGACGGATTTCTCGATTTCAAAGTGCACAATTTTGTCGACCATTTCGACATTAGTCTCCCTCCTGGCTCCCAAACAGCAGGGGTTGCTTTTAATATTACGATATACGCTAAAGATGTTAATGATAATATAGCGAAAACGTTTGATGACACCATAGATATCTGGGCTGTAATACCGCCAGATTATACATATGAACCGAATATGACTCCTTCCACAATTGCTGGAAGTTCATTCATCGATGGCGTGGCCACTATTCCGGTTACAATTTATGGCTCCCATCCACTCTCCCGCTTGGTTAAAATTAAATGCGAAAATAAAGTTATGCATGGCGGGTACTATGCAGGCGGGGAGAGCGCTGACTTTGCTGTAAATCCGAATTCTTATGCCAAGATTCTGCTACTTGTCCCCGGGGAGGAGCACCGACCGGGCAGGCTAATCGGCTCGGGAAAGGAGGGTTTCCCAGATACCCAGACTGCAGGTGTGGCTTTTAATGTACAAGTTTATACGACAGATGAATACTGGAATCCTATCTTTGCCAGTGTTCCCATAACCTTCACTTCCAGTGACCTGGCAGCAGACCTTCCTGCTTTACCAACAATGACTACCAATCCAGAAAGTTTCTCCGTCACCTTTCACACAGTTGGCCTGGGAACGCAATGGATAAGGATAACTGAAGGTGCTAAAGAGAGTGTGAGCACGGATATCCCCGTTGAACCTAATGATATATTCTATTTTCAATTTGACAGTAACATACCGAGCCCTCAATACACCACTCAGCCATTTCAAGTTGATGTTACAGCCTATGATGCAGATGGTAACGTGACAAATTATAATCAAGAAGCACAACTGAGTTGCACTCTGGGCGCTGAGTATGTAACCCCGGATACTATACAATTTACTAATGGGAGAGGCAGCGCCTGGGTTCAGGTAACAAAGCAGGGGTCGAATGTAAAAATTATTGTTGACGACGGCACCCATTCCGTAGAGAGTAACGAGTTTCTGGTCCTTGCTGGAGACTTTAACCAATTGCTGGTGCTTCTGGAGGGAGAAACCCAAACCCCGGGACTGGGAAATGGGAAAGACGGCAGTCCAAACACAATCAATGCAGGAGGGGCTACGACTGTCACTATCATCGCCTGTGATGATTATTGGAACAGGAAAGCAATTCCGGTGGAGATAAGTGATGTCAGTTCCCTTACCGGGCATATAGTTCCACCGTTGCTTCCGTTTACCCTGGGAGCTGATGGTACCGGGCAGTGCCAGGTGACTTTTAGAACTGCCTATGATGTAGCATTGGGAGCCAATGAGCCGCAGACCATAGCAGTCAGCGGGGGCGGTAGAACCACTACCTCCAGTGCCATTATTGTTAATCCTGGACCTTACGAAAATTTAGTACTTGTTGCTCCCGGTGAGCAGTTGGACCCGGGCACATTTGATGCCGATGGAAAGAGCGGTTCTCCTTCTACGCAAGTTGCCGGCACTCCCTTCAATTTGACCGTGGCTGCCACAGATTCTTACTGGAATCCTATAGATAGTGGATTTCCTGCCACCGTGACCTTTGATTCAGGAGATTCTCACGCGGACGTTATTTTTGCAGGATTACCCCAGGGGAGTGCCGTAAGTATGGGAGCGAGAATAAAAGATTTCTCAGCTACTCTGATTACGCTTGCTTCGCCGCAATGGGTGACTGTAACCGGCGGTGGTAAGACGACTCAAGTCAACGTCCCTGTTACTCATGGTCCACTCGACCACTTTGCGTTGAGTAACATACCGGATTGCACTGCCGGCGACACTATTTTCAATGTAACTATTACTGCTCAGGACCAATATAATAACAGAGTATTAAATTTCAATCAAACCGCCACTTTATCATCAACTACTGGAGGAGATACATTTGTTCCCACGAGTGCGGCTTTTGTTAATGGACAATCCATGATTAATGTAATGATATATAAGGCAACATATCCAGGCACTGCAAAACTTAACTGCACTTATGGGGGCAAATCAGGACAAAGTAACCCATTCGTTGTAAGTGCTGGACCTTACGCAGGACTTGTCCTTATCCTTCCCGGAGAAACTCACGAGCCCGGTAACATAGTGGAACAGGGAAAGAGTGGTGCTCCGTTTCCCTACACCGTGGGTAATCCTCCTGTTGCAACTATAGTTTATGCTGTTGACCAGTATTGGAACAGGGTTCATCCTGCGGATCCTGAACCCCTGGTAGAGATTACCATTGAGGACCCAACTCATTACCTTAGCGTGGACCCTGTTAATCCCTGGACACTGAGTAATGGTGAAGCTACTTTCTGGACAACTCTTATGACCGCAGCCGCTGGACAGGTTCTAATCGCTACAGATATTGGAACTGGCATCAATGACCGTAGCACGATTGACGTAAATCCAGGACTTCCTGATAAATTGCAGATAATTGCTCCTGGTGAAACTCCAGACCCGGGGAGCGCGCTGGGGAAGATAGGCACGGTTCAATCTCAGGTAGCAGGGGTGAGTTTCGACCTTACAGTTAGAGTGGTTGACCAATATTGGAATTTAGTACCTACTATAAACGGAGAAAGTATCGATCTAATCTCTGTGAATGATACTGGTCTGGACGCCAGATATACACCCGGGGCTTTTGTAGCAGGTGTAGCAAACTTTACCATATGGCTTGACGGGAACAATGAAGACATAGACGTCACTGCCATAAGTCTTCAGCCTCCTCCCTTTGTTGAGCAGGATACGGTTTTGATTCATGTAGATAGGGGTTATGAATATGTTGTACAAGTGCCCACTTCCTGTAAGGCGGGAACGCTATCGACAAATAAATTTTCCATGACAGTTAGACTGGTAGATACGAGTGGCGTTACTGTAACAGACGCTAATAACTGGTTCACCATGACCCCGTGCTTGGCGATAGACCACTCTCCGGCGACAAATCCAAATGGACTGGGAGTAAAAGACTTTAAATTAACCAATGGAGAAGCTACTTTTGACCAGAGTTACGATATAGTGGAGAGAATCTCTGTAGCAGTGAGTGATACTTTTGGGAGAGGACCTGTGTTCAGCTCCGCCATAGACGTTCGTGAGACCGGGCTAAGGTATAGAGTAGATGTGCCTGTTGAAGCTACTGCAGGTGAAGCGTTCGAACTGACTGTAAGCCTGATTGACATCGGCACCCAAAATGTCGTACCTACCAGGGACAGAGAAGTCAACCTGGTTCCTGTTTCTGGCGCACAGCCGGGAAGGGAAGGGCGTCTTTATGTCACTAATGTAGGGCTGTCCCGAGGCACGTGGAAGATTACTAACCAGTGGTATACGAAGGCAGAAACAATTTCTATAAGAGCTTCCGATGCTCAAATTTACTCGCCGGCAGCAGAGGACAATTCCAGCCTTCCTTTCAAGTTTCTGCCAGGAGAAGTGAAGAAGCTACAGATTCTGGCTCCGGGTGAAGAGCCCAGGCCGGGCGAGATGGCCTACATTGAGACCGGTAAGAACAGTGACAACATCCAGGTTCAGGGAACTGAAATCGATTTTCTGGTCACGGTTCAGGCTGTAGACCAGTACTGGAATCTGGTCGACGGATTCAGTGGAGGCTCTGTTTATCTCTCCTCTGAGAACTCTTTCAGTTCTAACCCCGGGCAATCATCGTTTACTTACGGCCTGGCAACTTTTATCGTTACTCCCCATGAAGCGGGCTCTACTTTCACTATCAAGGCAGAAGGTGAAAGCCCAACCGGTTTAGAACCCCAGTCTGTTGCCATTCCCATGGAAGTGGCTGAGTATCGGATTACAAGCACTGTGCTTGGCGCCAGAACTATCGACCCATTTAAATTGATTATTGAACTTGTCGATCCTCAGACAGGTCTGCCTAAAAGCGGGGCGAACAATACATTCATATTGACTCCCTGTACGGTCAGCGGTGAGGATGCTCCGGGCAAATGGACAAAAGTGGGAGGGGCATCAGCGCTGAATAACGGGTCGGCAGAAATCTGGGTAAGATATGATACAGTGGGAAAGATTCTGTTCAAGGTAACTGATAGTTTTGGTCGTCCTGCGGCATATACTGACGTTATAGATATAAGGCCAGTGGGACTACGCTATGACTTAGAGGCTCCCGGAAAGGTCGAAGCTGGTAAAGAATTTTCTCTTACGGTTAAATTAATTGATACCGGAGCGGAAAACCTGATCACTCCCAGTGAATATGCCAGACAGGTAAAATTGATTGCCTGCTCTTCTCCAGGTGGGCAGCCGGCTGAAGGAGAATTGAAGACAAAAAGTCTCTACTTACAAGGAGGAAAAATAACCGTCACTCAGAGTTACAACATTGCTCAAGATATCTATATTGAAGCTTCCGACGGCAAAGTCTATGACCCTGCATCTGCACTGGGACGCACTGCTGACATTGACGTTATCGGTGCGCCAAAAACAGTATTGGAATTCGACGGAGTGTATAATGAAATGAACGATGCATTATACTTAAGAAGTAGTACGCTTATAAGTATTATGTGTACATCTGATATTGAGGCGGAGTACATCTATTGTAGAAATAATGGAGGAGATTGGAAAAAGTATGATAAGTATGTTGAACCATTTGCCCTCTCTCCCGGGGTTCATACTATTGAGTATTACGGAGAGGATCGCTACGGGCATAAGGAAGAGATAAATCGCAGCAAGACAATTTATGTCTCTTTCTTTAGCGCTGGCGCGGATGGAGTCCTTAATCGGCCCAATCCCTTCCGCGCAGGCAAACAGAACACTTTAATAGAATATAATTTAAGTCAGCCTTCCAATGTAACCATCACAATTTACGACCTTTTCGGCCAGGAGGTGTGGCGGGAAAGTTACAGGGCAGGAGAAAATGGTGGTGCCACAACCAATAGCGTTCCCTGGGATGGCAGAAATCTCTGTGGAGAAGTGGTGGGAAATGGAGGCTATATCTGCCGCGTCTGGATTGAAAGAGAGAAGAAACATATGTTAAGGAAGATAGCTGTTGCCAAATAAAGTGTAACTCCGATTCATCGGAGCATTTGGAAAAGTAGAGGGAGATAAGAAAATGGAAAAGAAGGTTCTTAGACTATTTGTTGTTTCGGTTTTGATTATTGGTATGAACTGGCAACTTATCAGAGCAGATAATTACTACGGAATGGCAAATGACTATTTACAGTATGGAGCAGGAGCGAGGTCTTTAGCCATGGGAGGAGCTTATGTAGCCCTGGCAGACGAGGCCAGTGGAGCTTATTGGAATCCGGCAGCAATAACGCAGGTCGATGAGCACCAGTTCCTTTCTATGTATGCTCCATTCTTTGAAAAGACTAATTACAACTTCCTCTCTTACGTTCACCCCTTAGTACGGTTAGGGACCTTGGCTATTTCTGATGTTCTCGTCCATTCCGGAGGATATGATGAAGTCGACGACACGGGAGACGTGATCGGCAGGAATAAATTGATACTTAAGAATGCGGTAATTATCTCTTACGCAAATAAGCTTCATGAACGAATCGCTCTGGGAGCAAGTTTGAAACTGATTCATCAGCGAGTGATGAGATATTCAGGGAATGGCCAGGGAATAGATTTGGGAATACTTTATCAGCCTTTGGATGTACTGAACATCGGCTTATCCCTGCAAAATGTGTTGCAGCCAAAGGTGACTCTAAGATACGACCCCGATGTTTATGATATAAATTTGAAGGCCGGTATGGCATTGAAGACATTCTCTAACCGCCTTACCCTGACTGCAGATATCAATAAACTCTTTCGTGAGAAGGCATACTTCTGTGCGGGAGTAGAGTTTTCTCCCTGGGATAAGCCCACTTCGGCTTCTTTGAAAAGGGTAGATTTGAGGTTAGGATGTAACCACTTGCAATCATTTACCTGTGGACTGGGATTGAAGATAAAATTTTTCACTGTGGATTATGCCTTCAGTTCTCATGACCTGGGAAATCTCCACAAATTTGCTCTTACCTTTGGCTGGGGAAATATCTACAAGGCAAGTGCAAATCCCATTTTGAAGACGGAAAACACCTATGGGCTTGACGCTTTAACCAATGAACTAGAATTTTCTGCTGATATCCCTTCAATTATTGTAAAGAAATGGACCCTGGAAATAAAAGATCAAGACGAAGAAGTGGTGAAGAGTTTCTCCGGAGAGACCCGTCCACCGGAAATTATCAGGTGGGACGTTTGTGACGAGATGGGCAGGCCGGTAAAGAGGGGAGACTATGTCTACGAATTTAGCGTGGTATATAAGAACGATAAACAGTGGGTTGATAAGGGGGAGATAAAGCTACAGTCATTCCCTCAAGAAGCGACCCCGGTAGAGATGGAAGTAAGCGGAGAAGAGCTCACTGAGGGTGGGGAGTGAAACAGGGAGAAGTAAAATGTTAACAAAGATGAGAAAAGTTTCAGTAATCATTACGATACTGCTTCTCATTCCTCTATCGATAGCAGGAGCGAAGAGGAGGGAGATGGATGCTGCCACTGAATACAAGTTTGCCAGTTATGCTTATAGAAGAGGCAATATCGAAGAGGCAATGAACGGGTTCATACAATTCCTGAAGGAATTTTCTAATGATTTCCGGGCAGGGAGCGCCCAGTTTATGATTGGGCAGTGTCTTTTCGATAAAGGGAGATACAAGGAGGCAGCAAAGGCATTTGGCAAGGCTGCCCGGAGGTCTGGTGGAGACTATGACCTATTTATTAATTCCATTTATCGACTGGGAGAATGCGAGTTTAACTCAGGGGAATACCTGGATGCAATTGACCATTTCCAGAAGGTGAGAAAAGGGAAGAACAGGAATTTAAGAGCGGAGGCGCTATACGGGATAGCGCTTTCTTACCTGGCAATAGAAGAGACAGATAAAGCAAAAGATTGTTTACTGGAATTACTTCTCTTCTACCCCGGGTATAATAGTCAACCTCCGGC
>WVXT01000008.1:11399-17103 GCA_011773355.1 bacterium
GAAAGCGATTTAAGGGAAGAGACGTCATATCTTCTTGCCTGCTCAGATTTTCAGCAGGGGAAATATAGTGAGGCGGAGATAAAGTTACAAAAGTTACTCAGGGAATTTCCTGATAACCCTTTAGCTCTTTACTCCAATTATCTAATCGGGGAGATTTCGCTCAGGCAGAACGACTTTGCAAAAGCGCTGGCCAATTATTCTTTAGCCTTGAACGTGGAGGAGCTATCGATGTATTCTCTATTCAAGATAATCTGGTGCCACGCTGAGCAGAATCAGTATGAGGAAGCGATAGTAAAGGCGAGGGAGTTTCTCAACGCTTATCAATGGGGAGAGCTGGCGGCAAAAGTGTTACTTATTGAAGGCATAGCATATCAGGAGACAGGAAGGCATCCCCAGGCCATAAGATGTTATCAAGAGATAGTGGATAAATATGCGGGGACAGAATTTTTTGAAAAGGCGCTGTATCTAATGGCTACGGCCTACTATGAATTAGAGGAATATCCTCAACTGGTGACCAACGTTCATCAAATTTTGAAGAATTCACCATCGAGTTCCACTGTTTGGCGGGCAGAGACTTACTATATGATTGGAGAGGGGTACTATGCTTTAGGCAAATATAGTGAGGCAGCGAGGATATATGAATTGGTGAGCAAGAATTTTCCAGGCAGTCGACTTTTAACCAAAGCGTATCAGGCAATCTCATCCTGCTATGCCCAGAGGGGGGAGTATGAGAGGGCAGGAGAGGTACAGGAGAAGGCATTGGTGATGGCAGAAGAAGAGGGTGGAGAGGTGAGCGATTTAACTCTTCTGGAGATGGGGAACATCCAGTTTAACAAGAAGGAGTATGAGAAGGCGATCTCTTACTATGAAGAGTTTGTAAAGCGCTCTCCTGATAATCCCCGGGTAAGTAAGGCGCTCTATCAAGAAGGGATAGCGCTTTATCGTCTGGAATACTTTTCTGAGGCGATAAAGAAGTGGGAGAAGGTAGCCAGGGAGCACAAAGAGGATGAGCAGGCATCGCGGGCGCTACTGCAGGCGGGGAAGACATATTTTGGTTTAGGGAAATACGGTCAGGCTGTAAAGACTTACCAGTGGCTGATGAAGCAGTATCCTGGTTCGGAAATGGTAAAAGATGCTGTTTTGCAGATAGGGCAATGTTATTACAACCAGGGGAAGATTCAGGATGCGATAACGCAGTACGAGGAATTCATCAGGAATTATCCGCAAGATGAGAGGGTGGGGGCAGTTCTGGAGCAGTTACAGATGAGTTACTACCGGCAGGGCAAGTCTATAGAAGAGTTGGAGAAACTGATTGAACAGTTTCCTAAATCGAGGTTTGCTGCAGACACTTACTGGAAATTGGGGGCCGAGGCATTTAATCGCAAGAATTATCCCTTGGCGCAGAGATATTTTCAGAAGGTAGTTCTGGACTTTCCGGAAAGCACCTCGGCATCGCAAGCGTTCTATTATCAGGCGGAATGTTATTATCTTCAGGAGAAATATTTTGAGGCGGTAAGTGCCTATGAGAGTTTCGTGCTCAATTTTCCTGAAGACAGGTTGATTTCACAGGCTATGTTCCGCAAGGCAATCTGCTATTTCAATCTGGGGGAACTTAAGGAAAGTGTAACTTCTTTTAAAGAATTTTCTCTTTCCTATCCTGAAGATCCTTTAGTTAAAGATGCTGCTCTGAATATTGCGCTATGTTACAAGAAATTGCAGAAACTTAAAGAGTCTATTGAGGCCTATGAGAGATTTGTGACCGTTTATCCTGAGGATGAGAAAGTTGGTTTTGCCTTTCTGCAGATTGGCTCATTATATGAGGTGATGGACGACTATAAGAAGGCAGTAGGAGCCTATGAGAAAGTGCCGGGAGGGAAAAGAGAGAAAGGTGAGGCAGAATTTTATGCTGCCCGGTGCTACGATAAGCTGAAAATGCCGGAGAAAGAGAAACAGGTCTATGAGGCTTTAGTTAATTTTGTGCCCAAGAGCGATGAGTATAGACTGGCAGGGCTGATGCGCTTAGCGGAGATTTACGAAGCCGAAGGCCAGATCAAGAAGGGTCTGGTCATCTATGGAGACGTTGTCCAGAACAGCAAGAATCCCGACTGGGTTGCCCTGGCTAAAGAGAGAATGAAAATATTGAAGCAAAAATGATTGTAGACCCCGATTCATCGGGGCTACTGCGGAAAAGCAGAAAGGAGGGAGTGATGAACAGTTTAAACAGTTTCACCTTTATGGAGTTAATGAAAGTCAGCGCTGTTATGCCCATTCTTTTGTTTGCTTCTCTTTTAGTGGTTGCCTATGCGCTGGAAAGGTTCTGGTACTACTGGCGGGCAGGGAGAATAAACAGCCGCTTCTTAGTGGAAGTGAAGAGATTAATCAAGGATGGAAAAATTCAAGAGGCAGTCGATTGCTGTGATAAGCACAGAGGTCTGGTTCCTGAAATCGTGAAAGCGGGATTGAATGCATCGCATCTATCCAGAATCGATGCTGAGGACACTATGGAGAGCTACAAACAGAGGAGCCAGAACTTATTGAGGGCGCGCTTAGGAGTATTTGGCACGTTAAGTTTCATCTCGCCACTTTTGGGACTTATGGGAACAGTGCTGGGAATAATGAGGTCTTTCCACGATCTCGCTTTGTCCGGCTCAGGGGGACCAACAATAGTAGCTGCTGGAATCTCCGAAGCTCTGGTGACCACTGTTACCGGTATTGCTGTAGCTGTGCCTGCAGCTATTATTTACAACTATTTCACCAACAGGCTTCGCAACTTGATGGTAAGAATCGATACCTTCACTTCAGAGTTGGTTATTCTCTTATATGGTGAGCGGACCGTAGAGAGAAGACGGAGATGAACTCGGCCCAACAGAGATGGGCGAGGGTAAATGAGTAGCTCCGATTCAGCGGAGCGCTGAGAGGAGGATAGAGATGAGGAAAGATTCGATTGAAAAGGGAGCTCAGAAGGAACTGGCAGAGATAAATGTTACTCCTCTGGGCGATGTTTCTCTGACGCTGATCATTATCTTAATGGTGATATCGCCAATGATTATGCAATCAATGATCAAAGTCCATTCGTCCAAGGCAGTGAAAAGCACTCAGGCAGAAAAAGCGAAAGAGAAACCTCTGTTTGTGCGCATTACCAATGAGGCGATATATTTAAATACGGAGAAGATGGGCTCGGAAGAGGAGTTCTCGCTAAGGCTGATTAAAGAACTGGAGAAGAAGAGTGACAAAGCGGTGATGATTACTGCTAACAGGGAAGTTCCGCACGGAAAGGTTGTCCATATTCTGGATCTCTCCCGGCAGAGCGGAGCAGTAAAATTATCCCTGGTGAAAAGAGCCGAAAGAGAGACAGGCAAGAAGAGACCCGGATAAGGAGATTACAATGAGAAGGACCAAACAGATTGAAGAGAATTCCATAGTGGGGATAAATATGGCGCCGATCATTAATGTGGCGCTGGTTCTGGTAATTATACTCATAATAACGGCTCCCATTCTTAGTATACCCAGTATTCCTGTTAATCTACCCAGGGCAGTAACTATCGAGGCCAAGGAGCGGAACGTAACCATAAGTTATGCCAAGGATGGCAGGGTAGCCATAGACACGCAGGTGATTTCCTGGAAGGACCTGGTTCCTAAACTTAAATACAGGCTGAAAGAGGACGATAAAGCCCTGGTGATAATTCGCGCAGATAAAGATGTTCCCTATGGAGAGGTAGAGAAAATTTTCGACATAGTGGTGAAAAAAGTAGGTGCCAAAAGGATAGCAGTAGCCACAGAACAGAGAAGAGAGTTCAGGAAAGTTTTTAAATAGGGAGATAAATCATGCTTGTTCCCATTAAGATGAAATACGACATTGTTTGCTGGACAATAGCAATAGGTTTGCACCTTTTGCTTTTCCTGGTAAACTTCAATTTATATAGAACAGGGGAAGCGAAAAATCTTATTCCTGTAGTGGAAATTGAGTATATTACACATGAAGATATAGTAAGGGCAAGGCGAGTTAGAGTTCCCGGCAAGCCGCCCCAGACTTTTACAGAAAAATTGAAACACTTCTTTAGTAAAAAAGTAGTGCCTGCCAAGAAAGAGGAAGTGCTGGCTGGTAAAGCTCCTTCTAAACTGGAGGCGGATAAAATCAAAGGGCTTTCTCAGGAAACGACTTTAGTCGATAAGGAAGGAACTCTTTCCAAGAAAGTTGATTTATCTCTGAAAAATAAGCCTAAAGGTAAGGCTGAAGAAAAATTGCTTTATAAAGAAGAGAGTACTCTCGTTGTTTCCAAGGAAGCAAAACTTAAAGATTTCAAATTGCAAAACCTCAAAGATAAAGGGTATAAAGTTGCTAAAAGAGACCTTCCCTTCCAGGTATCTGCCAGGGAGAGAATAAAAGGCGAGGAAGATATTGTGGGTATAGATTTGGGCAAGCAGACATCAAAGGGGATACTCACTCAAGCTCCCAGTTTAAAAGATATCGAGGAAAAGGAAGGCTTTGGTGAGGGAGTATTCCGTGTTGTTAAACAGGAAGATGAGGGAAAACTTTCCGGGTCAGAAGTGCTGGTAAACTTGTTAGCTATAGCTAAGAAGGAAGAAGCAAGAAAGACGAAAGAGTATGAAAGTTTATTGGGTTCCGGGGTAGATTTTGCAGGGCAGGGTGGTTCTCTCAAAGAAGTCAAATCCGAAGAGAAAGGAAGGGGAGGGGCTTTCGCGAAAGGAGTAGTCTTCTCGCGTGCTCCTGCAAAGGAGAGTGGGTCTGGTAGTTCTGGTTCTCGCTCGGCGGCGGATAAGAAAGTTGCAAAAAGGGAGCCCAGAGGAAGGGTTATTTTTGAGATTAGAGGTCCGCTCTCCCGGAGAACGGTTCTCTATAGAGAAATCCCCTCTTATCCTGAATGGGCAGAAAAGAAAGGAATTGAAGCAGGGGTGAGTGTACATTTCGTAGTCCTTTCTAACGGAAAGGTTAAAGATAATATTTATGTAGTGAGGACTTCTGGCTATCCAGTTTTAGATAAGTTAGTAATGGAGGCATTGAGGAACTGGAGGTTTGCTTCTTTAAAAGGAGATCTCTACGGCAAAGAAGAGTGGGGAGTATTGACTTTCTATTTTTCATTTGAAGGAGGGGTATGATGATTAAGAAAATATTTTTCATTTTAATCACTTTGGCGCTAATATTTTTAGGCAACATAGCAGCTTCCACTCAAGAAGTGTTAGATACTGAAACTTCGCCAAAAGGAGAACAAGCCAATGAAGGACTTCCGGAAGTGGTGATAAAGGGCGAAGCCAAGGATACTGTTAAGGTGGAGAAGGCTCCTTACCAGATTGAAATTAATTTAGGAGAGATTGTTAGTCCATCTATAGAGGAGACGGAAGTTCTTATGGAGGGAGGGTTGGAGATTCTAAGGCAGGAGGATTTGCAACAATTTACCTGTTTAAACAGCAAACAGGTAATTAGACCCTCGCTGCCTCCCCTTCCGGAACCTCCGCTGGTAACTTTCCATCCCCAGCGTTCCAATCTTAAAATTAAGAGATGGAAGCTGACAATTTCCGATGAGAAAGGAAGTATCATAAGGACTCTGCGGGGTAAAGGGAGTCCTCCACGGACTATTGAATGGGATGGTCGGGACGAAAGAGGGAAAGTGATAAGAGTAGGAACTCTCTATTCCTATAATTTCGTGGGTATAGACCAGGATGGTAAACCCCATACTACTGGTGG
>WVXT01000008.1:17124-24480 GCA_011773355.1 bacterium
TTACGGCAATATTCGCGGTATCCTTTTCGCATAGAGATATGTACTGATGAGCCAGACTTTTCGGTCTGGGAAAAAGCCAAAGCCTTGCTTTCCAACCATATTTCTGGAAGCCTGATTCTCTTGCCGGAGGACTTAAGGATAAGTGTGAAAAGGAGAGACAGTCGTGGGTTGACCACCTGTTTTATTATTCAGACTAGGTAAGGGAGCACTCACTTAAGGTCACTCGAGGTGATCCCCAGCCTCGAGTGGCTGAGTTCACAAATAATCGCTCCGTATTTCCTGCGGGGCGATTATTTTATATATTTCGCTTCGTAGTAACTCCCATTCAGCCGGTTCCTACACAGAGGCTGGGTTCAGCGGAGTGTTGACAAGATACCCAAAAAGTGTTAAAATTAAAACTAATTTTTTTCACAGAGTCTAAGAGTAGGATGCCATGCAGTTCGTCCCGTGCAAGTGCGGCGGCCACCCAAACTATCTAGTTTGCAGTTCAGAAATATTTTCTCAAATTATAATTGTTTTTCGAGGTAAAATTGTGGAAAGAAAAAAAATTCTAATTATCGATGATGAACAGGACTTGGTTAAGTTGGTGAAAGAGACTCTGGAATTGGAGGATTTCCAGGTGAGTTGTGCTGGTGATGGTGAGGAGGGATTGAGAAAAGCCACCGCTGAAATTCCAGATCTAATTCTTTTAGATATTAAAATGCCAGGCATCAGTGGTTTCCAGGTATTGGAGAGGTTGAAAATTGATGAAGCCACTTCACACATTCCGGTGGTAATGCTCACTACGAGCACTCTCAGGCAGGATCGCGAGAAAGCGTTCGACCTGGGAGCAGTGGACTACGTAATCAAGTCATTAGAGGGTTTTGAATTGAGCGAGCGAATCCATAAGATATTGAAGGGTCGCTTTAGAAAATAAGAATAACACCAACAGATAGGCAAAAGATAAACACAGATGAAAAAGAAAATCTTAATCGTTGACGATGACCCGGGAGCAGTTGAACTGCTGAAAGAAATCTTGAGCGCACAGAATTTCCGAGTTATCTCCGCTACAAATGGTGATGAAGCAATAAAGAAAGTACGAGAGGAAAAGCCAGACACCGTAGTCTTAGATGTGGTGCTTCCCGGCCTGGACGGTTTTGACGTGTGTCGGGTTTTGAAACAGGATAAGACGACTCATTCCATTCCGATCATAATGCTAAGTGGCAAGGCTATGGAAACCAAAGACAAAGTTACCGGGTTTGAGGCAGGAGCCGACGATTATTTAACCAAACCATTCGAGGCTAAAGAGCTGGTTGCCCGCATAAAAGCTTTAATAAGGCGCTACGAGCTTTCTGAAGACTTCGAGGAAGTAATAGAAAAGGAAGGGATTTCTCTTGACGTCACCAGGGCTACAGTGCGGGTCAAAGGAAAACCGGTAGACCTGAGACCAAAAGAATTCGATTTACTTTACTTGTTGATGAAGAAGGCGGGTCGTGTTTTGAATCGTTCGTATTTATTGGTAAGTATATGGGGGTATGAGTATTTTGGTGCTACGCGAACAGTGGATGTGCATATAAGGAGACTCAGGGAAAAATTGGGTGAAGAGGCTGCCAAAAAGATAAAAACCGTAGAAGGAAAAGGATACATGTTCGTAGAAGGGGAGTAAAAAGTTAACATAGATTTAACATTTTTGTAACATTAATGTAATAAGTCTGTGATAAAATATATTTTGGAGAATTGGAATTTCAAAATGGTACATCTCGATTTTCAATCGGGAAATTTGTGCGCTGGGGTGTTCTTGCCACGCTCCTTTAATCACTGGCAATGACAAAGGTTACTGTATGAACGAGAAGATTCTTTTTGTCGATGATGACCCGGATATTGTTAGGTTGGTAAAAGAGACTCTCCTTGATGAAGGGTTCGATTTCGTTTCTGCTGAGGATGGTAAAGGTGGCATAAGAGAGGCTCAAACGTCCCATCCTGACCTGATTATTCTAGACATGCAGCTTCCGGACATAGACGGGTTTGAGGTTTGTCGGAGACTGAAAGCAGATAAACGGTGCAAAGACATACCTATAATAATGTTAACCGGCAGGTTCAAAAAGACTTCTGATAAAGTTGACGGATTAGAGGGCGGGGCAGATGATTATGTGCTAAAGCCTTTTGAGATTGATGAACTATTGGCACGAATACGGGCAGTGCTCAGGGAGTATAAACATTTTGGTCCAAAACACCTGGTGAAAGACCATCTGGACGAGTTAAGGCGTAAGAAAAACGATTGACCCTCGGGGAGGCAGAATGCGTCTGAGAACAAAGTTCAGTTTCTTTGCTATTCTCATATTGGTGGTGGCTTTACTGGGGATGAGCGTGATCCTGTTCATTTTTGAGAAGAAACATCTTTTGCAGACAATGAGAGAAAGCCAGGCAAATGCCATAAAGGGTCTGGCAGAGATCTGCAAGGAGGCGATAATTAGCGAAGACGACCTGCTTCTTATGAATTACATTAAGGTAGTGAAGAGGACCAAAGGCGTAATTTATGCAATGTTCGTAGACGATGAAGGGAAAGTGGTAGTACATACCGACACTAATCTTCTTGGTTATGTTTATAGGGATTCCATAGGAGTAAAAGCTCAAAATTCAGAAGACTTGTTGATTCAATCTTATCAGGGGAAGGAAGGCGGTGAACTCGTTGATGTCTCATTTCCTGTCTTATTAGGACAGGATAGGTTGGGTACTGCCCGAATTGGATTTTCCAAAGTAGTTTTGAATGGAATTGTGGAAGATACATTGGCCCTGACCCGTCGCCGTATCCTGGTGGTAACAGGTGTTGCCGTTTCTTTCGGAATTTTTGGCGCGTTTATTCTGGCTCAGCTAATGAGCCGCCCAATCAAAAAACTTACCGAGGGTGCAAAGTCTATCGGAAAGGGGAACCTGGAACAGAAGATTTCAGTCAAAAGCAGAGATGAACTTGGCGATTTAGCAGGTGAATTCAACAGGATGGCAAAAAAACTTAAAGAGCTTGACCAGATGAAGGACGATTTCGTTTCCAGCGTGTCCCATGAGCTCAGGTCACCTCTAACTTCTATTAAAGGCTATGTTGATTTTATCCTTAGGGGGAAGGCCGGCACGCTTAATAAGAAACTTGTAGAATATCTGACAATTGTCAAGAACAACACTTCTCGACTGGGAATGTTCATAAACGACATCCTCGATTTAGCAAAAATCGAAGCCAGGCGTTTTGATCTGGGGAAGGAAGCTTTAGAACTTCCGCCGCTGATAGAGGAAATGGTTACATTTTTCCAGCCGCAGGCAGAAGAGAGCAAGATTCAACTGGAGGCAGTCGTTCCCACAAGTATCTCTCTGGTTTCCGCTGACCCGGATAAGCTTATACAGGTTTTTACGAATCTTCTCAGCAATGCTTTCAAATTCACTCCTGAAGGAGGAAAAATAACCATAGAAGCGAAAAATTCAGCATCGGAGAACTTTGTGGAGATTGCTGTTAAAGACACGGGAGTGGGTATCGCCAAGGAAGACTTGCGAAAGGTTTTCGATAAATTCCAACAGGTTAAGCCATCTGAAAGTAAAGTAAAGAGAGTCAAGGGGACGGGGTTGGGTCTAGCCATCGTTAGGGGGATCGTCGAGGCGCACGGTGGACGGATTTGGGTAGAGAGCCAACTCAATAAAGGAAGCAATTTTATCTTTACTTTACCCAAGGCATAATTTATAATATAGGAAAAGAAATATGAGCAAAGAAAAGATTCTGGTAATAGAAGATGAAGAGGATATTGCTAATCTGGTCAAAACTACTCTTGAGGGCGAAGGTTTTGAGGTCACAGTTGGGAATAGCGGAGAAGAGGGGCTGGAAGAGATTCATCGTACCCCCCCGGATCTTTTGGTCTTAGACCTAGGGCTTCCCGGTATGAGTGGCTATCAGGTTTGCCAGAAGATCAGAGAAGATGTTTCTTTGGCTCACATACCTATAATCATGTTAACTGCCAAGGGCTCTACGTCAGATAAAGTCGTTGGATTGAGCTATGCTCCTGATGACTATATTACCAAGCCTTTTCAAAATGAAGAACTGGTTGCCCGTGTGAAAACACATTTGACTCGCACTGCCAGCGACCTTTCGGCTAATCCGCTAACCAAATTGCCTGGCAACATTCCCCTCACAGAGGCGTTAGAGAAGTGCCTGAGCCAGGAACGTCTATTTGCTGTTTTGTATTTAGACTTGAGCAATTTTAAAGCGTTTAACGATAAGTATAGCTATCTCAGAGGCGACAAAGTTCTTCGCACAACAGCTCAAATTATTCTCAAGGTAGTTAAAGAGAAAGGTAATCCGGACGACTTCATCGGTCATATTGGAGGAGATGATTTCATCGTAATTACCAGTCCGGATAAGGTTGATGCAATTTGTAAAGGTATTATCAAACACTTTGACCAGGAGCTTCCTTCTCTCTATGATGAAGAAGACAGAAAGAGAAAGTATATTATAACCAAGGATCGACAGAATAAGACTACGAAGTTTCCGTTGATGACTATTTCTATCGGAGTAGTTACAAATAGAGCAAGAAAATTCACCAACCCCGCTGAAATTAGCGATGTGGGTGCTGAATTGAAAAAATATGCCAAGAGTAAGAAAGGGAGTAGTTACGTTGTAGATAAGAGAGAGGATTAAAAAAAGCAAATCCTTATATTGGGGAAGGTAGCAATGTTAAAGAAAAGAATTTTGGTGATAGATGATGACACGTCGATTTTGAAACTGGTTAGCGAGGTGTTGACAGATGAGGGATTTTCTGTCACTACTGCCAGTTGCGGGGAAGAGGGAATTAAGAAAGTTAATCGCTCAAAGCCAAATTTGGTTATCCTGGATTTGAGATTACCCGATATGGATGGTTTTCAGATTTGTCAAACTTTGAAGAAGGACAAGAGTGTAAGTAATATTCCCATCATAATGCTCACGGTTAAATCTACAAAATCCTCCACTGTTGCCGGATTGGAGATGGGTGCTGATGACTATATCGTTAAACCTTTTAATCAAGAAGAACTAGTGGCGCGAGTGAAAACAGTGCTCCGTCGAGCCAGTGGAGAGGAAAAGGCAGAGGAAACTTTGAGGTATGGAGATATGCATTTGAATTTGGATAAACATACTGTATTCATAAAAGATAAACAGATTGAGTTGACACCTATGGAATTTAATCTACTTCATGTTTTGGTAAAAAAGAAAGGGCATGTGCTTAACAGAAATTTCTTGTTAGAAACGGTGTGGGGATACGAATACTTTGGCACTACTCGTACTGTTGATGTCCATATTGGGCGACTGCGAGAAAAGTTAGCCTCCCTGGGGGAGAAGATTGAAACGGTAGAAGGGGTAGGCTACAGGTTAATTGATGAGGGGAGAGACTGAAGCTAAGGATTGCGCACAATTTTGAGATTGTGTTGATTGTAGGCATCCCAATTTTCAATCGGGATGCATTTTTTTGGTTGACAGGTTTCTTAGATTTTTGTTATAAAGTAAAATCTACAAAGAGAATAGGTGAAAATTGTGTTTAACAAGGCGATTCAATTTTTGAGAGAAGTTATAGAAGAGTTGCGAAAGGTTTCCTGGTCAAACAAGAAACAGACAATCGGGTCGGCAATGGTGGTGATCCTTTTGGTTATTGCTGTGGCTATTTTTGTAGGTCTGGTAGATTTTGGATTGTCCATAATTCTGGGAATATTAATAAAGTAGTCAACCGCACTGAGAGGGAAAAGTTGATAGATAAGAAATGGTATATTGTCCATACGTATACAGGGCATGAGGATAAAGTTAGAGCATACCTGGAGAAGCTGATAAGTTCCGGGGAAATGAGAGATAAGATCTCAAATATATTGATTCCTACTGAAGAAATCGTCGAGATTCGCAAGAATAAGAAAAGGATTAGCAAACGGAAATTTTTCCCGGGTTACGTATTGATTGAGATGATAATCGATAATGAAACCTACTGGGGCGTACGCAATATTCCTGGAGTAACTGGTTTCCTGGGTGGGATAAGACCCGTGCCTCTGCAACCGGAGGAATTGGAAAATATCGTAGCACTCACTCAACGAGAAGCACAGGCTAAGCCAAAACCAGCAGTTATGTTTGAAAAGGAAGACAGTGTTAGAGTTATAGAGGGACCGTTTGAAAATTTTGTGGGCGTGGTGGAAGAGGTTAATGAGGAAAAAGGCAAACTGAAAGTAATGGTAACAATTTTTGGACGAGCTACTCCCGTGGAGCTCGATTTTTTACAGGTGGAAAAGATATAAGAAGGAAGATATTATGGCCAAAAAGGTAAAAGGCATAATAAAACTGCAGATACCCGCAGGAGGAGCCAATCCTGCTCCCCCGGTGGGGCCCGCCTTGGGACAACATGGAGTAAATATTATGGAGTTCTGCAAGGCGTTCAATGAGAGAACGGCCAGTCAGGAAGCGGGAATGCTTATTCCGGTTGTAATTACCGTATTTATGGACAGAAGTTTTACTTTTGTGACCAAGGTCCCTCCCGTAGCTGCATTGTTGAAGAGAGCTGCGGGCATAGCCAAAGCGTCGGGAGAACCTAATAAGACAAAAGTAGCCAAGGTGAGCAAAAAGCAAGTACGTGAAATTGCAGAGAAGAAAATGGCCGATTTGAATGCAAACAATATAGAAGGTGCGGTTAAAATGGTAGAGGGAACTGCCAGGAGCATGGGTATAGAAATTGAATAGAAATTTATAGGCCCCGATTCATCGGGACAAGGGCGATTATGAGAAGAGGTAAGCGGTACCACGAATTATCCAAATTAATTGATAAAGATAAAGTCTACAGTGTGGAAGAGGCAGCAAAGTTGGTCAAGAAGTCTGCCAACGCCAAGTTTGATGAGACTATCGAAATGTGTCTGCGGCTGGGAATTGATCCCAAACGCCAGGACCAGATAGTAAGGGGAACCGTCTTATTGCCGCACGGTACGGGAAAGAGCAAAGTGGTGGCCGTAGTAGCCAAGGGAGAGAAAGCGAAAGAAGCTGAAAAAGCAGGAGCAGATATAGTGGGAGGAGAAGATTTAATTGAAAAGATAGCCAAGGTATCAAATTTGATGCCTTAATAACTACTCCCGATTGTATGCGTGACTTGAGCAGACTGGGAAAGATACTGGGACCGAAAGGATTGATGCCCAGTCCCAAAACAGGTACTGTCACATTTGAGATTGCTGATGCGATAAAAAAGATTAAAGCTGGTCAAGTTGAATTTCGCATCGACGGTTACGGAATTATCCATTTGAGTGTGGGTAAAGCTTCCTTTGATGAAGGGAAAATAGCGGATAACATCAATACCGTAATAAGAGAAGTACAGCGCGCCAGACCCCCCAGTGTTAAAGGCCAAT
>WVXT01000019.1 GCA_011773355.1 bacterium
GTTCGTAATCAGTAACCTGAGTGCGATAACGGTCCCACTCAATCTTCTTGTTATCGATGAACTTGTTAAAAATATGCTCGCCCAGAGTCCTCTTAACCAACTGGCTCTTTTCGGTAATCTGGATTGCTTCGATGAGACTTCCTGGGAGCACTTTTATCCCCTGAGTTTCTTTTTCTTCGTCACTCAAGATAAAGATATCTTTCTCTATTGGTTCCGGTAGCTTGTATCCCTTCTCTATCCCCTCCAGACCAGCAGCTAGCATCACTGCAAAACCTAAATAGGGATTACAGGCAGGGTCGGGACTCCTCATCTCTGCGCGCGTGGAAATCTCCTCTCCCGGCTTATACATAGGAACGCGTACCAGCGCTGAACGGTTCCTCTGCCCCCAACAGATATAGACGGGAGCCTCATATCCCGGAACCAACCTCTTATATGAGTTTACCCACTGGTTGCAAATTGAAGTAATCTCCTGAGAGTGAACAAGGAGACCAGCAATAAACGCCTTGCCTTCCTTGGAAAGGTTATATTTATCCCGGTCATCAAATAAAGCATTTTTGCTACCTTTGAATAAGGATTGATGCGTATGCATCCCGGAACCATTCTGGCCGAAGAGAGGCTTGGGCATAAATGTGGCATATACACCCCTCCTCAAAGCCACCTCCTTAACAATAACCTTATACGTCTGAACACTGTCCGCCATGGTAAGGGCATCGGCGAAGCGTAAATCTATCTCATGCTGGGAAGGTGCCACTTCATGATGACTATATTCTACGGGAATCCCCATCTTCTCCAGATAAAGCACGGTTTCTCTCCGTAAATCGTGAGCCATATCCAGAGGCAAAAGGTCGAAATAGCCCCCTGCATCGAGGACTTCTGTGCCTTTCTCACTCTTGAAATAGAAATATTCGATTTCCGGGCCGACTTGATAAGTATAGCCCATCTTCTTTGCCTTCTCCAGGTTCTTCTTCAGAATATAACGAGGGTCTCCCTCATATGGAGAACCGTCAGGATTCAATATATCACAAAACATCCTACCCACCGCTCCCTGTTCGCCGACACTTCTGGTTTTTCCTCCTTGAGTTTCTGATTGTTCCCGGGAAAGTTCTACGGGAAGAATCTGAAACGTTGAGGGCTCAGGCAGAGCCACGAGGTCGCTCTCAAAAATTCTGGCAAAGCCTTCAACCGAAGACCCGTCAAAACCCATGCCACCTTCCAAAGCTCTGGGTAGTTCCCTTTCTGTAATTGCTACGCTCTTCAATTGCCCGAGAATGTCCGTAAACCAGAGGCGAACAAACTTGACTCCTTTTTCCTTCACCACCTTCAATACATCTTTTCCGGTCATAATTCCTCTCCTTTAATTTATGGAATCTCTGACTCCACTTTAGAAGTGGATTCTACCCTCCATGGTCGTTCTTTTAGTCGGCTTGCCGTTAGCATCGAAAGTCTGCCTGTAGATAATGACCAATGCGAGATGAGGATCAACATGGTATCCCGCTTCCACAGTAAGGATAGTATTGGGGCCTTTAACCTTAACCAAATCTTCCCAGGTGTCGGCATCCCTTTTATCATACGAGAATAAAAGGCTGAACTTATTCATCAATAGTGAAGGATGGACCCTCATAGTGGCCCTGAGGTGGGGATAGATACCCGTGGGGTCGTGATTGTAATTTTCGAATGAGGCTGAAAGAGTAATTCTATTTAGAATATTATAAGCAAGTTCGATGTAAGGTCCCATCTTTATCGGTTTTCTCGTTGAGGAAATTCCTGATGCTTTGTCCTCTGTTCTGTCAATTTCATAGTATGAATCGAAATAGGAAGGAATGAAGTTGTGTTCAAGTCTCCTGAATTCTAAGCGATAACTTATCCCTGCTAATATCCCTCCCATAAAACCGACAGCCCAACCCTTTCCCCCATCAAGAGAGGAAGGAGTATTATATTTTGTATACTTCTTCCCCAGGCTCATCTGGGCAAAATCTATATAGGATAGGATAGAGATAACAGGGTGTTCCAATAGAGGAAAGTCCAAATCTGCCCCAAAGATTGTAATCTGGTCGTCCTCGGTAGACCTCCTGACGTCGGGGTCCTGGTCATTAACACAGGTGGCGCCGACACCGAGCCTGGGCAGAAGGGGAACATAAGAATTATAGAATGGTCTATAATATACCCGGCCTCCGTAAATCTCTGCCCGGACAATATTGTTGAAGAAAGATTCAAAGCCATGAGTGCCCCGATCGAGGTCCAACTCGAATCCAATCTTTTTTATGTCCGGATAACGAAGCATATTGGTATAATGCGCTATTATCAATCCGTGTCCCAAAGTCACATCACTGAATCCACCCAGATAAACGTATACCGGGTCGTATTTATGACCGTAGCGCGCATACCAGATTTTCTCTATAGTTTTACTCCAGGTCCAATCTTCTTCCCTAAGGTGACTATTTTCGTCAAAATAGAACTCTAGGTTCAAACCAAAGCCAAATTTTCCAATGGTAAGTTCGGGCTGTAAAGATAATTTATTATAGATTTTCTGGTCTCCTGTATCAAGGTCAGTCAGTATCACGGTTCCGAAGTTGCCGTACATATCGAAAGAGGCCTCTCTAGTTCCTCCTCCCATTGGTTCTTCCTGGTGAGGGGATATCTCTTGTCCCTCTAACTCTTCATGTGGAGTTTCAATTTCTTCTGCATATATATGTACCTGATAAGCCGAAGAGAATATTACTATTCCCAGTAATGACAACAGAATGGGGAAGATTAATTTTTCCCTCATTTCAATTCCATGACTTGAGTTCCAGATTGGCTTCAGCCTCAACAGACTTAAACGGCCTGGCCACGCCGTAATCCATCTTATAATATCCCGCGCAAGCAATCATTGCCGCATTATCCGTACACAATGCCGGCGAGGGAAAGTAAAGTGCTATGCCATTTTTTTCAGCCCGATTTTTGAAAACATCACGCAGGTGAGAATTTGCAGCCACCCCTCCTCCCAGAACGAGCTTCTTAATCCCTTTCTCTTCCATTGCACAAAAAGTCTTTTCCGCAAGGGCCTCAACGGCAGCCCGCTGGAAGGAAGCAGCAATATCGGCAATTGACCGGGATTCCTGTGGTAACTTATGATTCTTGACAAAATTTACCACAGCAGTCTTCAGTCCACTGAAACTGAAATCTAAAGATTCGTCCTTCATGTGAGCCAGAGGAAATTTAATTGCTTCAGCGTTTCCTTTTCGGGAAATTTCATCAATTATTGGCCCGCCAGGGTAGCCCAGCTGGAGAAGCTTGGCAACCTTATCAAAGGATTCTCCCACAGCGTCATCCCTGGTGCGTGCCAACAATTCATATTTTCCGTAATCCTCCACAAAAATTAAATCGGAATGGCCACCAGACACTACCAGAGCAATGAAAGGAGGCAGGAGCTTCTCAGAAGAAACCCTATCCTCATTGTACTGTAGAAAATTAGAAAAGATATGTCCCTCTATATGATTAACCCCAACCAGGGACAACTCAAAAGTATAAGCTATGGCCTTAGCAGTAGCCAGGCCAATCAATAGTGATGCCACCAGGCCGGGTCCAGTGGTAACGGCGATGCTGTCTATTTCTTTAAAAGAGCATTTTGCCTGGTAGAGCGCTTGTTCTATAACGTAATTGACTGTTTCCAGATGTTTGCGAGAAGCAAGTTCAGGAACAACCCCGCCGTACTTTCTGTGTATGTCAATCTGTGACCAGACCACATTGGATAACATCTTTCGGCCATCTTCCACCACACTGGCAGCCGTCTCATCACAAGAAGTTTCAATACCCAAAACTAACATAATTCTCCCTCAAAAAAGGTAATGTCACTACCTCTTCAACAATTCCGATAAACTCACGAATTCAATCCCATCTTCTCTAAACCTGGGAATATACTCTGCTAAGGCATCAGAAGTAAATTTCCTTTGCACATGACCAATAGCTATTCCTGTGCCAGACTTGAAAATTCTGCGGCGCAACTTTTCCAGTTGCCGGCAGATAGACTTATATTCGTCCTTTGTATCCAGAAAAATCTGGTTAGTAAGTGCTGACATCCCCAATTCCCTGGCCACCTCTTCGCCCACTGAGCGCGAAGAAGTATTGGAATCGAAGAAGTAAAGCCCTTCTCTTTTCAAAACACTCAGAGCTTCTCTCATCTTTTCACGATCAGCTGTGAAGCGAGAACCCTCATGGTTACTGACGCCAGAAACTCCAGGAACAGTCTTAAGGTCTCTGAGGATAGTCCTTTCTATTTGAGAAGAGCTCATGGAGACCAATAGAGCTCCCTGCCCGGGGTCGGTGCGGGGATAGTCCTCAGGCTCCATAGGCAGGTGGAGAATCGTTTCATAGCCTGAATTATTAAGCTCTTTGGCCAGGAGAGTGGAATATGGAAGTTGAGGAAGGATGGCAAAATTCAATGGTATATCAAGGCGCAGGAAATTCTTTACCAGATCTTTTCTTTGTCCGAGATCATCGATGACAATGCTAACTTTATACTTAGCCAAAGGGTAACGGAGCAGGAGGTTTTGCATTACTAATGAACGTTTTCCAATTTTCATGCTCAGCAAATCGCCTTTATCACTTAGTTCTGCCTCATAGAGCTCAGCTCCTATCTGCCTCAGGGAATCGGTAAGCGATTTCTTGTAGTCTTCCATATTGATTCCCCGGGAAACTTGAACCTCCTTAGTCACCGAGACCCAGGAAACATTGTCTTTCTTTTTTTCCTCCCTGTAAATCTTTACAATATCTTTAGAAGTAACTCCTAATTCTACCAGTTGTTCATTAACTACTCCGTCGATGCGTTGAGAAAAATTCGTATAGTCAACGGGTCTAATCTTGAAATAGTAGTAGAGCGCGCCAGCCAGAGCAATCGTTATAATCACGAATATGGCTATTTTTTTACCTTTTTTCTTCTTCCTGCCGGACACCTTTTTACTTCTCTTTTTCTTTCTCGGCACCTTCTTCTGCTCCCTCCCGTATTTCTTCTACTCCTTTTTCTATCTCAGAGAATCTCTCTTGAGCCAATAAGATTTCCTTTGCTCGTTCAATTTGTGGATCTTTTATCTTTTCTTTTTCTCTTTCTTTTTCAGCTTCCGTGGACAAACCGTATATTTTCTCTCTCTGCTTCATAAGTTCTGCCATCATTTCCCGAGGAACTTCCACAACGATATCGGGAGTGATTCCCACATCGTGGATTGAGCGCCCACTAGGGGTATAATACTTAGCAGTAGTCAGTCTCAAACCAGAGCCATCTGATAGAGGCATCAAACTTTGCACAGAAGCCTTACCGAACGTCTTCTCTCCCAGCACAATGCCCCTCTTCCAATCCTGAACACATCCTGCCACAATCTCTGAGCCCGAAGCCGAACCTCTATTCACTAAAATTACCAATGGTATCTTCTCATGTCTGGCTTTCTTTTCCGCAAAAAATTTAATTATCTGATCTTCACTACGGCCCTGAGTGTAAACAATCAATTTTCTATCGCCGATGAAATTCTTACAAATCTCCACAGCAGTAGCCAGCAGTCCTCCCGGATTATACCTCAAATCGAGAATTAAACTCTCCATTCCTTGCTTCTTCAATTTTTTCCAGACCTTATCAAACTCATCAGGTGTCTCCTTGGAAAACTCTATCAATTCAATATAGCCTATCTTATCAGTGAGCATCTTAGCATCGGGGACACTTTCTATTTTTACTATCGCTCTGGTTACGGTAAAGTCGATTAAATCTTTCTCACCCTCGCGAAAAATGGAGATGGTAACCTCTGTCCCTGGCTTTCCCCGCAAAAGCTTAACCGCCTCAGAAAGTGTAATGTCTTTAGTGTCCTTGCCTTCGATTTTCATTATCTTATCCCCGGGCAAAATACCTAATTCATAGGCTGGAGTCCTGGGTAGAGGAGTAACCACGGTCAATCTTCCTTCCTGGATGGCAATCCTTATGCCTAGTCCTCCAAATTTTCCCTCGGTTTCAGATTTCATCATCTGATGGGCCGAAGGATCCATAAATTGAGAGAAGGGATCTAATTTGCCCACCATACCCTCGCAAGCACCGTAAATCAATTTCTGAGGATCTACTGGCTCCACATAGTTATCCCTGACCAACACGAAGACTTCGCTCAATAATCTTATTTGCTCATAGACCTCGTTTCCTTTTTCCGCCACACCCTGAATGATTCTACTGTCAATTACTGCCAGAGAAAACAGCAAAAACAAACCCAATCCTACACTCCACAATATTTTCCTTTTCTTGAACATTTCTTTTCCTCCTTTATGTACATCAGCTGCGAAGGAGTCCCACGCCTCCATCGGGATTCGGAGTCCTGTCGGACCCGTGCTTCTCCGATATTATATATCGGGGTCGTTCGGTACTTGCCAACCTATTTTTGATAGTATACTAAAAACTACAGTAATTGTAAAGGATTATCACCGTAAGTAATAATCCTCTACTATATTTCATAATAAGCTCTGCACTATCTCCATATTTTTCCTGGAACACTCCTTCAATTTTGCTACTCTGGGAAAGAGTTGTTCAAGGAAACTCTGGCGATTTGCCAAAATTTGGTTTACTTTTTCAGCTATTTCAACAACCGGAATCGCCATATCTATTGCTTTATGCCCTAATAGCTCCAAAAAGCCTTCCACCTTGGGATCGTACAGGGGATGAGTTTCGGGTAAGGAGATGGCTACAAAAGGTTTCCCCAAAAGGCACGCTAAAATGATAGAATGGAGTCGCATCCCCAGTACCAAATCTATCTTATCATAAATCTTAAATAGGTCCTCAACATCTTGCCAGAGAAACAATTGATAATCATTTATGCTCTTTGCAATTACATCTTTACTTATCTTCCAGTCTTCCCCTTTATGGAAAGGTATAAACAGAATCTTTGATTCAATCTTTGTTACCAGTTCGTCACATATTTCTCGAATCGTTTCTGTAAATCTCTCACCCTTCCCCCCTCCCTGGAGGCAGACTCCAATAACAGGTCGCTGATTTGACAGCGAACCCCGACCCTCGCAAAGGGGTGAGGTTGAACTTATCTTCACCCTGCTTGTAAATGCGAATCTGTCCAGATTGAACACCGGGTCAGGGACAATAAAAACCGAAAGGCCCACATTCAGTCTTCCCAGTTCAAATTTCGACAATTCATCCCGGGCAGTTATTAAATCCACAAACCCGAGGACTATTTTCGTTACCTTCCTGCTAATTTTCCTCCTGATTGGTCCTACACCCTGAGAGATAAGAAGAACCTTCTTGAAAAATAGCTTAGCCAGGAGAATCAATCCCAGATAATAATAGATACTCCAGCTACTGGTAAGGTCCTGCAAAAGACCTCCTCCACCAAAAACAAATAGTTCTGTGTGTAAAATTGCCAAGGCTACACCAAAAGGGTTCCAGCGATTTATTGCGTTTACTTTGTAACTCTTGCCAGTTCTGGATGGATTTCTGGAGAGGACAGTAATCTCTAATTTGTCATTCAGCTTCTTGAGTTGGTTCAGCAAAGAGAAGAGAATTAACTCATCCCCGCCATTATCGAAACCATAATAGCCGGCTATCAGAATTCTGTTTGCCATTTTCCAACCATTTCATCCTAACACGCCTGCTCCGTCAGGAAAAAAGACAGTTTTTGAGATGAACAGACTATCTTTTAATTCCTGAGTCTTTCCTTTGTGCTTCTTCGCACAATGCTGACCAATAACACTCCTATTATTATCCCTAGCCAAATCCCATTTATCGTCCTGGTTAAAGAGATAACCAATGGCGTATGGGCGTGGCAAAAGCTATTTATTACCGAGACCTGTCCGATTAGACCAAGAATAACGAACGCCTGCCAGCTCCTTGTTTTTAGACCTAAATTTTCTTTTTTTTCAAACTGCGTAACCTGGAGGTGGCGCCTACCGCCCCTCAAATACAAATATATTCCCAGAATCATCAAGGGGTGGCCAATAAAGAACTCTTTTATTCTCGGTCGAACAATAAGTAATTTTTCCAGAATTTCTCTTACCCTGTTTTCTATTTCCCAGAGAAATGGCCCGCGATAATTTCCACTTCTCAAAAGAAGCACAATTCCCCCAAAAACTAAAATGGAAATTATCAATAAGTGTTTAAATTCGACTTTTCTGGAAAGAAATTCCGATACTTTACCTCTATAAAAACGGATTAAGCCTTTTTCTTTGAGGGATCGCTGTCCCCATCCAGAAAGAAGGAACAATCCCATTATCAACGGAAGGATAAAAGAAACCTTTACCCCTCGAAACTGGTGAACTTTCAACATAAAGTCTAAACGAGTCACCAGACAAGCAATTAGAACTCCCCCAAAAATAGTAGTAATGGTTACATTAAGAAAAAGCCAGATGGCTGGTAAGATATTCCCTTTCCTATAAGTTTTAAATATTGATGAGTCGGGAACAAGTAATCCAAAAATTAATGCTAAAAGAGGAAAAGAGAGAGCGGCAATTAAAGCTACAATCTGAACGAATAGAGTCTGTTGCCAGAAAAAAAGTATTAGTGCCAGGGAAGCAAATAGATAGAAATAGCAAAAACTTAAGGAAACAGAACTACGCATAGAAATTAACCACAGGGGAAGTATTAAGACGACCAAGAAAATTGGCAGGCGCAGCAAGTTGAGTGAAGCCGGCAGGGGCTTAAAAGGTTCAGAGAAGCCGATCTCAAAGTTACTTCCCGTCATAGCAGCCTTAACTCCTCTAATGTAATCGAGATTGGACTGAATTTGTAGATTTTCGCTTTTTCCTGAAAGTAACGGCAAACGAATATAAAGCAGTCTAACATTCCTTTCCTTGACTGCTCTATGGAAACGGGCGGTCAATCTGGAGATGTCCAGCCCGCCGCCCTGGTTAATAGCAACAAACTCTTCTGTTGAAATAGAGTGGACTCTAACTATTTTCTGATACATATTTTTGGTTACTTCATCCAGGCCATCCTGATTCAACAACTCCACAATACCCAACTTAACCTTTTTTATATCTAATTGTTTTCTCACCGAATCTAAAAAGCGGGGATTCCCAAAAATACTATCCCCGGAAAAGACAACTGTTGATATATTTCCCCAGTCGTCTACGGTGGAAAAGAGAGTCTGTATGGAAGGTTCACTAAGAAATGGGCTATTTGTGAGAAGAAGAACAGCCTTCAATCCATGATTGGCTATCCTTTCTATTTTCTCGTTTAAAAAACCTATCCCCAGCTGGCAAATCTCTCCTTCGTCCATCCCGTAAACACTCAGAACCAACAGGGGTTTCCCGGAAGGATTACTCTTCATTCTGTCAACTTTGTTCTCGCCCAGTTTTTCAACCAATATTCTTTCTATCTTTTCCCCCAGAGCAAAATCACTGGTCACAATGAAAGAATATTTCTCAATATCCTGTTTGTTAAGATCTTTAAGGAAAATAGATTGAACCGGAGCCAAATACTGGAATCTTTTTATCTCCTCTCCGGTTAGCAAAGTCAGCCTGCCCTCTGAAGATAGCGTCTCCAGAGTCTCCTCTCCAATAGCTATTGAACTAATGCCGGCTTCTTTCAACTCCCGCAAAAAAGCATCAATATCATACTTCCATCGGAGAGAGAGCTGGGAAAGTTCACTGTAATCGCAGGCCATTTCCACCCGACGGTTATCGTGTTCCACCCGCCAGCGAATTATGGATACCCAAATGGATGAAACTATGGATAAGCAGAGAATAACGATTAGAATCTTCTTCTTCATAATTTTTAAATTTTACACCATTTCACCCTAAATTACAATAAAAAAATAGACCTGAGCTTTATGCTCAAAAGGTCTATTCTGTTAAATATGATTATATTTTAAGTCTTAAGCCCGTGCAGTCAAATTCCGCTATTGACCCTTATTTCGGAGGTGGACAGAAGACACCGCACTCTGGCTCATAATACATAATCGCTGCTTCTACTCTTCCTCTATTAGTATGCTGTATAATTACGTGTGTCTGGTCTAGTCCACTACAGACGGCCAGGGGAACATTATACCTGGCGGACAGGACGATTTTCTGATTTGCTCCCAGTGAGATGTCCCGCCAGACCTGCTCGCTGAAACCAGGCAACGGCTCTCCTTTTGTATAGGTAACATACTGGGGATACGGGTACCAGAAGCGATTACACGTGCCTGATTCGTAATATTCCTGAATTGCTGTTACGTCCAGATGCTTATAAGTACGCCGGCCATTATTTGTAATATGTACTTCGTAGGTCATAGGTAATCCAATATAATAACCGGCCAAACCCTCCGGGGTATAAAAATAGGGGTTGGTATATACTACCTTTATATTCAGATTCTTAAGCTCTCCCTTATGCTTGCCATAGTGAACATCTGCCCCCAATAGAGAATTACTAATAATCATAATAACCAGCACCAACCCTAGGAAAATGACCAGAAACCATTTCTTTCTTTCGTTCATCTCATACCTCCCTCTTCTCCATAATTATAAAAGAAAAAAGCCGAGTTGCCAGAAGCTTCAACACTCTGAATTTGTTTTTCTTCAGCAACTCGGCTTTAAAGTATTCCATCGTCTTCGGCAACCTGACTATCCCTATATTTCGGGACTCTAAGGCTTTGCGTCTCCCCATATTTTAGGGAGTTGCTTTTATCGGACGATAACCATTTTCGTCACTAAAATTTTACCACAACTTCCTTAGTTTGTCAACCTGTTTTTTTTACCATTTCCGTCGAGATTTTTACTAATTTCCTGCTCTCTTATCCATCGCTTTTTGATACAATTTCAGATATTTCCTGGTAGAGGCAGCCCAGGAAAAATCGGCCTTCATCATATTATTAACCAGTCTTTTCCAATGTTCCTTTTGTGCATAAATAGCTATCGCTCTCTTGAGCGCATCCACAAGTCCGCTAGCCGAATATTCCTTTAGTACAAAGCCATTCCCTTTACCTGTCTCTGGCTCAAATTCTTCAATTGTGTCTGCCAGCCCGCCTGTGGGATTAACAATAGAAGCAGTGCCATATGCTAAACTGATTAACTGTCCCAACCCGCAGGGCTCATAGCGGGAAGGCATCAAGAACAAGTCACAACCGGCATATATTCTATGAGCAAGTCGATTATCAAAAGTGATATGAATTGCAGCTTTTCTGGAATACTTCTTGCCAATCCGGGAAAAAAGCTTGTGATATTCCTCTTCACCCGTTCCTAAGAGAATAAAGTACAAATCTAAATCGATTATTTCCTCAATTGCTTCTCCAATAATATCCAGCCCCTTCTGCCGGGCAAGGCGAGAGACGATTCCCACTAAAGGCCGTTCTAAATTGACCGGCAAGTTATTCTCCCTTAAAAGAGCCTTCTTACATTCCATCTTTTTATCTATCTCTCCTACAGTATAATTGACAGCAATGAATTGGTCCTTCTCTGGATTCCATTCATCATAGTCTATTCCATTAAGTATCCCGTAAAGGTCCTGGCTACGATGGGCAAGGACTCCTTCCAGACCGTAGCCAAATTCAGGTGAAGATTGAATCTCTTTGCTGTAAGTTACGCTCACGGTGTTCAACATATCCGCATAGACCAGCCCTCCCTTAAGAAAGCTAATCTTACCATAGAATTCCAGCTTCTCAGGAGTAAATTCCTCCTCGCTCAAGCCAGCCAAATGTAAAGTGTTCTTGGTAAATGTGCCTTGATAGGCAATATTATGAATAGTCATAACTGTTGCCGTTCTCTGGAAGAAAGGGTCATTCTTATACAATGTCTTCAGGTAGACAGGAATCAAACCTGTCTGCCAGTCGTTACAGTGAATCACGTCGGGCTGAAACCCTATTGCTTTAACTACTTCCAGTAGCGCTCTGGAAAAAAGAATGAACCTTTCTGCGTTATCTTCATAGGCGCCCTCCGGAGTGCCATAGAGTTCCTCACGCTCAAAGTAAGGTCCATAATCTATGAAATATGTGGGTATCCCTTTTTCCAGTTCACCCTCCAAAATTGAAACTATGGCGACCTCGCCTCCCACAGGAATAGTCAAGCTTTTGGTAAGGTTCCTTAATCCAAACTTCTGGTTGTCGACAGCTCTGTATTTGGGCATTGCCACTCGCACGTCATGACCCTCAGCCTTTATGGCTCTGGGCAAGACTCCACTTACGTCAGCAAGGCCTCCTGTCTTGGCAAAGGGAACCACTTCCGAAGAAGCAAATAGAATTCTCAGTTCAACACCTCCAGGAATAGCTCCGATTCATCGGAGCCTGATATCGTCAGGGGCGCCGGTCCCGATGAAATCGGGGCGACCGAGCGCAGTGACGTAAAAGCGCGGGCGCGAGTCGAAGAGCCCCCCGGGTAGTTTCTAAAAGATAACACCTTCTTAAACTCCGGCTTCCCTCAAAAATTTAGCTGCTTCTTCCGGGGGTGTGGGGTTAATATAAAAACCCGTGCCCCACTCAAATCCTGCAACTCTGGTCAATATGGGCATAACCTCAATGTGCCAGTGGTAGTAGGGAAGGTGAGACGTAGTGAGTGGAGAGTTATGGAGAATATAATTGTACGGAGCGAAATTTAGCACTTTGTTCATCCGGGTCAGAATTCCTTTAAGACAGCATGCCAGATGGATTACTTCGTGTTTCTGAATATCTTCAAAAGCCGAGTCGTGTTTCTTGGGAATAATCCAGGTCTCAAAAGGAAATCGGGAAGCAAAAGGAGCAAAAACTACGAAGTCTTCATTCTCAGTAATTATTCTCGCCACCGACTTTGTCTCCTGTCTGATAATATCGCAAAAGACACACCTTTCCTTATTCTCGTAATAATGTTGTGCCCCCACCATCTCTTCTCTCACTCTTTTGGGGACTATGGGCAGGGCTATTAGCTGGGAATGGGAANNCAGCTTTTCCCTGATTTTTAAAGATTAGAATATATTCGAACCGGGAATCTCTCTTCAGATCTACAGTTCTATCTCTATAAGCCCAGACTACATCTTCCACATTTTTTCTTTCCAGTTCGGGAAGAGTCTTATAATGGTCAGGATTTTCAATAATTACCTCATGGGCGCCAATCCCGTTCATTTTATCGTACATTCCTTCACCCGTGCGATTCAAATCTCCTTCCACTTCCAATGCGGGAAATTTGTTGGGAACTACTCTTAACCACCATCCTGCGGTATCGGGTTTCGTTTCTGGCTCACGATAAGCCATGACCTCGGGGGGAGTCTTCTTTTCATTTCCCACACAGAACGGACAGAACTTCTCGTCCGACTTCTCCTGGGG
>WVXT01000022.1 GCA_011773355.1 bacterium
CTTTCCGGGCAATCTCCTCTGAGATTCTCCCGTCGCCTTTCACTTGTGCATAGTCACGCACCCTTCTCAAAAGTCGATTGGCTACCCTGGGTGTAGCGCGACTCCTGTGGGCAATTTCCTTAGCTCCCGCCGAGTCTATAACAATATTTAAAATTCCTGCTGAACGAAGAACTATCTGTTCCAGTTCACTATCTGTATAGAAATTGAGACGGGCTACTATACCGAATCTCTCTCTTAGAGGAGATGTTAGAGAGCCCGCCCGGGTAGTTGCGCCCACCAAGGTAAAATGGGGAAGCTGAAGTTTAATGTTTCTGGCGCTGGGGCCTTGACCAATTATTATATCTAAATTATACTCTTCCATTGCCGGATATAACGCTTCTTCAACCATACGGCTAAGTCGATGAATCTCGTCAATAAAGAAAACATCTCCGTCAGAAAGGTCGGTTAGAAGAGCGGCCAAATCGCCCACTCGTTCCAGGATGGGACCGGAAGTTATCTTTATGTTAACTCTTAACTCATTGGCAATTATGTGCGCAAGTGTGGTCTTCCCTAAGCCCGGGGGGCTATAGAAGAGGCAATGGTCAAGAGGTTCTTTTCTCTTTTTTGCTGCTGCAAAAAATATCTTGAGATTTTCCTTTAACTTTGTCTGGCCTACGAACTCCTCTAACGTCCTGGGCCTGAGGGTATAGTCAAATTTCTTTTCCTCTTCGTTCTTTATAGTGGGGGTGGTAATTCTTTCTGGCATTTCACCNNATTTCACCCTCTAATTAACATCTTTAGAAAATTCATAAATATTTCAACGCCTGCTTAATGATCTCCTCTGCCTGAGCATCTTTATCTATAGTTTCACATACCGAATTTACTGCTTCTTTTGCCTGGGAAACCTTGTAGCCTAGAGCGACCAGCCCGCTAATAGCGTCGGTGATTTCCTGTTCATTCCTGGCAACAAATCTTTCCTTTCCGGCAAAGGATAAAATTTCTATCTTGTCTTTCAAACCTAAGACCAACTTATCTGCCGTCTTTCTGGTCAGGCCAAAAAGGCCTGTCAAAACTTGCGTATTTCTGGTAACTATTGCTTTTCTAAAATCAGCGAAAGATTTGGAAATCTTGGAAAGAATCTCCAACGCGCCCCTGGCTCCTATCTTGGAAATTGAACGAAGAATCAGAAACACTTCCCTCTCTTGTGGAGTTAGAAACCCGTAAAGTGCGTTTCCCTTGCCGTACATAGATGCTGATACCCATGTATAGATTTTTACTTCTGTCCCTAGGGAAGGCAATTTTTCATACGTGGACAAGGGAATGGAAATCTTATAGCCCACTCCTTGAGCTTCCACAACAATGCGGTCGGTTTCTTTATCTTCTAATCTTCCTCTTAAAAAGTCGAACATCTTTTAGTTCCTGTCAGCCAGTAATTTGAATGGGAGTCTGGAACTTATTCTCCCTTTCGCAGTTTAGCCATTTTCTGAGAATTGAGATGGCAAAGAGCTACAGCCAGGGCATCTGCTGCATCGTCAGGCCTGGGTAGATCTTTTAGTCCTAACAAAATCTTGAGCATCTTTTGCATCTGTTTTTTTTCTGCCCGTCCATAGCCAACCAGAGACTGTTTAACCTGGAGGGGAGTGTATTCAGCTACAGGCAAATTCGCCTCCACTGCCGCCAGAATAGCCACTCCTCTGGCTTCTCCTACACTTATTGCTGTCTTTACATTTTTGGCAAAAAAAAGCTGCTCAATGGCAGCAATGTCCGGTTCATATTTCTTAATTATTTTACTCAGTTTTTTATGTATCTCCTCCAGCCTCTTGGAGAAGAGACTCCTTCTATCAGTGTTTATGCACCCATACGCCTCAACTTTATAAGTTACTTCTTCTGTCCTCTTTATGATCCCCCAGCCTAAAGTAGCTGTGCCCGGGTCGATTCCCAAAACAACCACATTCTTCCCCTAAAGTTAACTTATTGTTTTCACGAAACCTTTTCCATTATCTCCTTCGGTATATCGAAGTTGGCATATACATTCTGAACATCGTCATTATTATCTAAACCATCCATAAGTCTCAGCATCTGCTCAGCCTTTGCTCCTTCAAGTTTAATATAAGTCTGTGGTAGCATAGTTATCTCTGCAGAATTTATCTGAATATTCTTTCCCTGCAGTGTCTTTTTTACCTTTTCAAAATCCTGAGGTTGAGTGATTATCTCGTAAAGATCCTCATCATCTGCCTTCACATCCTCTGCCCCGGACTCCAGGCCTATTTCTATCAGTTCTTCTTCCTCTATCTTATTTTTATCTACAGAGATGTATCCTTTCTTGTTAAACATCCAGCCCACACAACCGGCATCTCCCAGGTTCCCCCCGTGCCGGGAAAACGTCTTTCTCACTTCTGCAGTTGTACGATTCTTATTGTCCGTGGTTACTTCTACCAAAACTGCCACTCCACCCGGACCATAACCTTCATAAACCAATTCTTCATAAGTTACCCCTGGCAACTCCCCGGTACCACGCTTAATCGCTTTCTTGATATTATCCTGAGGCATATTAACCGACCTGGCTTTGTCAATGGCCACTCTCAGGCGGGGATTGCCCGCAGGATCGCCTCCTCCTTGCCTTGCTGCCACTGTGATCTCCCTTATAATCTTGCTGAAAATCTGGCCTTTCTTAGCGTCTACCGCTGCCTTTCTATGTTTTATTCCAGCCCACTTGGAATGTCCGGACATTTCTCCAATACCTCCTGCGAATAATCTGAACGAGATAAGCTTGTTTAGAGATTACATTTTCTTAGTTATTGTATCATAAAATTTTCCTATTTGTAAAGAGAAAACATAGAATAAAACGTTTATTCAAAAGCAGGTGAGAGGTTCTACATTCAATAAATTCTAATCAAGCAATGTTTAATTTTTGAAGGTGGCTTCGGTGGTTATCTTCCTTCTTCCTTTGCCTTCTGGTAAGCTTCAATTAGAGGTTGAGTAACATTTGGTGGTGCCTCTTCATAATGGGAAAATTTCATTTTGTGCTCTCCACTCCCCTTGGTCAATGAGCGCAGATCCGTAGCATAATTGAAAAGTTCTCCCTGGGGAACTAACGCTTTTATCACCTGTTTCTTACCGTCGCGCTCCATGCCTAAAACTCTGCCTCGTCGACTATTTAGATCTCCCATTACGCTACCCATAAACTCCTCGGGAACAATCGCTTCCACTTCCATAATCGGCTCTAGAATAAAAGGTTGTGCCTGCTCTACCCCTTTCCTGAGTGCCATGCTACCGGCAATCTCGAAGGCTAGATTGGAAGAGTCGACCTCGTGGAAAGTACCATCATAAAGAGTCACTCTGACGTCAACTACAGGATACCCAGAAATTACACCCTTTTCCATGGATTGCTTAATTCCCTTCTCCACTGCAGGAATATATTGACTGGGAATTGCACCTCCGAAAATCTTATTGACAAATTCGAATCCTTTTCCTCTTTCTAAAGGTTCAGTTTTGAGCCAGCAATCACCATACTGCCCACGACCTCCGGACTGCCTCTTATATTTCCCCTGAACATCGGCAGTGGCGCGAATGGTCTCTCTATAGGCAATCTTAGGTCTTCTAAATTCTACCTCCACGCCGTATCTCGCCTTCACTCTTCTGGACATAACTTCCAACTGAAGGCTGCCCATTCCGGATAAAATCATTTCTTTCGTCTCTTTATTCATTTCAAACTTCAAGGTTGGATCTTCAAGGTTGGCTGTAGACAAAGCCTTGGCTATTTTCTCTTCTTCTCCTTTCGACTTGGGATATACAGCCATGTCTACCATTGGCTCAGGAAAGTTTATCCTGGGTAGAGAGACTTTATTTTTGGGATCACAAAGCACATCGTTCACCCCGGTACCCTTAAGCTTAACAAGCGCGATTATGTCCCCTGCCTCTGCTTCTTTGACCTCAATACGCGTCTTTCCCCGCACAAAACCAATTTGACCCAATTTCTCGGAGGAACTTTTGGTGTCATTAATGACGTTTGATCCAGCTGATATTTTACCTGAATATATCTTTAAATAATTTATTATTCCCAGGTGAGGCTCAGAAAAAGTTTTAAAAACTAATGCTGAAAACGGACCATTGGGCTCAATCTTAACCTCTCCTTCTACTTCCACAGGCGAAGGCGCATATTCCACCACAAAATCGAGAAGTTGGTCGATGCCGATATTTTGTAATCCCGACCCACAAAGAACAGGCACAATCTTATGTTCCACAATCCCTTTCTTAAGAGCCCTTCTGGTCTCTTCAGGGCTTAATTCTTGACCTTCTAAATATTTCTCAATCAGCGTATCTTCTGAAGAAGCGATTACCTCAATTAATTTCTCTCTATATTCTTTAGTTTTTGTTACCATCTCTTCAGGTATTTCCACCTCTTTCCCTTTTACCATACCCCTGTTAGTAATCAGATTAATCACTCCTGAAAACTCACTCCCCGAACCGATGGGAATAGAGATTGGCGCAACATTGGGAGTCAATTTCTCTTTCAAACTCTTCTCTACTTTGTCGAAATCGGCATTCTCTTTATCCATGCGATTAACGAAGATTATGGATGGTTTTTCATTTTTCTGAACATATTCCCACTTCTTTTCCGTTCCCATTTCTACACCACTGGAAGCACAAACGTTAACAATGGAAGTCTCCACAACAGAAAGAGCTCCCATTACCTCACCCACAAAATCGGCGTATCCGGGAGTATCGATGATATTGATTTTTTTATCTTTCCATTCGCAGAAAGCGATTGACGAATTGATAGAAATTTTCCTATCAATCTCATCGGCATTATAATCGCAAACTGTATTGCCAGAGTCTACCTTTCCTAACCGGTCTATAGCTTTGGCTGAAAATAAGATTGCCTCCGCCAATTGGGTCTTTCCTGTTGACCCGCTACCTACTATAGAGATATTTCTTAAATCTTCCGTCTTGTACTTCTTCATCGGAACCTCCTCGGCTAGATTTAAACACATTGAATTTCATTTTATGATAAATTAATTTAAGTGTCAAGTTAAAAAATCCCTCAGGCTTTTTTCTCTATTATGAGGTGAAAATAAAAAAGGAACCCGACCAAAAATCGGATTCCTTAGTGGAGTTATTCAGTATAATCTCTATTTTTAAAGCCCTAAACTCAAGCTTAATCCACCAGCGTAGGTGAGTTCATCGGCAAAACTAATCTCGCCTTTTATGGAAAGAAAAGACCAAGTTAATATCTTCCCACCCAAAAAGGGGCTGATATCACCACTACTTCCCTTTCCCTTATCACCCCCCACATTGTCCTTCCATCGTATCCAATTATGAAATAATTTCAACCCCGCGTAAGGTGTTACCATTCCTATCTTCTTGCTTGCAGTCACAGTTCCTTGTAACTCCGTAGTATCTAACGTGAAATCGATTTCCGTGCCATTCTCTTCCGTCAGGTTAGAAGAGGAATAAGTAAGCCCTAAAGCAAGAGATATGGCTGGCAGAATAACAATGTCTCCCAACATTACATACCTTATCCCGGCACCATACAATGCGGCATCCATTTTTCCTTTATAAGAGCGGTTCCCATTTTTTAATTCAGAACCTGCAACTCCCGCCAAGCCATAAACCTCCAGCCCTAAAGACGGCCGAAAAGTAAATTTCATGTTGACTTTCTGAGAAATATAATCAAAAGGTACCTGGTACCCGGTGATATCCAGTTTAACCTTTTGTGTTGAATGGGCATAATAGACTTCTGTGTTAATCCCTCCAATACTGGTAGGCGTTACCCAGGGCATTACTTCTCTTGCCAGTCCAGTGGAAAAAACACCACAAATTAGTACCAGACTAAAAACAAAAATTCGTTTTATTCTCATAGTCTCTCCTTATGCCAGAAATATCCTCCATATAACAAAAACCCTGGCGATGTCCTACTCTTCCATACCGTTACCAGTATAGTACCATCAGCGCAGGAGGGCTTAACTTCTGTGTTCGGAATGGGAACAGGTGTTTCACCTCCGCCATAATCGCCAGGGGAGAATATTTCCGCATAAAATCAAATAGTATGGTCAAGTCGCACGACCGATTAGTACCAGTAAGCTAAACTCA
>WVXT01000053.1 GCA_011773355.1 bacterium
TTAAAGGAGAAAAGTGAATGATTGAAAGCAGAAATATATGCAAGACGGATCTATTATTGGAAGAACTTAAAAGCATTGAATCATTAACTCCTATCGAAATTGAATCGATCCTTGAGCGCGCAGGGATAAAAAGAAATAGCGACGATTACCAAGATTATGAGCTTGCCAAACACCTTATCTTCAATGGCCAATGGGTTACCCCGGAAATCTACAATCATCTTCTAAATGTAATCGCCGATTATCTGGGGGTGTGATGCAAAAGGATTATCTAAATATAATTCCATTTGATTTACCCTTTCCTCCAGTGGATAATAGTCTTTCCATGAGGGGGAGGGTTCGCACAAAAGAAAAGTGTCAAACCTGCAAAAGCAACTATACTGAGCTTCCGCGGGGAATCGTCTGCACACAGTGTGGTACAACACCGAAAAAGTTTTTCGTCGACCTTGGAAGATTCAAAGGAGAAAGAATAAGAATATACTCCGACGACACCGGTGCAGTTCTTGACTCTTTTGCGAGAGCCCATAGGGTTCTTGAGAATATCCGGTACCAGATAGACAAAAGAACTTTTGACCCCAGAGACTATTGTAAAAAAGAAGCCAAGGCTTTTTGGTTTGAAGTTAGGGTTTATGACTGGCTTAGGATCAAAGAACAAGACGTCGAATCGGGAACACTCTCTCCTGCTTACCTAAAGGATCTCAGGATATCAGTGAATAAATATTTTCTAGATTTCTTCTCTCCAACAGAAGATATACGGGAGATCAACACGCCGAGAGTGAACCTCTTCTTTAGATCAATCCCTAACGCAATATCGCTTAAGACTAAAAAGAACATTCTTGGCAACCTCAGGGCTTTCATGTCTTTTCTAAAGCGCGATGGTTGGATTAGAGACCTCCCAGACTTCCCAAAAGTAGAAACAATCGAGCCGACATGGAAATGGATAGACATGGAAACGCAGGATAAAATCCTTGATAACCTCCCAGACAGATACAAACCAATCATCTTCTTCCTAATGCGTCATGGTGTGCGTCCTGGAGAGGGAACTGCTATCAAGTGGAAAGACGTTGATCTTGAGAAAGAGATTGTCACCATCCAAAGGACATTCTCACTCGGAGAACTGAGAGAGCGTACTAAAACAAAAAGGATTAGATTTCTTCCCCTTCACTCAGAAACTGTCGAATGGATGAAAAAGCAGCATAACAGATTCCCAGAATCCTTTGTGTTCGCAAAAAACACTCAAGGAGAACCCCTTACCCCAGGTAGTTTGAGAAAGGCGTGGAGAAGGGCTATAGGGCCCTTGGGGCTTAATCTTCGTCTTTACGATGGTACCAGGCATAGCTTCGGAAGTCAGGCTGCCAATGCAGGAACACCGATAAATATTATTCAGGACGCTTTAGGCCACACCACGCCATCAACCACTAAACGCTACGCTCATACTAATCTTGAATCTATCAAGAAGATTGTTGAGCCAATAGACAAAGTAGTCCCTATGACGAGCAAACCTAAAGCTAGGAAGTCCAGAAAAAAATCTGATAATTAATTTCCTTTCATAACACTAGTAAATTTAATAAGGCAATAGTAGGAAATCGGAAGTGGTCTAGAACGTTGTTCTTTATAATAAAATGGCTTTCTGGGGACACACTGGGGACACACTTTTTGACCCCTCAAAGCTTTTAACTACTTGATTAATATAGATAAAAATGGTCGGGGCGGCCGGATTTGAACCGGCGACTCCTCGCTCCCAAAGCGAGTGCGCTACCAG
>WVXT01000056.1:0-1648 GCA_011773355.1 bacterium
GAACCGGGCTCCGCATCGGAGAATCCACCGGAAACCGAGTCCCAGAGCGATGGCGGGGATGGAGTCCACAATCGGCCCAATCCTTTCCGCGCTGGTAAAGAGGAAACCCTTATAGAATATGATTTAGAGCAACCTTCTAATGTAACCATTACAATCTACGACCTCCTTGGTCACCAGGTCTGGCAGGAGAATTACCGCTCAGGAGAAAATGGTGGTGCGGGAACGAATAGCGTCCCCTGGGATGGTAGGAACCTTTCTGGAAAAGTGGTGGCAAACGGAGGATATATCTGTCGCATCTGGGTGGAAAAAGAGAAGAGGGATATGTTAAGAAAGATTGCTGTTGCTAAATAGAAAGTATGGGAAAAGAATGAAAAAAACCCTTTTTAGAGCATTTCTTGTCACTGTGGTAATTCTTGGTCTGCATTGCCAGGTTGCCACAGCAGATAATTATTACGGAATGGCTAATGACTACTTGCAGTATGGAGCAGGAGCAAGGTCTTTAGCGATGGGGGGAGCATATGTGGCACTGGCAGATGAGGCCAGCGGGCCTTATTGGAACGCTGCAGGTTTAACACAAATTAACGAATATCAGTTCCTTGCCATGTATGCTCCCTTTTTTGAAAAAACCAGTTATAACTTTGTTTCTTACGTTCATCCCCTAAGAAGCTTGGGAACCTTAGCCATTTCTGATGTTCTCTTCCATTCCGCAGGGTATGAAGAAGTTGACAATACGGGAGATGTGATTGGCAGGAATAAGTCGATATTCAAAAATGCGGTAATTATCTCTTACGCAAATAAGATTCATAAACGTCTCTCCCTAGGGGCAAGTTTGAAATTGATTCATGAGCGAGTGACGAGATATTCAGGGAATGGCCAGGGAATAGACTTAGGGATACTTTATCGCCCGTTGGAAGCACTGAGCATTGGGTTAGCCGTGCAAAATGTCTTGCAGCCAAAGGTGACTTTAAGATATGACCCTGACTTGTATGATATAAACTTCAAAGCTGGTCTGGCATTGAAAGCGTTTTCTAAGCGTCTCACCCTGACCGCAGATGTCAATAAGCTCGTTGACGAGAAGGCGTACTTCTGTGCAGGAGCAGAGTTTTCTCCCTGGGACAAGATTAATTCGCCTTCTTTGAAAAGGGTAGATTTGANNACCACTTGCAATCATTTACTTGCGGAATCGGATTGAAGATAAAAATTTTCACTATAGATTATGCCTTCAGTTCTCACGACCTGGGGAATCTCCACAGATTTGCCCTTACTTTTAGCTGGGGAAAATAGACAGTGCGACATAGGGATGTTCAAAAGGACAATGGAAATGGCACTAATCATTGTAATACTCCTTATCATCGCTTTATGCATTTTGGGAAGATAAGGACTAAATCTTTGTTGCGTAGGGGGAACAAAGTACTGGATAACTTTTATTCATAAAATGGTTCATTAAGAATAAATCGATTACTGTATGTAAAAGGCCCATCTCCGGTGGGCCTTTTTTTTATCAAAAAATGTTGTAAAATAGGAAGTTAGACCTATTGAAAAAAAACCGAATCCTAACTACAATTCTTTGGGCGCTGCAGGGGATGTTAATTTTTTTTGTTAGATTGAAATATTGATGTCAATATTACCAATATGCTCCATAACGAGC
>WVXT01000056.1:1722-3472 GCA_011773355.1 bacterium
TCTGTTGGTAAGAATATTCGACGAGAATAGGAATTATCTAACTGAGACTGAGAGAATTGAGGAGTTCAAAGATATTGCTCCGGGTGAAATACTGACTACAAACATCCCTTTCGATATCCCTGCTGAGTATACGGGTACCTATTATTACACCGCGGGCATCGTTTTTGAAAAAGGGGCGTTGTTTAGCTACTATTTTCCTCTCAAAATTTCCCCTTTTGTTCCGGCACCGGAAACAAAGAAGTGGGAGGGGAAGGTTCAAATAGAATATCAAGACGACCCGGCAATTGAGTCAATTGCAAGGCTTAACCTGCGTTTAGTTAATATACTTTCACGTAGTAGTTATCTAAGGTTTTCGGCTTCGGGTTTGGCCAACCCGGTTATTAATCCTGAACTGAATGATTTCCTCGTTTCTTACCATTCCAAGAGGATGGATATATCAGCGGGAGATTTGATTACCGGTTTATCACCTCTTACCCTAGGTCGCTCAAGGGTTATAAAGGTAGAAAACAGACTCGGGAGAGTCAGTTTGGTAGGATTAGTGGGTTCTTTCCGGAAAGAATTTGAGAACGATTTATATGGGCTAAGGGGATCGATTAACTTCTCTGACAACTTTAGGTTAGCAACCAATTACGTTGAAAGAAAGAAAAACAAAAATTCTATCGCCAGTGCCGAGTTTCAATTTGGCTTAAGTCCGGAGGTAACTTTTCGGGGCGAGTATGCTTGGAATGTCCGTAAGCAAGCGGAAATCGATTTTGAACACAAGAAAGGGAATGCCTTTCAACTATCGGCCTCGCTTTACTACGAGAAGCTACTCCTCGACGCTTCTTATGAGAAAGTAGGACAGAACTTTTACTTTTTGGGAAGCCCAGGCAACTCCGACGACTGCGAACGTTATAACTTATCTTTAACACATTACCTGACAAATTATATCAATGGAACGATCTACTATAATAGGTACCATAGCGGGTTGTCACAGAATAGCCACAATTTCCTAACAACTATTGCTGGTGTAGATTTGACTGCTGCTTTTCCAAAACTTCCCCATTTCATCCTTACCTATAACCTGGATGAGACGCGCAGCAATGATAATGGAAATCTATTAATAAATGACACTGTCAATAACCTAACCGTAGGGTTTTCCTATCCAATCGGTAAAGCCAGGGTTTCCGGAAACTATCTCAGGTTCGGGTACAAAGGCGCATCCGGAACGACGATTGACGAAACCACTGTATCCACGAATTACGGACTTTCACTGCCATGGGGCAAACGAACAACCTTCTCAGCAAACTATGCGGTCTCCTCCGCCGAAAACTCAACAAATACAGACCAAGGTTCTGTTCAGTCTGTTACCCTGGGAGCAAAATATTACCCTGTTCTGGGAAAACTCGTCTTTTTGCCACAATATAAAGTAACTCTTCCTGACTCAGGACAAGAAAGAAAAACTACTACGTCTCTTGGGCTAAGTTATTCCTTCACAAACAAAAGCGTTCTGAGAATCAATTACGGCCTGACAAATTATGGCGAGTTTATTAATACCGATAAGGCTATTTCTGATAAATTTAGCGTCAATCTTAGCTACGATTCCGGCTTGGCAAAGCACCATAAGCTGCAATTGAATTACACTCTCGATAGTCAAAGGAACTTTACGGAGGGAGAGAGTTATACGCCCAACGAAAAATCAACCCTCCGGGTCATTTATACTCTGCAAATATAAAGCAAATAGGCAGATTGTATAGTGTCTGCCGCCATA
>WVXT01000096.1 GCA_011773355.1 bacterium
GGCGAGCATTTCCGAGAAAGGAGTGGCCATCTTTGAACAATACGACTCGACGGCATGACAGAGCGCGTCGAGACCAACGCTGGCGGCAATCTCATAAGGAAGTGCAACCATAAGTTCAGCGTCTATCAGAGCAACGTTAGGTATGATTAATGGACTGCCGATAGCGGCCTTAAATTTTCTTGCTTTGTCAGTGATTACGGCAAAGGAAGTCACTTCACTGCCTGAACCATAAGTGGTGGGTATAGCTACCATCCAGGGAATACGCTTTTCCACCTTACCCACCCCTTCATAATCCATAATCTTGCCACCGTTATTCTTCAATATTCCTACAGCCTTGGCAGTATCGATGCAACTCCCCCCTCCCAGAGCAAGTAGAGAATCACATGACTCTTTCTGGAATAGATTGTAACATTCTTCCACTACTGAAATCGACGGGTTAGCTTTTACATCCTGGAAAATGGCAAAATCTATATGCTCTTCCTTAAGGCTCTTTGTTGTTTCCGCTACAAGCCCTGCCCGGATTATTCCCGGGTCGGTTATCAAAAGAGGTTTGCGCACCCTCGCTTTCTTGATTTCCTCTGCTATCTTGCTGATGCAACCCGGGCCACAAACTATGCGGGTGGGAAAATAGTATTCAAATGTTTCCACAATAATCTCCTTTTTGCCATGGGCTGAAACAAATAATGGGCCCACTAGGATTCGAACCTAGGACTCCCTGATTATGAGTCAGGTGCTCTAACCAGCTGAGCTATGGGCCCACTTTTGCTTTTATCAAATTTTCAATATATGCCCTACTTTTTTGACTCTTAATTCTTTTTTCTTCTCTTATTGCTTCTGATCTTTGTTTATATTCTTTCCTATATATTAAAACCAAAGGCTTTTTACCTTTTGTTGAAACGGAATGGCCTCTGTTATGTCTATGGATTCTTTTCTTCAGGTTCGATGTGCTGCCTATATAATAACTCCCATCTTTGAGACTTTTTAATATGTATACATAAAACATTAAGAACCTAGGACTCTCCCGATATGCATCGGGATGCTCTAACCAGCTGAGCTATGGGCCCACTTTTGCTTTTTTGCAATTTGTAGATTTATTATATTAGTAAAGAAATAAAACGTCAAGAAAATTTTGTTTTCCTTTCAGCGTCCTGCACCACCCAAAACAGGGAGTGGAACGACAAATGCTCCTCCCACAAAGATTATATAAAAAGTTTTGGTCCCTTAAGTCTTACAGCAATCAGTGTTTCTGTTGTGGTAGTGCCTGGAATTGCCCTTATTTTATTAATCACCATAGAGGCAAGTTCATCTATATCTTCTGCCTGTACGGCAACTACGAGGTCCCACCGGCCAAAAACAGCAATAACTCTCTCTACCCCACTAACCTGCCTTAATGCTTCCATAACAGCTTCTTCATGTCCCGATAGTAGACGGACAAAAACTAATCCAGAGACCATTGTCTCCTCCTTCTATCAACCCTCCCTTGGGGAAGGACTCCAGGAGCGATCTCATCAAATATTCAGAGCCTCATTATGCTTTCATCTCTTCCGCTGAAGCAAAATGTCGGTAAAATACTTTACTTGGCAAGCATGCTCAATAGAACATATCGTCACGAACGCTTCCTCGACGATCTTTCCCATGGCGATGGGTCCGTGCTCTTTTATTATCGCGCCTTTATGATCTTTGAGTGCATGCGCTGCGTTTTTAGCAAGTTCTTTTGACCCTACACCTCCGGTTATAATAGGGATCTCGTGCAGGAAGTACTTACTCTCGCAGTCCGTGGGGATTAGTAGGTTTGTGGAGGAAACCATCGATTGCACTATGGCAAATGGAGAATGGGCGTGGATTATGGCTAAAGCAGAAGTCTCTTTATAAATGTGCCTGTGTACTATTGCTTCTGAGGAAGCTATGGTGTCGAAACTACTGGGCTTATCCAAATCTAACTCCACCACCATATTTTCATCAATCTCGTCGAGCATGCTACCGCTTCTGGTAATTATGAGTCTGTTTCCCACTCTCACACTGATATTGCCGAAATGGGAATGGGTTAATCCACATTGAACCATCTTTTTGCCGAATTTGCTAATTTCTCTCCACATCATCACTCCTTTAAAAGAATTTGGGGTAGACTCCCGACCCCCTGGTCTTGGCCGCGCTCATTTCCGCTGCGGAAAATAAAAGCGACTAATTAAGAATGTTCAGTCGTGCCAGCTTCTCCTTAGTGGGCACGCCCTTTCTATTCCATCCCCGGAACCGATAGTATTCTAAAAGAGATTCCAGAAACTCCTCTTTCTTAATATTTCTGCCCGCCACTCCTCCGTCTTCACGGAAAAACCTTTCCGGGAGGGTGTCGTCCTTATTACTGAATTTCTCTTTCAGATTGAACAATCTTTCCGTATTCCAAATGCGCTCTCCTATCTCCAGCAGACTCTCTGATACAAATTCTATTCCCGTTACCGCACTTAGAATATTTGCCCACTCTTCTTCTCCCACGCTGAACAGGGCAAATTTACAGACTACCAGAGAATCGACTGCGCTGAACAGATTCTGAATGACCTGCACAAGACCAGATTTTCCAGAGAAAGTAAGCCTGTTTACCAGTTTCGGCTTGCCAAAAATTTCTGGACCGATCATATATGCTCTCAGGTGGCATCCCCCTCTATTGGAAGTGGCATATCCTAAAGCCAATCCTAAAACTCCTCTGGGGTCATAACCGGGTAACTCCAGCCCTTTGACCTGCATGCTCTTATCGGGTCTCTTATTGGCTCTGGCAAATCTCATTGAACCCTGGGACAATTCTTCGCCAATACCCTCTTTTTCACCAATTAATTCAACTAACTCTAATAATTTTTTATCCGTTAGCTCTTCTCCGTTCAGTTCGGAATGGCAGGCGATAGTGCTGCCAGCAGTAATGGTATCTATACCGTACTCATTGCATAGCCTATTTGCTTTCATTATAGTCTGAATGTTAGAAATCCTGCAGGAAGAACCGAACATACTTATCGTCTCGTATTCGGGTACTTCCATTTCCGTGTTTCTGACTTCACGCTTGCAGGCTATGGGACAAGCATAACAAGGCGTCTTTTTTATGGGAAAAACCGAATTTATCTTCTCGCCAGAAATTTCCTCAGCAAAATCGAAGCGGGAGAACCTGAAATTACCGGTAGGAAGAATCCTCATATAATTTGTCAGGTTGACAAGAACTGCCGTTCCGTACTCGCTAAGACCTTTCGAAGATACGGGGCTAGCTACGAGAAGCCTGGTTATATCTTGAAAATACTTCTTATATCTTTCCCTGTCAGAGATGGATACTTTCCTGTCGCCTTTCACTACAATTGCTTTTAGATTCTTGCTGCCCATCACAGCTCCCAATCCACCACGACCACAAGTATGGGTATAGTCGTTCATTATGTTGGCAAACCTCACTCCTTTCTCTCCCGCTTTCCCTATGCAGGCAACTCTTCCCAATTTCGATAATTCCCTGGTGACTTCCCGGGTATTTTTGCCCCAGAGATGTTTTGCATCTTTTATGGAAATTTTGCCATTACCAATCTCAATGTATACCGGTTGTTCTGCCTTTCCGTATATTGCTAACCCATCAATTCCGGCGAACTTTAATTCCGGGCCAAAGCTCCCACCACTGTTAGAATCGAATATGGAGCCGGTCAGGGGGGACTTAGAAACAGCGGCATACCGTCCGGAAGTAGGGCAAGTGGTACCAGTGAGGGGTCCGGTAGCAAACACGAGGATGTTTTCCCAAGAGAGCGGGTCGATACCAGGCTTCACTAAATCGTAGACGAATTTTACTCCTAGCCCGCGCCCTCCCAGATACTTACTGAGGAATTTTTCGCTCAGGGGAACGATTTCTGTTTTCTTTTCAGTTAAGTAAACATTTGCTATCTTCCCGTTCCATCCAAACATCTCATCCTCCAGCAATTATCGGGAAGAGGCAAAGAGTATCCCCATCTTGAAGCAGGGTCTCCTTCCCCCGTGTATACTCGTTGACAATGACCAGAACAGGCTCATCATCGGGAATTCCTATCTGGGAAAGCAGATCTTTTACGCTGGAATCTTCCTTGATGTTTATTTCCAGATTGTCTTTGCGGGAAAATTTACGAACGCTGGCAAATAATTTTACGTTTATTTTCAATTTTCTTTTTTAGAAAAGACAATAAGGGGCTGGGCAACCTCCAGCATATTCCGAATCCACGCTCACATATCCAGGTTCCTCTCCTTGTGCTTCTTTGGGGACAGGACCAAGATAAAGTACCTGCTGGGATTTGCTTCCATACCGATATACGGTAACCCCTTTACATCCAAGTTGAAAGGCGAGCTTGTAGACTTTTTCTACTTCTTCCACTGTAGCTTCGTATGGAAGATTAACTGTCTTTGATACAGCATTATCCGTATATTTCTGAAAAGCTGCCTGCATTCTCACATGCCATTCAGGAGAGATGTCAAAAGCTGTCACAAACAGTCTCCGTACGGATTGAGGAATTTTCTTCATATGTTGTATCGAGCCTTTCTTCGCTATCTCCATCATCAGTTTCTTATCATAAAATCCTTCGTCCAGCGCTATTTCTTCAAATATACCATTGCTCTCCAGAAATTCTGTGCCTTCCAGTATCCTGCGCACGTAGGATATGGCAAAGAGAGGTTCTATGCCACTGGAACAACCGGCAATTGTGCTTATTGTTCCCGTGGGTGCAATTGTGGTTAAACAGGCATTTCGCACCCTGATTTTTTTCTTATCCCAGATACTTCCTTTGAAGTTTAAAAAGACTCCCCGCAGCTTTGCCAGTTTCTTCGATTTTTCTCTCGCTTCTCTGGAAATAAATCTCATAACCTCCTCGGCAATAGCGATCCCGTCCCGAGAATCGTAGGGAATGCCTATCTTAATTAACATTTCGGCAAATCCCATAACCCCCAGGCCAATTTTTCTATTACCTTTGGTCATTCTCTCTATCGAGGGGAGAGGATATTTATTGACATCGATAACGTTATCCAGAAAATGGATGGCTGTTCTTATCACCTCTCTCAATTTTTTCCAGTTTATCTTCTTTTCCTTGACCATTTTTGACAAATTTATCGAACCCAGGACGCAGGATTCATAAGGTAACAAAGGCTGTTCCGCACAGGGATTGGTGCTTTCTATTACTCCAATATGGGACGTGGGATTTTTCTTATTTATGCGGTCAATAAACACAAGACCCGGATCTCCTGTCTTCCAAGCTGTTGCTACTATTAGACTAAATACATCTTTAGCCCTTAATTTTCTGGTAGGTCTTTCTGTTCTGGGATTTATTAGTTCATACTCCTTGTCCGCTTCAAGTAATCTCATAAATTTATCAGTAATGGCAACCGAGAGATTGAAATTGGCAAAGGCTCCTTCCCTGGTTTTGGCAGTGATGAACTCCAGGATATCGGGGTGGTCTATGCGCAAGATTCCCATATTTGCTCCTCTTCTCCTACCTCCCTGTTTGATTATATCTGTTGCCATATCGAATACGCGCATAAACGAAACAGGACCCGAAGCAATTCCTTTGGTCGACTTGACTAAATCTCCTTTCGGTCTTAATTTGGAAAATGAGAACCCCGTTCCTCCACCCGATTGATGAATTAGAGCCATATCTTTTACTGCTTCAAAAATCGATTTCATAGAATCTTTGACAGGTAAGACAAAACAAGCAGATAATTGACCCATTCTGGTCCCCGCATTAATTAAAGTAGGGCTATTAGGGATGAATTCCAGATTCGACATTACCTTGTAGAATTCTTTTTCTGTTTCCTGTGCATTAAATTTTTTTCCATAGAGACGGTCGGCCCTGGCCACCTCTCTGGCTACCCTGTGGAACATTTTCTTAGGAGTTTCCATTAAATTCCCCGATTCGTCTCTTAATAAGTACCTCTTTTCCAGAATTCTTACGGCATTCACCGGCAATTTCAAATCATCTTCTATGCCAAATATTCCTTTGGCTTCACGAACCTCTTTTCGTTTCTGGCGATAGAGGATGTACGCTTTTGCCACTTTAGTAAGCCCATTTCCAATCAGCACGTTCTCTACGATATCCTGTATATCTTCAACGCCCGGGATCTTTGCCACAAATTTCTCCTTGACTATCTTCATAACCTGGCGGGATAGCCGTTCTGCCAGAGCCCTATCTTTGGCCTTTACTGCAAGAATAGATTTTTCAATAGCCCTGGTAATCTTGTTGCGGTCAAAATTTACTATCCTGCCGTCGCGCTTGCGAATTTTTCTTGCCATTCGCCCCCCTGACAATGGAGCAGAGTTAGTGCTCTACTGCTACTTTTCCCGGTCAAAAAAACTTACCCTGCCCATTTTTAATCTAACTCTTTTTCGGAAAATAATCAACAAAAAAATCCCTGAGTTGAAAAAAGATGGCTTTTCTAAAACTCAGGGATTTTATATGTGTTGACACATGGCACACCAGAGCTTCGCTCTGCTGGGCTAAAAAGTAGCCTGTCCCCTTTTCTTATTCAACATATTCTCTCAAATACTTGCTTCTTGAAGGATGTCGTAGTTTTCTTATCGCTTTTGCCTCGATTTGTCTTACCCTCTCCCGGGTTACGTTAAATATATGACCTACCTCTTCTAAAGTGCGGGGATATCCCACTCCAATCCCAAATCTCAATTTGATAATCTTTGCCTCCCGTTCGGTCAAAGTGGATAACACTTTCTCTATCTCCTTTTGCCGCAAAACATCCAAGGCGACATTGACCGGGGAGAGGTTGTCGCGGTCTTCAATGAAATCTTCCAGATGGCTTTCTTCTTCTTCGCCAATGGGAGTAGCCAGGGATATCGGTTCTTGCATTATTTTCAATACCGCGCGTATTCTTTCCGGCGCCATCTTCATTTCCTTGGCATATTCTTCAATTAGAGGATCTCGTCCATATTTCTGGCGATAGCGACGGGCAATCTTGGTCAATTTGCTAATAATCTCTTTCATATGTACAGGAATTCTAATAGTGCGGGCCTGGTCGGCTATTGCCCGATTTATGGACTGTCTAATCCACCAGGTTGCATAGGTGGAAAACTTGAACCCTCTCTTATATTCAAATTTGTCAACTGCTTTCATCAGGCCGATACTACCCTCCTGAATCAAATCTAACAAAGAGAGGTTGGGGTTGATATGTTTTTTGGCAATACTTACCACCAGTCTCAGGTTTGCCTTAACCAGTTTCAATTTACCATCGAGAATTTCTGACTCCAGTTGAGTAACCTGGTTGTGCAGTTCCTTTATGGCCAAGCAGTCCATTCCCATCGCTCGCTGAAGCTGCAGGAGACGTTGAGAGACGTTTCTTAAATTCTTGTGTATTCCTTCAATCTCTTTTAGAGTTACTCCCGTTTTCTTCTTGAATTCTGTACGGGAGATTTTCTTTGCCTTAGCCCTGCGCCACAGTTTCTTGGCCTCAGAGTAAGGAACTTTAAGTTTTCGCTGATAGTAATCGCTTTCTTTCTCTATCTGTCTCAGCCTTAAGCCTGTATATTTTATTTTTGTAATTATTTTCTTAATTTTCTCTGCTTTCAAGTTCAAACCGAGAATTTGTTGTAAAGCCTTCTTCTTTTCCTGGAATAATAATTTCTCTACTTTCTCCGTTAACTTGGGAGTAATTCTCTTTCTCTTTAATCTCTTCTCATAGGAAATTATTTTCCTCTCGCTTCTGGTGATTTCCCTAACCACCCTTTTCATCTTCTGTCTCATTCTGTATAAGGCCGCGCTGGTCTTTCGACCTCGAGGCATCAATTCCTTGGGGGTAATTTCACGTTTCTCTAACATCCTGCCCATCAACCTTATTTCTCTTAAAGCTATGGGGGATTCCAGCGCTACCTGTTTCAGTCTCTTTTCACTGTCCTTTATGCTCTTGGCTAGATACATCTCCTGAGTCCGACTGAGAAGAGAAACCTTGCCCATTTCGTTCAGGTACATCTTTATGGAATCGCTAGTCTCTACTTCAGTAGTGGGAGTTATGGGTACTAAGCCTCCCTTTTCCTCCTCAGCTTTCTCCGGCCTTTCAATCAGGGCAATCTTGTCCACTACGTCGATTCCCAGCTCATCAAGTTTGCTCAGGATATCGTCTATTTCGTCAGAATCGACTATACTTTCAGGGAGCTGCTCGTTTATCTCCTGATAGGTCAGTTTCCCTGTCTCTTTTCCCTGCTCGATTAATTCAGAAATTTTTTCTTTATATTCTTTCATTTCTGCTTCCTTTAAGTTCTTTTGTCAGTTTTTTAAACTTTTCTATTTTCTTCGCTTCTACTGGCAATCCTCTGTCTATTAAAGCTGCAACTTCTTCCCCTATTTTTCGGTATTCCTGTTCCGGCCTGTGCATCTTTACTTTACTAATCAGGGCGTTAACTATCCCTGGCAAGAACTCTGCTTTTTTCTCTTCGATAGCCAGGGAAGCGATAATCTGGTTGATCTCGGCTGAAAATTGCAAGTCCTGACTGTAAACTCTATCCATAATTATTGCTGGATTTATAGATTCTTTCTTGTCATATAATTCGTATATAACCTTCACAATCTTGGAAAGGTCGCTTATAAGGAAGTCCTTGGGTGCGACTTCTACCCTGATTGTTTCAATTTCCTCAGGAAAATTGAGCATTACCTGCACCAGCCCCTTTTCTGCCTTAAGAATACCTTGCTGAGAAGTAGGGTCACGAAAGTCTCTGGCAAGTTCCTCTCTGTAAGAGGGTTCTTCCCACTGGTAAGTCTTTCTGTTTATTCTTCCCAGCTCCAAAAGCAATGTTTCTTCATCCACGGAAATTAACTGCGATAACTTTTTAATTTCTTCTTTCTGCTCTATCAGATTCTCTATTCTGGCAATGGTGGGCAACACCTCTTCCACTACGGCGACTTTTCCTTCAGAACTTTTCAAATCATAATTTTGTGAAACTAACTTAATACGATAATCGACTAAAGAATGTGATTGAGAAATTTCTCTCTGAAATTTTTCTGCTCCTTGAGAGCGGAGAAAATCGTCAGGGTCGCTACCTTGAGGCAGTGCCACCACTTTTACTTTCAGTCCACTCCCTATCAGTAGGTCCAATCCCCTCAGCGTAGCCTTAACCCCCGCGGCATCAGCATCGTATACTATTACTACCTCCTCGGCATACCGCGATATTATAGAAACATGGTCTCTGGTCAAGGCAGTTCCCAGAGTAGCCACGCTGTTCTCTACTCCGAATTCGTGGCAAGTTAGAACATCCGTATATCCTTCCAGGACTATGACCTGATTCTTCTTCTGAATAGATTCCTTAGCGAGATTAAGCGCGTAAAGAATCTTTCCTTTATAAAAGACACCTGTTTCGGGAGAATTCAGGTATTTAGGTAACCGTTCTCCCAAAGTTCTTCCACCGAATGCAATTATTCTGGACTGAACATCAGAAATGGGGAAAATAATTCGATCCAAAAACAGGTCGCGATAATCGTTCCTTTCTTCGGAAAAAGCGACTAGCCCGGCCTTTTTCAATAGTTCCTTGGAATAACCTTTTTTTACCGCAGCCTCTAACAGAGCCTTCCCTGAACCAGGGGCATAACCCAATCCAAATTTATCAATAATTTCTTCTTTCAGTCCTCTCTTCTTGAGATATTCCCGCGCCTTTTGGGCGGAGCTGGAACTCTTCAGACAGCGATGGAAAAAGTCGGCTGCATGACGGTTGATTTCAAAAAGACTTTTTCTCTCTTGAGAGATTCTGGAGGCTTCCTCCCGGCCGACTCTATCCTTAGGGAGAGAAATGCCTGCCCGTTCAGCTAACCTTTCTACAGCCTCTATAAAACTTATCTTCTCATGCTTCATCAGAAAATTGAAGACATTTCCTCCTTCTCCGCAACCGAAGCAATGGAATATCTCTTTTTGCGGCGAAACGATGAAAGAAGGTGTCTTTTCCTGATGGAACGGACAGAGCGCCTTAAAATTACTTCCTGTTTTCTTTAGAGGCAAATATCCTGAAATGACCTCTACAATATTATTGGTCTGTCGTATTTGGTCTATCAAGTGGCCCGGAATAGCCAAAGTAACTCCTCCCCCATAATCCTAACCCTCTCGCCTTTAGGGACGGGAAACTCTTATTTTTCGTCTAAGAAAGATTATCTCTTGACGCGGTAAAAACCCGAACAGGAAATAATATTTAAAGAATCAAACTTCTTTATAGCCCGGTCTAATAGGAGGTTGAGCCCCAAAGTATCCGAGGCAATATGACCGGCAATTACCACATTCATATGGAACTTTTCTGCATTCTGGTAATGCTTTTCGCTCATGTGCATTCCCACTATGGTCCCCACTCCCGAATCACTCAGTTTCTCTAAGGCTTCTTCTGACCCTTCAGTGCCACCGGTCATATCAACGAATATCTTTCCTGCCCGCCTCTTTTCAGAACCAACTATGACCTTCGGTCCATTGCCCCTGGCGGTGGACTGTTTATATTCCGGTATCTCCTTCAACAGCCCAACCGTATCTTGCACTCGTTCTGGTCTCTTCTTATCCAGTAACTCCTGCAGATATGTAGTTACAAAATTATCTGCCGGAGTATGTACACAAATAAAAGAAATATCGAGCAACTCTGCCGCATCCACTGCCCGGAAATGGTTTATGGGCATCACCTTGCGACTAACATCTTTCATCCTCTTTGCCAGAAGATCCTCGGCTATGTTTATGGGAACGCCGTACTTGTTCAGGATATCTGCTTGCATACCCATAACTTCGTAGAAATTGGCATAGGCGCGGCCTTCGGGGTGGTGAGCAAGAGCCAATTCAATCTTTTTTCCCTGCAATCTTAGGCGATCGGCTAAAAGCAGTTCTGGAGTCTCGATATCAATTCCTACAAGAACGTTCTCAATTTCTTTTTTAGTATCGTTTAATATTCTCGTATCGCTATAGGGATTGCTAAGGGTTTCCTGGTCAAACTCTTCTTTTTTCGCTCCTTCCATTTTTTCAAATTCTTCTTTTTTCCTTTTTATCTCCTGATTAACCCTTTCTACCCCGCGAGGGTCATGAGAAATACCCTCTTCTATAACGAATTTGTAAAATTCATTAAGGTTCAATTTATCATTTCCTTTCTAGTCTCACCCTCAGGCTATCACCATTATCCTGGGGGAATGGATTTTGCGCAAGGACGAACTGTTATCCGCATTCCTGTCTTCTAATGGGAACGGTTTTAGATACGAATCTACTTCCCTTAATATAGTAGCGATAAGGAAGATTCTGGCCTGTTGTTATCCCTATGCGACCTGTAGTGACGATGCTGAAGTCATTACAACGGCTTTTCTTCCTTGGGGAGCCAATCTGGGAGATAATAAATAGTCTATTTCCCGTTAAGTCAGCTCCATTCATCGACCCTGTAATACCTAAAGCCTTGGTCAATTTGCCAGGGCCATTGGCAAGACGTGGTAAAGGCCCATCTAATCTTCTACGTTTTCTCATTAATCCTATGCCTTGTTGAGGTTCTAAGGCCCTGATTAGAACAGCCCCGCTTACGCCATCTTTTTCTGTGACTACGTTAAGGCAGTAGTGGTTGCCATATACCAGGTATATGTACGCTTTTCCTGCCGGACCAAACATTATCCTGTTGCGCCGGGTAATTCCGCCATAAGCATGACTTCCGGGATCTTTCTGGCCAAGATAAGCTTCTGTTTCTACGATTTTGCCCGAAATTATACCCTCATCCGTTTTATGAACGAGGGTTTTACCTAATAATTCCTTGGCAACGACTATTGTCTTGCGTGAATAAAATTTTCTTGACAGTCTACTTGTCAATTATCTTTTTCTTTTGAAACGATTTAAAAGCTTTAGTTGCCTTCTCCTCTGTTTCCTTTTTGCTTCCGCGGCCTTTCTCTTTCTGCGAACGCTGGGGCTCTCATAATATTCCCTTTTCTTTATTTCTGTCATAAGCCCTGCCCTTTCGCATTCACGTTTAAATCGCCTTAAGGCCGCGTCTATAGATTCATCTTCTCTAATCTTTACTTCGGTCACATCTGTTCACCCCTTATGTGAATCAATCTGTGCTTCCCCATATATCAAGACCCAGGTGGGTCAGTCTCGCTACCTGTTAGCCTGGAGGCCAGCCCAATTTTCGACCACCCAACAAGTGGAAATGTACATGAAAGACTGCCTGGCCGGCATCGGCATTACAATTTGCTATAACACGGAAGCCACATTGGGCAATACTTTCTTGAGAAGCCAGTTTCTTAGCGACTAAGTAAATTTCCCCTATTAAATCCTTGTCTTGTGAAGTCAAGTCTACAATTGTGGGAATATGCTTTTTGGGCACGATCAAAAGGTGAACGGGAGCTTGTGGGTTGATATCCCTGAAAGCTATTACCCGCTGATCCTCATAAACAATAGTTGCCGGGACCTTTTTATTTACAATGCCACAAAATAGACATTCTTCCATCTTTGTTTCACGGGCTAATTTTGCCTTGAAATTTGCTAAAAATATCAACCTTTAATTATATTACCAAAATTGGCAATTGTCAAGGGAAAAATTTGCCTGTAAATTACTAAAGCTGGGAGAGTTTCCTTTTCAGTAGGCTGATCATCGGGGTAGGAATGGGGTCTACAGAATTTGTCAACGCCAAATAGGTACTGACCCAATCGCCAAGATATACCAGGGAATGGAGACGAGATAGCAGAGACTTCCCGCAGGAAACCACATGCTGGATCCCCGCTACCTTGTCTTTTAGAATACCTTCTGTTATTGAAATCCTCTGTTTAATTCTTTCGTTTTCCGCGCTGTCCCTCAGGAAAATCAGGTAAAATTTCTTAGTAAATTCATTACTACTGGCCCACACTTCAATTTCATTATGGTTCATTTCCGGCAACAGGCTGAAGAAAGCTACATTCTTGCTATTTTCATTGAATTGGTTCTTCCAGCGCACGGCACAGGCAGCCAGATGCTCGGCAGCATATATAAGAAGAAGGTGCCCTTTTATTCTCTCCGATATTTCTTTTGCTGAATTGGCTCTGCTTTGGGGGTTATACTGTTTACACAACATTTGCAGATTCTCAATTGTCTCTTGAATCTCCTCTTCCTTAGAGCCAATTAACCCTAACCTCTCTAAAAGAACAAGCGTGGGGAAAAATAGGTACCCAAAAGTTGCCCGGGGAGGCATCCCTCCCATAATTTCAATTACATCGATGCCATCTTTGTGGCATAGTTCTTTTAACTTTCCTCCACTGGTAATAGCTATGATTTTTGCAGAACGGGAAAGAGCATCCGCGTAGGCAGAGAGGGTCTCTTCGGTATTGCCCGAATAGCTAACGGCGAAGACTAAAGTCTTCTTTCCTACATACCGGGGGAGGAGATAATTCCTGTTCACCTCTATGGGAATCTTTGCTTCTCTCTGGAGATAAGACTTCAACAGGTCACCACCTGCTGCTGAGCCTCCCATTCCACACACCACTACCTGTTCGATGGAATCGTATCTTTTCCTATCAATGGGAAACTTCCTGGCAATTTCCACTGCCTGTTTGCACTGAATGGGAAAATCTTCCAGATATTTAAGCATTTCACTCATCTTCGGTCTAACTCTCTATTGCCTTTTTTGTGACCGGCCCTACCGTAGCAGAGCCTGGCGGGGAAATGATTTTATTGTACGGCCTCAAATTTTTCTATGATTTTGTTTACTTCTTCCTGCTTTGACGTAGCCAAAACCTGGTTGGCCAGTTCCCGGGCTGTGTTTAAGCTTGTTGAGCGAACAATTTTCTTAATCTTAGGTATGGATAATGGGGACATGCTGAACTCATCCAGACCCATACCGAGTAGAATCTTCGTAAAAGAAGGGTCTGCAGCCATTTCCCCACACATTCCCACGCGCTTGCCTGCTTGATGGCCGGCATCTATTATTCTTTTGATCAGGCGCAAAATGGATAAATGCAATGGTTTGTAAAGGTGAGTAACGTTTTCGTTAACGCGGTCTACTGCCAAGGTATATTGGATTAAATCGTTTGTTCCGATACTTAAGAAATCGGCTTCCTGGGCCAGAATATCTGCAATTACGGCAGAAGAAGGAGTTTCAATCATTACCCCTACTTCTATATCTTCATTAAAAGAGATCTTTTCTCCTCTTAATTCATTTTTTACTTCTTCCAGCAACTCATTGGCATGTCTCAGTTCTTCTACGCAACATATCATGGGATACATTATTTTCAAATTCCCCTCTGATGAAGCGCGAAGAATGGCTCTTAATTGAGTCTTGAACACATGAGGATACCTGAAGCAGAGCCGAATCGCCCTCAATCCCATGAACGGATTGCGCTCCGGAGAAATGCCAAATTCCCCTACAAACCTATCTGCTCCCAAGTCCATTGTCCTTATTATTACCGGATATGGCATCATTTTCTGAGCTACGGAGGCATATTGTTGATATTGTTCTTCTTCCGACGGGAGGTCGACTCGATTTAAATAGATATACTCGGTGCGGAATAATCCAATTCCTGTCGCTCCATGAGCATGAACCGAGGGAATCTCTTCTGGCACTTCGATATTTGCCTGTAATTCAACCGTATACTCATCAGCTGTAACTGCTGGAAGATTCATCAGCTTTTTCAACGCTTCTTCAACATCGGAATATTTCAGCTTCTGGCGTTCGTAATTTTCCACTGTCACTGAATCGGGGTCGATAATAACAATTCCTTCTATTCCATCTACGATCACTGTGTCACCTGGCTTGACTTTCTTAGTTACATTTTTCAAACCGACTACGGCAGGAATTTCTAAAGATTGTGCCATAATCGCCGTATGCGAAGTCCTTCCACCAATATCCGTGGCAAACCCTATCACATTCTCTTTACGCATAGCGATCGTGTCTGCAGGAGTAAGATTATGTGCGATTACAATTACTGGCGATGCAAGAGTAGCCAGTTCTTCTCTCTCCCGGCCAAGTAGGCGCTTTAATACTCTTTTCCCCACATCCAGAATGTCACGCCCGCGATCTCGGAGGTACCCATCATCAATTATATTAAAAGTCTTTGTTATTTTGTCAATGACCATCTGCAGAGCGTATTCGGCATTTACTTTTTGTTCCATAACCATCTTTGTGACGTCATTTCGAAGCATAGGGTCCTGTAAGATTAAAAGATAGGCGTCGAAAAGGCGTACGTGTCGCTTGCCCAGTTGTTTCAAAACTTTCTGCCTTATTCCGTCCATCTCCTCTCTTGTTTCGGCAACTGCTTTGCGAAAGCGAACAATTTCCTGTTTTACATCCGCAGGGTCGATGGTTCTTTTGGAGATATAGAATTCCTCTTCCTCAAGGAGGAAAGCTCGCCCAATCACAATGCCAGGGGAAGCAGCAATTCCCTTTAACATAACCTTTACTCCTCTTCAAATTTTTTTGTAAATAACTCTTCTATTTTTTCTATTGCTTCTTTTTCGTCCTTCCCGTCGACAATTACCCTTATCTGGGAACCGAACTCTGCTGCTAACATCATAATTCCCAAAATGCTATCTCCGTCAACTTCCTGACCATTCTTAACTATGGATACTTTTGATTGGAATTTGGCGACAGTCTGTGCAAGAAGCGCCGCAGGTCTTGCATGTAGGCCTAATTTATTCTTAATTTTAATATTTTTTTCTATCATTTAGAATTCCCATCATTTAGAATTCCCAATGTCAAAATATATAACCTCCCACGCAAGAAATTCCAATAAGCAAATAAAGAAGCCTGGCAGCAGAAATTCTCCAGCGATTGAGTAGGATGATAGAAAGGAAGAACGCCAAAAAGTATAGTCTTTCTATCGCTTCCCAGTCCCGAAACAACACTACTAAACCAGTAAGTAAAACAAGGGTTAAACCAACAACGTGGCTACTCCATATTGTACGAAGGTAATACATTTTTTTGAGGAGTCTTACCACTTTAGTCTTCTTTTCATAACCTTCCAGCACTCCCTTAAAACGGGTATGAAAGTGCAAAAAATTGTATAGAAAAAGAAAAATTACTGGCCCAAGCCAGGCACCCTCCCATTTCCCCAAAAATATGATTACCAGAACGCAGGCTACCAGTGCAGTAAAGGGTCGCCACGCTCCCCAGAATAGTGAATCGCCAATACCTCCAAATGCTCCACCCATACTCATTTTCACTGCACTAATCTCTTCCGACTTGACTTCTCCTTCCTTTGCCATTTCCTCTTCCAAACGGGCAACTATCCCCACTAACACATTGGCAAAGTATGGATGGCTATTGAAAAATTCTAAATGTCGCCTATAAGACTGAATCCTTTTCTCTTTTTCAGGATAGAGCTTATCCAGAACCGGCACCAATATGTAAAGAAACCCCAGGTTTTGCATCCGCTCGAAATTCCATACAGCTTGCAGACAAAAGGATCGCCAGCAAAGTAGATACAAATCGAGTTTATTGATTATTCTATTCCTCACAGGATTTACCTTCCCATTTACAGCCGGGAAATCTGTACCTACAAACCTCTGAAGGTATTGAAAGCTATGGCTAAACCCAGAGCTGGCATGAGCCTATATGCAAAATTCAAGCCTACTAACATAGCGTAGGGTAAATAGGAAAATAGTTTCGGCAGAATATATACGCCTACGCTGATTGCCACTAGAGAGAAAAGGAATCCCCTAAGAAAAACCAGAAATAAACTGAAATTGTTAACTTTTCCCACGGCTTTTAAATTACCTTTGAGAATTTCTCGGTCCAGGTAATGCACGAAACGCGCATTCAGTTTTCTTTGCTTAACATCTATTGTTTTGAAAAATTCGGCCAGAGGCATAGTAAGTGCCAGGACGACCATTCTGTAAGAACCATGAAAATCACTACCCAGAGAAAGCTTGCTCTCAGTCAATATTATTAGAGTTGTGCAAGTTACGGCTACTATCGTTGCATCAGGGGGAATGGCTGCACCCACGGATATCACATTGATCCAGATGAGTTCTAAAAGAACGCCGATAATGAGTCCTGTCTTGAGGTCTCCCAATAATAAACCTATAAGGGGTCCACAGACAATAGGCCTGGATACCATTATCTGTCCCCAAGCACTAACGTCTAAACTTAACAATCCTCCAATGAAACTAACGGAAGCGATTTCGGCAATCATTAGAACGGTCCGGTACGCATATCAAATGGTTTAAACCCTTGGTCTAAATTATATATCCTTGATTTTTAGGCTAAAGGTAATAGTCTGTTCTTCTTTGGGTTTTAGATTTAATTTCCAGTGAGGAAATACAACCGATTGTTGGTACATGCGCTCGTAAGCCGCATCCCCCTCGGAGATTGTCTCTACGGGAAAATGCCACAAGCAACATTGGGGGTTGAATTCCATAACTATGTTTACTCCATAATGCTCATCGTGCATGCCAATTTCCTTCAAATCGGAAATTTCTCCAAATGAAGAGAAACGTTTTTTGTCTTTTCTGTCGGAAACATAGTAATAACATCTTTTATCTTCGGGTGAGGAAAAAGAAAAGTTAGATTCGGAGCCAAACCACAATTCTGCGGGGTTTTCTCCTTTATTGACAATGCGATAATTAATCAGAATCTCCGCCGAGTCTATGGATACTATTATTTTCTTTTCCACTTTTACGGGCTGCTGGAAATCTCCTACCCAGACAAATCCCTCCCTAACAAAGTTTATTCCATTCGGTTCAATTCTATACATGTAAGATTGGTCGACGAAATCTCCTTGTTCTCCATACTGGCAGGTTGAGAAATCAAAAATCT
>WVXT01000051.1:0-919 GCA_011773355.1 bacterium
CAAAGATTTAGTTTGGAGTGAAACATGTCCGACATGTGGATATAGAGGTAAAATGGTAACGACAATCAAACAGAAGGTTATCACGAGCCTTGAATGCCCCAGATGCTGGAATAAATTAGAGAATGGATGGGATGAAGCCGTACCTGGGAAGATTTTAAGCCTGCTACCGAGAGAAGGAAAGCCATTCTCATGGATAGGTAAAGTCAAAGACAGTATGGACAAGTATATAGATAGGACTTAATCAAACCAAAGACTTTGAAATAGCCAGAGAAAAATTTATCCTGAGGTAAATCCTACAAAACTTCATTTACTGGTATATCAGGGTGGAACGACTTAACATAAATCTCCCATTTCCTTTTTTCTCATTTTTTTAGGGAAACTAGGTTAGAGGTAGAGATTTTATCACTAAATGTTAAATAGACACCTGTTTTATCTTCTTCACATCTTTAGTATATTCTAAGTAAGGTGCAAGGTGCAAGAAATGGCAAATAAGTTGGCGAATCCAGCGCCTTTAGGACTGATGGGTTTCGGCATGACCACGGTACTCCTAAATCTGGTGAACGCAGGCATAATTCCTGAAAGTATAGGGATGGTCCTGCCAATGGGTTTGTTCTACGGTGGTTTGGCGCAGTTTTTGGCTGGGATGTGGGAGATGAAAACCGGAAACACCTTTGGAGCAACAGCCTTTGGCTCATTTGGATCCTTCTGGATGGCTTTTGCCCTTATGGTCTACTTTGATGGGATCGGATTTTTCTCCTATGGACCAACTGATGGAATCGCAGCCTTTCTCATTATCTGGGGTATCTTCACAGCACTAATGGCCGTAGGAACTTTGAGGTTGAATCGAGCTCTACAAGTCGTATTCGTAACCCTTGCCTTGCTATTCTTCCTGTTGGCATTGGCAGATGCCACGGATAAT
>WVXT01000051.1:964-1205 GCA_011773355.1 bacterium
CTTATTTGCTAGGATGGGCCGTCGAGGCAAGATAAAGATCTATATGGACATCTTGGAGTCCGCCTTAGACGGGAAAGGTGCCACAAACCTTTCCCAAAGAGCTAGCCTGAGCTACTCGCAGTTTCAGAAAAGCCTGGAAAAACTCCTCGACAGGGGCCTCTTAAAGATCGACGACAAAACCAAACTCTATAAGACCACCGAACACGGCAGAAAAATGCTCAAATACTGGAAAAAAATGGAA
>WVXT01000088.1:0-306 GCA_011773355.1 bacterium
GCCAGAAGAGGGATTAGCCCCTTCACTAATAGTCAGCGTCTCTTTCTTCGTAAGAAATGGATGAGCATTGAGAATAAACTCATATGTTTCCCCTACAGTTAACCCGTTAAGAGAAAGGCCAGAATGGGTTCCATCATTCTCAGTCGTCACTTTTTCCTCCCAGTTAGTGTCCTTAACCTTTAGGGCCACGTAAAGGGATTGGCTATCCTCGGACAATCCTGTAAATCGAGCTTTAAAATTTAATGTTCTCCCAGGACAAAGACAATCTTCCTCATCGGGACAATTTGGGTTTCGGCATTTGTCAGA
>WVXT01000088.1:338-1286 GCA_011773355.1 bacterium
AACTGAACACACTCTAATCCCGAAGCACAAAGACGACCAGCGCTTAAACAAGTCTCATTACATTGGGCGGGTAGATCTCGGGGGGAAGGAGAAGCCCTCGGAGACGGTGAAGGAGAAGCCTCAGGAACTGTAAAGCTCTTCTGGACACATACTTTCGGCGTTTGGTGGTTGTTAATTGTAAACNNGATACTTACCAGGCTTTACTTTATTTTTCGTCCACCAAGTCCAGGTATTGTATTGCCCTTCTTTCCCCACCCTGAACCGATCAGGGTCATAATCAACCTCTTCTCCTTCGGGTCCGGTGATTTCAAGATCAACCCAAATGTAACCCTCCTTGGATTTAACCACCGTCTTCAACTTGGCCCCCACCCTGGTCACTACCATTGTTGCTCCAGAACCACAACTTCCTTTAGCTCGACTTCTTAATTCCTGCCGCTTACCCAAAGAATTCGCCCCAATCACTAAACACGCCACCAAAGTTCCCATCACCACCATTTGAAAAAAGACCTTCTCCTGTTTTCTCATCACAGCTTAACAGTATCCTAATCACAAAATCGTGTCAATATATTACTTGACAAAGGAGCTTTATTTTAGTATTAAAAGTATAAGGTTATGTCAGAAAGATGTTCTCATTATCAAGAAGGAAATTGTGGACAGGCCATAAGATTAAGCGGACTAAGAGAAGGTTATGGAAGGGGGTCTTTTGACACAACCTGTACTCCTAAGGATCAAGAACATGCTCGAAGGGTATTCAGTGGTGACTGGAAACCAATTGGGGCTACCTCTTTACCCCACGAGGGCTCTGAATCCCCACCACAACTTGAAAGCAGATGTTACCGAGCCTGGGATGGAGCTAGCCAGAATCGAATAGAGAATCAATAAACTCCAATTGCCGACTCCTTTTCTTCTTGCCTTTTTTTTTCACATCTGCTACTGTTTTAATAAGCG
>WVXT01000079.1:0-269 GCA_011773355.1 bacterium
ATTTCTCCGGGTAAAGGGAAATGGGCTTTGCTAGCAGGATTCATAGAAAAAGATGAATCACCCGCTCAGGCAATATTAAGAGAAGTGAAGGAGGAAATAGGAATACAGGCCAAGATAGAGAGATTAATTGGAGTATATAAAGGCAGAACCAGGATGTATGGGCCGGTAGTTGTTATTGGGTATAAACTAAGGGCAAAAAATGAGAACTATACTCTGAATAAGGAAATAAAAGAGATAGGGCTCTTTTCAAGAGGTGAGCTTCCTCGGCT
>WVXT01000079.1:434-594 GCA_011773355.1 bacterium
GCCCGGAGGCTTTGTTGATTATGGCGAATCTCTAGAAGGGGCTGCCAGAAGAGAGACAAAAGAGGAGACAAATCTGGAAGTAAAAGAATTGGAGCAGTTTCATACTTATTCAGATCCTGCCAGAGATCCCCGTTTTCACACTATCACTACTGTTTTTGTG
>WVXT01000079.1:726-905 GCA_011773355.1 bacterium
TATTATCAAAAGAACCAGGTCTTTGTTTGATAAGGTAATTATAGCTGTTAATGACAATCCGCTGAAAAAATTTTTGTTTACCGCCAAAGAGAGAATAGAAATGATAGGGGAAATTCTTAATGTCTCTCCTGACCTGGAGGTAGAGAGTTTTCGAGGTTTGCTTGTTCACTATGCCAACA
>WVXT01000079.1:977-1524 GCA_011773355.1 bacterium
CTGTCTATCTTATGACCCACCAGAATTATTCCTATCTTTCTTCCAGCATAATCAAAGAGATTATCAGATTAGGAGGAGATACGCCAAGCTTGATCCCCGATGTGGTAAGAAAGAGACTTCAAGAGAAGTTTAGCTAAGAGATTGCCACGCCTACCTACGGCAGACTCGCAATGACCGATAAGAGCGAATTTTCCCGTTTGTTATTGCCAGCTGGGTCCCTCACCTGTCTGCGTGCGGATAGGCACAGGCAGGCTTGTCATTGCGAACGAAGTGAAGCAATCTCGGTTTTACTGCTCGGGATAAACTGGGCAATCTCAAGACATGCTTGGCGCGCTGTATAGTCTAGGGAATCTTTTCTCTGGCATGAGCAGTGAAGATTGTAAATCGAGGCTAAAACTACTTAAAGAAGAGAAAGTAGAATGCAAATTGACCTGGAAAAGAAACATTCCGAGCTTCAATGTTTTTTTGAGCCACAAGGAGTAGCCGTCATTGGGGCCTCTCAGCGTCCAGAAAAGATTGGTTATCAGGTACTGAAGAACCTGCTGGA
>WVXT01000055.1 GCA_011773355.1 bacterium
CTTCGCAGGATATAAGGCAGGGATGATTCAAGCGGTAGCCATGGACAATAAGAAGGGATCCCTTACTTTCGGTAAAGAAGTGGTAGTTCCAGCTACCGTTATAGATACCCCACCCATGCTCGTATGGGGTATACGAGTATCTACAAGAACAGTGGAAGGCCTAAAAACGTTAACGGAAACGTGGATGAAGAATCCCCCGAAAGATTTAGAGAGACTCACTAAACTTCCAGAAAAATTTAATACGGAGGCCAAAGTGAAAGAGATTGAATCTAAGATCGATGAAATAGCTGACGTCAGGGTACTACTTATCACTCAGCCCCGATTAGCTGCAGGGGGACGGAAAAAACCGGAACTTTTAGAGGTTAAAGTAGGAGGGGGATCCGTCCAAGAGCAGATCAATTACGCTAAAAAAATATTAGGTAAAGAAGTTAAGGCATCCGAAATCTTTCAAGAAGGACAATGGCTTGACGTAATGGCTGTAACGAAGGGAAAAGGATTTCAGGGACCAGTTAAAAGATGGGGGATAGCAAAGAGACCACATAAATCCCGTAAGACTGTTAGAGGCGTGGGGAGTATAGGTCCAGTGACACCCAACTTCGTCATGAGGACCGTTCCCCGTGCGGGTCAGATGGGGTTTCATAGAAGAACAGAATATAATAAACAGATTTTAAGTTTGGGAGAGGAAGGAGAAAAATCAACTCCTAAAGGTGGATTTGTTAAGTACGGCACTATTACTGGTAGTTATCTAATACTCAAGGGAAGTGTACCTGGTTCAAAAAAGAGGTTGATAACATTACGACATGCAGCGAGACCAGCTGCTACACCTGAACTATTCTACAAGATAGAGGAGATTAACTTAGAACACTAGAATAGCTAGAAGGATGGTGTAATCTCACTAATGAAACGCATTAAAGTTTACAACTTGGATGGAAAAGCTAAAAGAACTATTACTCTTCCCGATGTGTTCGAAACCTCACTAAGACGAGACGTTATTCAGAGAGCAGTTGTTGCTCAACAATCTCATCGTCTCCAGCCTCAAGGGAGAGATCCGATGGCGGGAAAAAGAAATACTGCAGAATCTTATGGTGTGGGACGTGGACTGGCCCGAATTCCAAGGATAAAGGGGGAGAGATATCGTAAAGCAGGTCAGGCTGCCTTTGCACCGGGAACGGTAGGAGGGAGATTAGCCCATCCTCCAACAACTAAAAAGATTATTAAAAAGAAGATTAACTTTAAAGAACGCCGTCTAGCACTTAAATCATCTATAGCTGCCACAGCTGATAAGGAGTTAGTGAATGGCAGAGGTCATCGATTTAACTTGAAAAGAAGTTTACCGCTAGTTATATCAGATGAATTTGAAAGTATAAACAAGACTGAAGAAGCATTAAAAGTTCTGGAGAAACTCGGTGTTAAAGATGATTTAGAAAAGGTTAAAGAGAGCATCAAAGAAAGGGCGGGTAAAGGAACTATGAGAGGACGTAGACTTAAACATGCTGTAGGTCCCCTCAT
>WVXT01000077.1:0-270 GCA_011773355.1 bacterium
CATCTTTCAATCAAACTGGGTGGGTAAGTTTAAGACTAATAAAGATAAGGCTTTGGCCTATTGGAGAAGGTACCTTTTTCTTGATGAAATCAAGAGGATCTGTAAGTTTACGAAGGACACAAGGGTTTTGGATGTTGGCTGTGGGATCAGTACCGTTCTACACTTTGTTGGGGGGGAAAGGTACGGGATTGATCCTTTGGCCGATGAGTATCTTAAGATGTATCAATATCCTAAGGGGATAACCATTCAACAAGGGTTAGGGGAAGAGAT
>WVXT01000077.1:431-1161 GCA_011773355.1 bacterium
TAAAAGAAAAAGCAATAATAAGGAGTTAATTCTAGTTTTAGGAAAGCGTGCTATGAATAAACCATGACAGTCATTAGGAGAATTATTACTTGGATCATAAAAGGTTCAATCGGTACTATTAGAATCTCTTACGCTCTTTTGGCGATTGGGATCATCTTGGCAGCCGCTTATATTTTTGGGGGACATTCTTTCTTAACGGGAGGGGCGTGGGGTACCGATGTGAAAAGTGCCCTGTCGATGGCTGCCTGGGTGGACAAGTACTTCCCCCATGTTCCTTTCTGGTACCCTCTGGCCGGTGGAGGGGTTTCAATCACCCATTCTTACCCAACCTTCTCTTTTTATCTTGTAGCCCTTATTAAGAGATTAACCGACCTAGATCTCATCCAATCCTTCAGAATTCTCGGTTTCTCTTCTGTCCCCTTAATGGCTTTAGGGATCTACGCCTTTGTTTCCTTGCGGTTTAAGAACCAAACAGCCGCTCTTATTGCTTCAATCTTCTACCTTATTTCCCCGATTGCTTGGGTTTGGCTTTTCGATTGGGGTTTTTACGCCGAAGCAGTTTCACACATGTTTGTCATGCCGACGATTATCTTCTGGGATCTTTTCTTTACTTCTTTTATAAAGAGAACAGGAGGATTTTGGCCCAAAGTATACCTTGGTTTTACAGTTATCTTTTTATCCCTTGCCGCTTTGACCCATTTTGCTACTGGGCTTGGCCTGCTGGGCTTCT
>WVXT01000077.1:1169-1450 GCA_011773355.1 bacterium
CGGGATTTTGGCTTTATTTCTGGTTGGGTTTTTGTTTTCAGCAGTTACCGCTTTTTCTACTCTGCCGCTTTATCGCTACAATAAAATCGCTGCTTATGCCGGTTTAGGGGGAAGACAATCTTATGAGCAGATTGAGTTAGGAGCCATTCCTCCTCCACATCTTCTTGGTTTTCGCATACCTACACAAGATGAAAAGATTTTTGCTAAGCGGCACATCTCCTTCCCAGTTACCGCATCGGTTTTTGCTATCCTGGGAGTTCTTCTTTCGCTCCAGAGTGCGA
>WVXT01000082.1:0-2286 GCA_011773355.1 bacterium
TTATTGAAGAGATACGTTGTTTGAGAGACGTTATGCCTGTATCTACGGCTATAGAGCACCACAGGGAAGTAAAGTTGACTCAGGAAGAAGAGAAAGTGTATAACCTATTGTCGTTTGAGCCTGTACATATTGACTTGATAAGTAAACAGAGCGGGCTATCTATAAACAGGGTTTCACCTCTGCTGATGAATCTGGAAATAAAGGGTAAAATTAGACAGGTAGCGGGAAAGATGTTTTTGCGCGTTCCGGAAGCACAATAATTTGAAATCTGTAATCTGTAATCTGTAATTTGTGGCATAGGAGGAGAGTGTGGCAAGGAAATTAAGAGATGATGATCTGTTCCGGGATGAAGAGAATTTTGGAGTTAGAGAGATTAAGCAGTACTTGGAGAAATTGAAACTTTCTGCAAGTGAACTGGAAGAGATGTTACTTGACGTTCTGGAAGAAAGTTTCCCGGAAGATTATGATCACAAAGGAAGAAAAAAACAGCTCCATTAAATTGTGGGGTTAACTTGTTGAGGGTAAATTCATGGTTAAGGCCTTAGTTATCGTTGAATCACCTACTAAAGCGAAGACGATCGGAAAAATATTGGGAAAAGATTACGTAATTAAATCTTCTATGGGGCATGTGCGTGATTTGCCTCCTCGCAGGTTAGGAGTAGATACAAGAAATAATTTTAGGCCGACTTATGAAATTATTAAAAATAAAAAGAAGATTGTGAAAGATTTAACCAAAGCAATGAAGGAGGCGAAACAGGTTTATCTTGCCACCGACCAGGATCGGGAAGGAGAGGCTATAGGTTGGCATTTGATTACCGTTACAAATACTGACAAGGGAAGAGTAAAACGTATAGTATTTCACGAGATAACCAAAGAGACAATTGCCAATTCTTTGCGTTCTCCCCGTCAGATCGACCTCCATTTAGTCAATGCTCAGCAGGCGAGGCGCATACTGGATAGACTGGTGGGGTACAAGCTCAGTCCTCTTTTGAGCGGCAAAGTCAGAAGAGGTCTTTCCGCAGGGCGGGTACAATCGGTAGCCCTCAGGTTGATTGTCGAGAGGAAAAGGCAAATTGAGAAATTTGTGCCTCAAGAGTACTGGACTATACTTGCCCGTTTGAGTGAGAGAGAAGAAGGGCCAATCTTGACCGCAAATCTGATTGCCCGGGGAAAGAAGAAATTCAAGAAACTGGAAATTACAAATGAGGCAGGGGCGAAAAAGATTTGTCGGGATATGAAAGGCAAAGAGTTTATTGTCTGGGAGGTAACCAGAAAGCCCAAGAAGCGTAATCCTCCTCCTCCGTTTAATACGAGTAGCCTGCAACAGGAGGCCTCCCGGAAGTTTGGTTTCTCGGCGACCAGAACAATGGTGATAGCGCAACAGCTCTACGAGGGCTTGGACCTGGGAAAGGAAGAGAGCGTAGGGTTAATTACTTATATGCGCACGGATTCCTTCGCTGTCTCTTCCTCGGCTCAGGCCGAGGCGGCCAGGTTTATCAAAAAAGAATTTGGCGAGAACTACTCGCCCAAAAAACCGAGAATTTACAGGAGTAAGAGCAAAGTTGCCCAGGAAGCTCACGAGGCTATCCGGCCGACCTCGTGTCTGCGCACCCCCGAAGCCGTATCCAAATATCTAAATGCTACACAATTCAAACTTTATAGTCTGATCTGGCAAAGGTTCATCTCCAGCCAGATGGCTGCGGCGATATTTGACACAATAGCTGCGGACATCAGGGCGGGAGATTATGTATTTCGTGCCACAGGACAGAAGGTTAAGTTTCCCGGATTCCTCAAGGTCTATGAAGAAGAGAGAGAAGAAGAAAAAGTGCTTCCTCCCCTCAAGCAGGGTGATAGTTTAATTTTAAAAGAGATCGTTCCTGAGCAGCACTTTACCGAGCCTCCTCCCCATTATACCGTGGCGAGTCTAATTAAGACTCTGGAAGAACACGGGGTCGGCCGACCTTCAACTTATGCTCCCATAATAAGTACCCTTTTGGAAAGAAGGTATGTAACGTTAAGGAGCAAACAGTTCCATCCGGAAGAGACGGGGATTATAGTTAGTGACTTGTTGGTTAAATACTTTCCCAAAATCATGGACATTGGTTTCACTGCCCGCCTGGAAGAGAATCTGGATGAGATTGCCCTGGGAAAAATGGAGTGGGTCGAAGTTCTGAAGAATTTTTATCAACCGTTTAAGGAAACCCTGAACGTTGCTTATAAAAATATGAAGAAAATCAAACCACAGATGACCAAGGAGATATGTCCCCAGTGCAAAAGCCCGATGGT
>WVXT01000082.1:2403-63525 GCA_011773355.1 bacterium
GGGCCGGAGAGGCAAATTTCTTGCCTGTAGCGCTTATCCCAAATGCAAAAGCACTAAGTCAATTCCGAAAAAAGAATAGACGGGACTGAGAGAGTGTGCCCGCTATGGCAATGGAACTCTATCTGGACAAATTTATTACGCACTTAAGAGTGGAAAGGAATTTTTCCCCGCATACCCTGGTGAGTTATCAAGGAGATCTGAAAAATTTCCTCAATTTCTTGAAAAGAGACAGGATAGATAGTTTCCCCGGGGTTGATCGTTTGCAGGTGAGAAAGTTTCTTGCTCAGCTTGCAAATAGAAATCTTAAAAAGAGCACCATTGCCAGGAAACTTTCCAGCATCCGCTCATTCTTCGGTTTTTTGACACGGGAAAAGATCATAGCGCAAAATCCGACTATTCATATTCCTACGCCAAAACGAATGAAGAAAGTACCTTCTTTTCTGGATTTGCATGAAGTGAAGCTGCTGTTGCTATTGCCTAACAGGAGAACTCTTCTGGGCCTGAGGGACAGGGCAATTCTGGAAGTATTATATGGTGCGGGCCTGAGAGTGAGTGAGTTGGTAAACCTGAATGTAAGCGATGTTGATATGTTGGGTGGGGTGATTAAGGTAAAAGGTAAAGGGGCAAAAGAAAGGATAGTGCCCATCGGAGAGAAGGGACTTGACTCTATCGGGAGCTATTTGAGGATGCGGCAATTACCAGGGAAATCCGCTTTTTCCCGGGTTAAGAATTTCCAGAATTTGTCTTATAGCAAGGAACCATTGTTTTTGAATTTTCAGGGCTCGCGGTTAAATACGCAAAGCATAAACCGGCTTGTTCACAAATACATCGGGCTTGCCAGTATCAAGAAGGGAGTGACTCCGCATACTCTAAGACATACATTTGCCACACATCTATTAGATGCTGGCTGTGATTTAAGAGCGGTACAGGAGATGTTGGGACACGTCAGCCTATCTACTACTCAAATATATACCCACGTAACCACGGAGAGATTAAAGAGAATTTATAAGAAGTATCATCCTCGCGCGTGAATAATTTTGAAAAGTTCTTTTTAGCGAAATGGGTGCTGGCTAATGAAAAACGACGGTTCTTGAGGTTTTGACCGGGGAGAAGGAACCTTGAGGGAGAACGTAAAAATTCTCATGGAAGAGACGGGCTGTGATGAAGGCCAGGCGGAGCTGGCTCTTCATTCTACGGGAAATAACTTAGAAAAAGCCATAAAATCGATAAATTTACTTCTCAGATATATTGTGGTACTTAAAGGGAAATTTATATGCGACCAGACCAATGTTTATGGTCAGTTCATAGTAATCAGCCATCTCCAGCAAAAGAGAGTAGTTCGTTTGGGTGCAATAGTCACCTACGACCCTGCAATTTACCAGGGAACCCTCGATTGTAAATGGCGCGACTTCGAAAAGAGGCTCTATGCGGATCGTCTCAGCGAGGGTTGTGCGCATGAGTTAATTCAGAAGCTGGAGCAGAATTTGAACTGGCAGATAGCCAGCGATTACAGAAAGTCTTTCTTCCAGAATCTGAAAGATAGAAATTACGAAGAGACTATAGGTATCCTTGAATCAATCATCAGTAAATCTTTGGAGGACTCCAGGCTAAAAGTAGAAATGGATGTCGAGGAGCTTAATTTGAGTCAATTTAAGTTTCCTCAAGAGCCACCCATTCTTGCAGAGGGAAGGGTTAATCCCTCCTTGAACGAGGCCGGGGAATCGGCTGGTAGAAAAGAGAGCACAATCGTTTTAAACACAGAGTTGGTTACCGACGGTTCTTCTTCGTCAGTAGAGATTGAGAAACTAAGAAAAAACGACTTGATTTTGGTGAAGATTCTGGATTCGCGGGATATTGCTCAGTATCTTTCCCGTCTTTTGGGGGGATGCAAGGGCGAGGAGGTAGTTCCTCTATCTGCAATAGTGGAAGAAGTAAGGGACCAGGGAAAGCAATGGGTGGTAAGGACAAGGTTCAGCCCGGGCATATCAGGTGTGGCTCTCGTGGAAAAGAGAGCAACAGTCAGAAGGCTAAAGTCTGAGAAGTTCACAATAGAGAAAAAGAAATTCTATCTGGGGATTTTGGGACTGGCCTTAATTCTGGGAATAATCTTGTATATTCTGATACGTCGGTAAAGGAGGTAGAATGGCGATTGCAACTATGAAACAGTTATTGGAAGCAGGAGTCCACTTTGGACATCAGACCAAAAGGTGGAATCCTAAAATGGCTCAGTATATCTTCGGTGCTCGTAACAACATCCACATTATCGACTTGCAAAAGACTTTGGCGAAGATAAAAGAAGCTTATAAGTTCGTTCGCAACATCGTAGCCAACAATCAGACGGTGCTGTTTGTGGGAACCAAACGTCAGGCCATGGAGATCATAAAAGAAGAAGCAGAAAGGTGCGGGATGTTTTACGTCAATCAACGGTGGTGGGGAGGAATGTTGACCAATTTTTCCACCATTCGCCAGAGCGTGGAGCGACTGAAGAAACTGGAGCAACTGCAGCAAGAATCAGAGTCTACTACTCTCACCAAGAAGGAATTGGTCAGGATAGAGAAGGAAAAATTGAAGCTGGTAAGAGGGCTGTCGGGGATTAGAGATATGGAGGACCTGCCGGGAACGATCTTTGTTATCGATCCTCCTCAGGAGGCAATTGCCGTCTCCGAAGCAATTAAACTGGAAATTCCAGTTGTTGCCTTGGTGGACACGAATTGTGACCCTGAGGGTATAACTTATGTAATTCCCGGAAACGATGATGCTATCAGGTCAATTAAGTTAATTACTCACATAATCGCGGAAGCGGTGATTGAGGGTAAAGAGTTAAGAGAAAAAGAGGAGGTTATTGAAGAAGCAAAAGAAGAACTTCCTAAAGAAGAAGTAGCAGAAGAAGCCGGGGAAGAAAAAGATATAGATTTAGAAAAGGAAGGAGAAATGGATGCAGATAAGCAAGGACTTGATTCGGGAACTTCGGAATAAGACGGGTGCGGGGGTAATGGATTGTAAACAGGCGTTATCAGAGGCTGGTGGAGATATTCAAAAGGCTCAGGATATTTTGAGAGCGAAAGGTAGTATCGTAGCCATCAAACGTTCCGCCAGAGACACAAAAGAAGGGTTGGTCTCTTCCTATGTTCATAGTGGAAGTAAATTGGGTGTTTTGTTGGAGATGAATTGCGAGACCGATTTCGTTGCCAAAACTAGTGAGTTTTCCCAACTGGCAAAAGAATTAGCAATGCAAATAGCAGCCATGGACCCTCTGTGGATTAAACCTGAAGACGTACCCAAAGAAGTTATTGAAAAGGAAAAGGAAATATATAAGAAACAAGCACAAGAATCAGGGAAGCCGGAAAAGGTCATAGACAAGATTGCTCAAGGTAGACTGGAAAAATATTTTACTCAAGTCTGTCTTCTAGAACAACCGTATATAAAAGATCCTAAACTCAAGGTCAAAGACCTTATAACAGAAACGGTCACCAAACTGGGAGAAAATATTAGAGTGGGGCGGTTTACTCGTTTTAAGGTAGGAGAGGAATAGAAAGTAGGAGTTCCCGAATTCATCGCGGGACTCCAGAAATTTTGAAGACCCCGGTAAATTAGGGAAAAGATAAAGGAGGGAGGGAAATGCCAAAAGTCAAATATAAGCGGGTCATTTTGAAAATGAGCGGGGAAGTCCTAATGGGCACACACAAATATGGAATAGATCCCCAAGCGATTAAATTCTTTGCTGGCGAAATAGGAAAGGCTTATTCTCTGGGTGTGCAACTTGCCGTGGTAGTGGGTGGGGGGAATATATGGAGAGGGATTTCCCCTTTTGCCCAGGAGATTGACAGAGTTACGGCCGACTACATGGGAATGTTGGCAACAATAATTAATGGGTTGGCTTTTCAGGATTCGTTGGAAGAGCTGGGAATTCCTACCAGAGTGCAAACGGCGATAGAGATAGCCAAACTTGCGGAGCCTTTTATTCGCCGTAGAGCAATTCGCCACTTGGAAAAGAAAAGGATAGTTATTTTTGCTGGAGGAACAGGGAACCCTTATTTCACGACTGACACAGCTTCGGCGTTACGAGCAGTAGAAATTGGTGCTGAAATAATTTTGAAAGCGACTAAGGTTGATGGCGTTTATGACAAAGATCCCCTAAGGTATAAGAAAGCCAAGAAATTCAGCAGCCTCACCTTTATGGAGGCAATAAATCGTCGATTGAAGGTTGTGGATGCAACGGCGCTTTCCCTTTGCTGGGAAAACAAAATACCCCTTATGGTATTCAATATAAATAAAGCTGGGCAGATTAAAAAAGCGGTCTGTGGAGAAAAAATAGGTACGATAATCAAATAAGGAGAGAATATCGCCTATGGCAAAGAAGATTTATGATAAAGTTAAACTGCAAATGGAAAAAGCAATCGAGAATTTGAAGCACGAATTCACCATTATTCGTACTGGTCGCGCTTCCACTGCTCTGTTAGAAGGTATTCGAGTTGCCTATTATGGAGCGCAAGTCCCCATCACTCAGGTTGCCAATGTTGTTATCCCCGAGGTAAGATTAATCGAGATAAAACCCTGGGATAAAAGTGTTCTTCCAGAGATAGAAAAGGCAATCAGAAAGTCTGATTTGGGATTGAGCCCGCTCAACGACGGGAAAATTGTTCGCCTAAAAATACCGGCGTTAACTGAAGAACGCCGCAGGGAACTTGTAAAGAGGATCGGAAAGATTGCTGAGGACCACAGGGTGGAACTGCGGAACATTAGAAGACAAGCCAAAGAAGATTTGAAGGAATTGGAAACAAAAAAAGTGATTTCAGAAGACGAGAGGTTTAAGGCTACAGAAAAAATTGGTCAGCTAACGAACGAATATATTGGGAAAATTGATGAATCTCTGGTGCATAAAGAGAAAGAGATAATGGAAGTATAATAAATAAATTTCAAATTTCATATTTCATATGATAGAAATAGTGTGGCAAGTGGGAGAAGGGGTTGGCTGAATATAAGGAACTTCTTAAGCTAATTGACAGAACAAGACTTCCTCAACATATAGCAATAATCATGGACGGTAACGGTCGTTGGGCAAAGAAACATAACCGTAGACGAATTGAGGGTCACCTGGAAGGTGCAAAGGCAATAAGAAGAGTCGTGAGATTCTGTGGAGAAATAGGAATTAAGATACTTACACTTTTTGCTTTTTCCACGGAGAACTGGAACAGACCCAAAAGAGAAATTCAGGCTTTGATGAATCTGCTGTACAAATTCTTAAAGGAGGAAACAAATAATCTCCGAAAGAATAACATTAAGCTCGTCGTCTCCGGGCAGGTAGAGAGGTTACCCTCTAAGGTGCGTGCTGAGTTATCTAGCTCGATAGATGGGACCAAGGAAAATAGTGGACTAATTCTGAATTTAGCTCTGAGTTATGGTGGCCGGGAAGAGATAGTTCGTGCCTGTCGGGAGATTGCTAAACAGGTTTGTAATAGAAGAGAAAAATTCAAAGATATAAATGAACAATTTTTTAACGAGTATCTTTATACCAGCGGTCTACCCGACCCCGACCTGTTGATTCGTACCAGTGGTGAATTCAGGATAAGTAACTTTCTTCTGTGGCAAATTGCTTATTCCGAAATTTACGTTACCCCGGTTCTCTGGCCAGATTTCAATCGGCGGGATTTACTTTTGGCACTTATAGATTATCAAAGGAGGGAGCGTCGTTTTGGTAGGGTGAAAAGCGGATAAGGGAGATAATGGAACGAATAAAGACACCATTAATTATTATACCCATATTGCTGTTGATAATACATTGGGGAATTATCCCCTTTTTTCTTTTAGTCCTGGCCGGAGTTATTTTAGCTCTTTTTGAATTTTATCATTTGATGGAGAGGAGAAATTACCATCCCCAGAAGTTCTTAGGAGTGCTGGGAGGTTTTTTCCTTTGTCTCAGCTTTTTTCTCTTTCGTGGAAAGTTATCTGGCGGGCTGGGCGGGTTCGTTGTTACTATATTTTTGTTTTTGGTCTTAATTGACGTAATTTTGAAGAAAGAAATCAAATTCGGTGTCTCTTCTGTTTCAGTAACTTTCCTGGGAATATTTTATATCTCTTGGCTGTTGAGCCATTTGATTCTCCTTCGTGACCTTCGCCCGCATGGAGAAGGACTGATATACCTTCTATTTATAACTACCTGGTGTGTGGATACTGGCGCATTTTGGGCAGGAACAAGGTTTGGACGACATAAGTTGAGCCGTCTCATCAGTCCCAATAAGTCTTGGGAAGGAGCCATCGCTGGCTTGCTTACAGGGATTGGTGTAGTCTTTGGTATGCGAGCGCTATTGGGAGCACAATTTTTCGCCCGCCTCAATTTAGACCTCAATTTTATTACCCCTATGGAATGTCTGGTCATCGGGCTTCTTTTGGGAATTGGTGGACAGGTGGGAGACCTGGCTGAATCGCTGATCAAGAGAAATGCCGGGGTGAAGGATTCGGGTAATCTCTTTCCTGGTGGACACGGAGGAATGTTAGACAAAGCAGATAGTCTGATGTTCAACGGACCCCTACTGTATTACTATGTCCAGTTATTCTTGCGCTGAGGTGAAGATAACTTGAAAAAGATTGCTGTTCTGGGCTCGACTGGTTCTATAGGGGTTAATACGTTAAATGTGATAAGGAAACTGGGCAAAGGTTATAAAATCATAGGAATCTCTGCCCAGAAGAATGTCGACTTATTAATAAAACAGATAATTGAATTTAGACCAACAATTGTAGCCCTGGGCAATGAAGCAGCAGCCCGGGAATTGAAAAAAAGACTCCATCGTTTTCGTCCACTTCCCAGGATCTACGAGGGGACTTCTGGATTAATTGAGCTTGCCCAAAATCCTGCTTCCAATTTTGTCGTTTCTGCTCTGGTGGGCGCAGCCGGGCTTTTACCTACGTTAGCAGCAATTGAAGCGGGTAAGGATATCGCCTTGGCCAATAAAGAAATATTGGTGATGGCAGGCGGATTGATTACTACGGCTGCTAAGAAGATGGGAACTAAGATTTTACCCCTGGACAGTGAGCATAGTGCCATATTTCAGTGTTTGAGGGCGGAAAAGGTAGATAACGTTAGACGTCTAATATTGACCGCTTCAGGAGGTCCTTTTTACAAATATAAGAAAAGTCAACTGGAAAAGGTAACTGTGGAAGAGACCCTTCATCACCCGACGTGGCAAATGGGTAAAAAGATCACAGTTGACTCAGCAACCCTGATGAACAAGGGTTTAGAAGCGATTGAAGCTACTCACCTCTTCGGTATTGACATCAGCCGCATTGACATTTTGATTCATCCACAAGCGACTGTCCATTCATTAGTGGAACTTGTCGACGGCTCGATTTTAGCTCAATTGGCAATTGCTGACATGCGCATTCCCATTCAATTTGCTCTTACCTATCCTGAACGCTATGTGAGTAAATTGCAAGGATTAAAATTAGAAAAAATAGCACGTCTTAGTTTTCATAAGCCAAATTTAAATAATTTTCCCTGTCTTGATTTGGCTCTCAGAGCTGGCAAGATAGGAGGAACGATGCCCGTTGTTTTGAGCGCAGCTGACGAAATAGCCGTAGGGGCTTTTTTGGAGAAAAAAATAAGATTTATTGACATTCCCAAAATTATCGAATCAGTAATGGCAGAACATAAGGTGAATAAGAGACCAAGCTTGAAAAAGATTTTAGAAATAAACCAGTGGACAAGAAATAGGACAAGGGAGAAGATAGAATGTTCTTGACCATATTTTCCATTGTAATCACTTTTGGTCTGGTAATCTTTTTTCACGAGTTAGGGCACCTTATTGCTGCCAAGAGAATGGGAGTGAGAGTGGAGAAGTTCTCTTTAGGATTTGGTCCCGAATGGTTAGGGTTTACCAAAGCCGGGACGCGATACGTAGTCTCTTTGATTCCTGTAGGTGGTTACGTTAAAATGGCTGGAGAGCATCCTGGAGAGAAGAGAAAGGGAACACCCGATGAATTTCTTTCTCAGAAATGGTGGCGCAGAATACTTATCGTTGCCTCAGGACCGGCAATGAATTTTATTTTGGCAATCGTTATTTTCTCCGTGATGGCATTTTTTGTGGGGATTATGATTCCTCATTACGAATCGACAGAAATTGGTAGCGTGATGCCAGAGATGCCGGCGGAGAAAGCGGGTGTGTTGGAAAAGGATAAGATTATCTCCATAGAGGGAAAGGAAGTCAATAACTGGAATGAAATGGCAGAAATAATCCATTCTAAGCCCGGCGAAGAGATAAGCATAAGAATATTACGAGGAGAGGAGGAAATACTTCTCAAAATCGTACCTCGATATGATGAGGTAAGAGGAGTGGGACTAATAGGAATCGGCCCGGCCTGGCATACAAGAAAGTATAATTTCATATCTTCTCTTTTTGCAGGATTTCAACAGGTAGCGTTCCTGATAGTTCTTACGCTTAAATATATATGGCTTATGCTTCTGGGAGCAGTGAAGCCTGCTGTTACTGGTCCGGTAGGAATTGCCCAGATGGTGGCTCAAGTGGCGAGGACAGGGGTTTATCAATTATTCTCATTGATTGCATTAATCAGCGCCGAGATTGGTCTGTTTAATCTTTTTCCTATCCCCCTTCTGGACGGCGGTCATGCTACGTTCTATCTTGTTGAAGGAATTACCGGCAAGCCCGTGGATGAAAAGAAGATGAGAATTGCCCAGGCCATTGGAGCAGCGATAATCGTTTTTCTTTTGGTTCTGGTTACTTATCAGGATATATTAAGGCTGGGAAAGTAAAAAAAGGGACAGGTACTTTTTTCTATGACGACAAGGAGAAAGACACGCAAGATAAGAGTAGGAAATCTTTTTATTGGCGGCAATTCTCCCATTTCCGTGCAATCTATGACCAAGACGGATACCCGTGACGTCAGGGCTACTGTCAACCAGATTAAGAGACTGGAGAGAGTGGGATGCGAAATAGTCCGCGTGGCTGTTCCCGATATGGAAGCAGCTAACGCTTTAGGGAAGATAAAAAAGAGAATCAATATTCCTTTAGTTGCCGACATACACTTCGATTACCGCCTGGCGTTGGAGGCTATTGCTCAAGGGGTAGATAAGATAAGGATAAATCCAGGAAACATCGGAAGCAGGGAAAGAGTGGAGGCCATAGCGAAGGCCGCAGGAAGGGCAAAAATCCCCATAAGGGTAGGAGTCAATGCCGGTTCCTTGAAACTCCCCTCGCCCACAAAAAAGGTGAGAACTAACCCTGGCCACAGCGACACTTCTCATAGCCAAAGAATGAGCAAGGCTAAGAATATGGTTGCTTCAGCACTTCAATATGTAAAGATTCTGGAGAAACAAAAATTCCATCAGATTGTTATTTCCCTTAAAGCCTCAGATGTTCCCACCACTATACAGGCGTACAGGTTGATAGCTAAGAAAACAGATTATCCTCTCCATTTAGGAATTACTGAAGCGGGAAGTGAATTCTCAGGTGCCATAAAGTCGGCTTTAGGTATGGGGGTGCTCCTATCGGAGGGCATTGGCGATACGATAAGAGTATCGCTCACCGCCTCCCCCGAGGAAGAGGTGAGGGTCGGTTACGAAATTTTGAAAGCACTGAATCTGAGAAGTTTTGGCCCGGAGGTCATCTCCTGTCCTACTTGCAGTCGCTGTGAGACTGACCTGATTAAAATTACCAACAGAGTAGAGAAAAAATTGGAATCTCTTTTTCGACAAAAAAGCGTTATTGCCGGGATTCAACCATACAGATTTTACCCACTTAAAATAGCCATAATGGGTTGCGTGGTCAATGGTCCGGGAGAGGCTAGGGAAGCAGATGTGGGAATAGCTGGTGGTAAAGGCGTGGGACTTCTTTTCAGGCGAGGTAAAATAATTAAGAAGGTTAAAGAAAAAGAAATGATAAATGTTCTCGTGGAGGAGATTGAAAAAGAAATAAGAAGGAGATAGTGCCGTTATGGCTAGGAATAGAATGGGAGGAAGTTACCGCGTTAGCCTCAAGGAAATGCCTGAGGAAAAGAAGCCTCGCGAGAAATTAATAAGACATGGTCCTGACGTTTTAAGGATTCCGGAATTGGTCTCCATTATCCTGAATACAGGATACCGCGACGAAAATGTTCTGGAGTTATCGCACAGAGTAATTAAAGAATACGGCTCCAAGGCAATTGCTGGTGAAAAGAATGTGGGAAGAATGATGGAAACCCTGGGAATTCCCCTAGTTAAGGCTTGCCAGATAGTTGCTTGCTTTGAGCTGGGAAGGAGATTCTTTCAAGAGGAGCCGGGAAAGATGCCCACTATTAGAGGACCCGAAGATGTGTACATCTATTTGGAGGATATGAGAAAGTTAAAGAAGGAACAGTTTCGAGGATTATATTTGAATGCGAGAAATAAGGTGATCCACGATGAAGTAATCTCTATAGGGACGCTGACGGCCAATCTGGTTCATCCCCGAGAAGTGTTTCAACCAGCAATAGAGTACCTTGCCTGCGGGGTAATTGTTGCCCATAATCATCCCTCGGGTGACCCCGAGCCGTCTCAGGACGATTTGGAAATTACCAGAAAGCTCATCGCCGTGGGAAAGACAATGGATATAGAACTTTTAGACCACATCATAATAGGTAAGAATAATTATATAAGTTTTAAAGAGAAAAAAATGGTATGACATAATCGAATTGTAAGCACTAATTTCCCGGTTGAAAATCGGGATGCATAGTCCGGAGGAATGATGCTTCTTTCAAAATATCTTTTACCCACATTGAAGGAGATTCCCAGGGAGGTGGAGATACCTTCCCATCAGCTTATGATTCGTTCAGGAATTATGAGGCAATTAGCCAGTGGTATTTATGAATGGTTGCCTCTAGGTTTGAGGGTTGTGCACAAGGTGGAGGACATCGTTAGAGAGGAGATGAACTTAATCGGTGGTCAGGAGGTCTCTCTTCCAGCAATGCAACCGAGAGAACTGTGGGAAGAGAGTGGACGCTGGGACTTCTATGGGAAAGAGTTGATAAGGCTAAAAGACAGAAATAAAAGAGATTTCTGCCTTGGCCCTACTCATGAAGAAGTGATAACTGACCTGGTGCGTGGGGAAGTCAGGTCTTACAAAGAATTGCCTCTCCTGCTTTATCAATTCCAGACCAAGTTCCGAGATGAAATCAGACCCAGGTTTGGAGTAATCAGGGCCAGGGAATTCTACATGAAGGATGCCTATAGTTTTGACGCTACTGATAAGAATGCAGAAACGAGTTATAACAATGTATTTGGGGCCTATTGCAAAATTTTTCAGAGATGTGGTCTTAAGTTTCGCTCTGTGGAAGCACAGACGGGCGCTATTGGCGGAACTTTTTCTCATGAGTTCATGGTTATTGCTGAGGCTGGAGAGGAGATTATGGTCTCCTGTAAATGCGGTTATGCTGCGAACCTGGAAAAGGCAGAATGTCTTCCTCCACCTAAGACAGAGAGAAAGAGAAGCGGGCTAAAGAAATTAGAAGAAGTTGAAACGAAAGATATGAAGACAGTTGGAGAAGTAGGAAAATTTCTGAAAGAGAAGCCGGATAAATTTATAAAGACATTGGTTTATAAAATTGATAGTGAATGCGTAATAGTGATGATAAGGGGAGACCATGAGGTTAACGAGAGCAAGGTAAAAAGTTATCTTGGGGTAAATGAAATTTTTCTTGCAGATGAGAAAACAATTGAGGAAGTTACCGGTGCTCCTCTAGGCTTTGCCGGTCCGGTGGGATTGAAAGTAAAGTGCAAGCTACTTGCTGACTATTCCGTGGAAGGGATTGTTAATGGCATTACGGGAGCAAATAAGAAAGATTACCATTTGAGAAACGTCAACATGAGCAGAGATTTTGAGGTGGATAAAGTTCTGGACTTGAGGAAAGTGAAGGAGGGCGATGCCTGTCCAAAGTGTGGGAAAAGGTTGGAATTTTCCCGGGGTATTGAGGTGGGACATACGTTCAAACTGGGAACCAAATATTCTGAAGCATTGCGGGCGACTTTTCTTGATAAACAGGGGAAAGAGAAATATTTTGTGATGGGTTGTTATGGTATAGGAGTTTCCCGAATTGTAGCTGCCGCTATCGAGCAGAGCCATGATCAGCATGGCATTATCTGGCCGCTACCGATAGCGCCTTTCCAGGTTCTAATTCTGCCGGTAAACTACGAACACGAAAAGACGAGAGCCATTTCTGATAGAATTTATGAACAACTGGAAAGTGCCGGCCAGGAAGTGTTGATGGATGACCGGGATGAGCGAGCGGGAGTAAAATTCAAAGATGCTGACCTGATAGGAATTCCCATCAGGGTAACTGTGGGAGAAAAGACACTGGCCAAAAATATGGTGGAACTAAAACTTAGAGGAGAAAAGGAGGTAAGAGAAATTCAGCCCGACCAGGTTCAGAAACTAATCACAGAGCTAATGAAAGAAAAAGAGGACTAAACCCTTTTTAATTTTTTGCTTGCATTATTTTCTTAAACTTGCTATATTAAATAAGAGTGGCTCTAAAAGGCCACTTTTTGTTTTTATTGGTATCAAATTGTGTGCACTAGTTGGAGGAAAGTAATAATGGAAGGAGAGTTAATAGGGGTTTTTGAACAAATAGAAAGAGAGAAAGGCATTCCCAAAAAGGAACTTCTAGAAATGATTGAGTCGGCTTTGACTTCGGCCTTTCGCAAACATTCTGGGAAAAAGCAGAAATTTGAAGCCCATGTAGATCCAGAATCCGGGGTGATTACTGCCTATGTAAGGAAAAAGGTGGTAAGTAAAGTGGAGAACCCTTATATTCAAATAACGAAAAAAGAAGCATTGAAACTCGACCCTGCAGTTAAGGTGGGTGATGAGATAAAGATTAAAGTAGAAACCAAGGAGTTCGGGAGAATTGCTGCGCAAACCGCAAAACAGGTAATTGTCCAGCGCATCCGAGAAACCGAAAGGGAGAATCTATTCAAGGAGTTCAAGGAGAAGGAAGGCACTGCTATGAATGCTGTGGTTCAGAGGTTTGCTCGGAAGAACATCATTGTTGATTTGGGAAAAGTAGAAGCCACTCTGCCGGAGTGGGAGCAAATACGTGACCATAAGTACGAGCTTTTTGAAAGGTTCAAAGTCTACATTTTGAAGGTGGAGCAATCACCACGAGGCCCGAAGATTACCGTTTCTCGAACACATCCCGGTTTAGTAAAGAGACTTTATGAATTGGAGGTACCGGAAGTAAATGATCACACGGTGGAGATAAAACAGATAGTCAGAGAGCCCGGATACCGCTGCAAAGTGGCTGTACTTTCCAATAATGAAAAGGTCGACCCTGTGGGTGCCTGTGTAGGAGTGAAGGGTTCGAGAGTTCAGGCGATTATTAATGAATTGAATGGAGAAAGGATGGATTTGATTGCTTATAGTTCCGAGCCTGCTACCTATGTTGCCAGTTCTCTCAGCCCGGCCAAGGTGTTAAATGTGTCTATGGAAAAAGAGAAAAAGAATGCTTTGGTAGTTGTGGCTGATGATCAACTTTCATTGGCCATCGGGAAAGCGGGTCAAAACGTGCGGTTGGCTGCACGGCTCACAGGCTGGCATATTGATATTAAGAGCGAATCGCAGATGAAAAAGGCAAAAGAAGTAGTAGTAAGCGATCTTACTAAACTTTCAGGAGTGGGTAAGGTTACTGCCAAGCTTCTATCGGACAATGGATTTACCACTATGGAAAAGATAGCCTCATCTTCCGTTTCCGAGCTAACTAAGATTTCTGGAATCGGGCCAAAATTTGCAGAAAAAATTTACAGTGCTGCCAAGAAAGAAGGCAAGGCAAATGAAGGTAAAAGAACTGGCTAAAGAACTGAATATTTCCTCTAAAAAATTATTGGCCAAAGCTTCTGAGTTGAAAATTAAAGTAAAAAGTCCCGGAGATTCCTTGACTTCTCAGGAGGCGAAGAAAGTTAAGAGTTCTTTTGCCAGTAATAAAAAGAAGAAGGTTCCTGTCAAGAAAAAAGTCTCTGCCAAGAAAGTAACCACTAAAGCAGTAAAAAAGAAAACAGTTAAGGTTAAAAAGAAGAAAGCACCTATTACCCGACGAAGGAAGGTCATTAAACCGGTTGTGGCCAAAGAAAAACCTTCCGCTATTCCTGCAGTTGAGAGAAAAAGGGCCGTGGAGGAGAAAGTCCCCCAGAAGACAACACCGGTAGTGGAAGAGGTGAAAAAAGAGGAAAAGGTAGTTCCTGAAGTAGGGAAAAAAATAGAAAAAGAAAAAGTCGCCGTACCTCCGGCCAAAGTTGTTAAGATAGACGAAACGACCACAGTGAGCGAGCTGGCCAGTAAAATGGAAGTAAAAGTGAGTGAACTCATCAAGAAGTTAATGTCTCAGGGTATCCTGGCCACAATCAACCAAAGACTGGATATAGATACTGCTACCATTGCCGCAGGAGAATTCGGTTTTGGAATAGAAGTAGTTCCCTTATATGGGGAAGAACTTCTTGAAGAGAAAAAGGAAGATGAATCTTTACTAAAGCCGCGTCCACCGATAGTGACCATAATGGGACATGTAGACCATGGTAAGACATCGTTATTGGACGCGATTCGAGAATCCAAGATCATTTCCAAAGAGTCAGGTGGAATTACGCAACATATAGGGGCGTACCATGTCAGCGTAGATAAAGGAGATATTGTATTCCTGGACACTCCCGGCCACGAAGCCTTTACAGCAATGCGAGCTCGCGGGGCTCAGGTTACTGATATAATCGTCTTAGTTGTGGCTGCCGACGAGGGAGCCAGGCCTCAGACTATAGAAGCTATAGACCATGCCCGTGCGGCAGGGGTACCAATTTTAGTGGCGGTGAATAAAATAGACTTACCCAATGCCAACGTGGAAAAGGTAAAACAGGAACTGAGCCAATATAACCTTGTCTCTGAAGACTGGGGAGGCAAGACTATTTTTGTGGAGGTTTCTGCCAAGGAAAAAATTGGTCTGGATAATCTTTTAGAGATGATACTTTTGGAAGCGGAAATGTTGGAATTAAAAGCGAATCCCGATAAGAAAGCCCGGGGAACGGTTATTGAGGCGAGATTAGACAAGCAGCGGGGCCCGGTGGCCACTGTTTTGGTACAATCTGGCAGGTTAGAAGTCAGTGACCCTTTTGTTTCCGGTTTTTCGGCGGGTAAAGTGAGAGCAATGATTGACGATCGAGGGAGGAAAGTTAGAAGCATCAGTCCTTCTATGCCTGCAGAGGTGTTAGGTTTTTCCAGTCTGCCACAGGCGGGGGATAGATTTTATGCCCTGGAAAGTGATAGAGCAGCAAGAGAAATTAGTGAGATTCGACAGAGAACCAGACGGGAAGAGATTCTTTCCCGCAGAAAGAGAGTTACCTTAGAAGACTTGCATGAGCAAATTGCATTGGGAAAGCTTAAGGAGCTTAAAATAATTGTTAAGGCCGATGTGCAAGGTTCCGTGGAAGCGCTCTGCGATTCTTTGCAAAAGTTGAGTACTCATGAAATAACTCTAAACGTAGTGCACAGGGGAGTAGGTGGAATCACTGAAAGTGATGTGATGTTAGGTGCTGCTTCCAATGCAATTATTATTGGCTTTAATGTTCGTCCAGCACCGAGCGCTGAGGAATTAGCTGAAAAAGAGGGAGTGGATATCCATACTTATAGGGTTATTTATGAAGCAGTGGAAGAGACGAAGAAAGCGATGGAGGGACTTCTGGAGCCAGAGTACAAAGAGGTTCCGTTGGGCAGAGCTGAAGTAAAACGCACATTCAGGATTCCCAGGGTAGGTATGATAGCAGGATGTTCTGTGGCTAAGGGAAAGATCTCCCGGCAGAGTAAAGTGCGGCTGTTGCGTGATAACGTCATAATTTATGAAGGCAAAATATCTTCTCTGAAAAGATTTAAGGACGACGTGAGAGAAGTCGACGCTGGCTTCGAATGCGGGGTGGGGCTGGAAAATTTTAGTGACATAAAAGAAAACGACATTCTGGAAGCCTTCACTTTGGAGAAAATTGCGCGCAAATTATAGCAAGTGGATTTAATTCGTCGATCAGGGATATATTGGATAGGTAAATGGTCTCTAGCTTAGGACGGATTACTCTATATCTTCTGGAAAAGCCGAATTCTCTCAAAGAGAAGAGAAGAGTAGTTAAGAGCCTTAAGGATAGGGTAAGGGCCAGGTTCAACGTTTCTATCTGTGAAGCGGATGACCAAGATTTGTGGCACCGTGCTACTTTGGGAATTGCGTTAGTTTGTTCGGACAGGAAACAGGCACAAACAATGAGCGATAAAATAATCAAGTTTATTCGGGAAGCGAAGAAAGTAGAAATTATCGATCATGATTTTATAATAGAGAACCACTAAATCCCCTTTACTCCTCGTGTTGTCGCTCTTCCTTAACGGTAAAAAAAATGCCTCTTAAAAGACCAAAACGAATCGCCCACTTAATCCAAAAAGAGATTAATGCAATCCTTCAAAAGCAGATAAAAAGTCCTCAAATGGGTTTTGTTACAATAACTGAAGTTAAAGTTACCGATGACTTACAGCATGCTAAAGTCTATTTTACAGTTTATGGCTCACAGCAGGAAAGAATAAAGACAGAAAGACTACTAAAAAAAATGACACCTTTTGTACGTTACCATATTGGTCAAAGAATCAGGTTAAGATATACGCCGGAAATCGTTTTCTATTATGACCAGACGATTGAAAAGGCTGCCCGAATCGATGAGTTGATTAACAAAATCCACCAAGAGAAAAATGATGCAAAGAAAACTCAGGGGAGAAAAAAAGAAGATAATCAATAAGATTCTAAAAATAATCCGGGAAAACCGTACATTTTTTATCACTTCTCACATGAGGCCAGATGGGGACTCGATAGGTGCACAGTTAGCTCTTGGCTCTTTCCTGAAACGATTGGGTAAAGAGGTGTACATTGCAAATCGAGACCATGTCCCTGCGGTTTACAGATTTTTGTCGCATAGCAGCGATATTCATGTTGTAGAAAAAGTAGAGAGAAATTTTGACGTAGCTTTTATCTTAGATTGTAGTGATTTACAGCGGATAGGAGATATAATAGACCTCAAAAATAGGGTAAAAATTGTAATTAATATGGACCATCATCTGGACTGCGAACTTTTCGGAGATTACAATTATGTTGAACCCCAGGCATCATCTGTTGCTGAAGAACTTTACGATTTATTTAAACAGTCTGGTCTGGAAATGATTGAGGAGGAAGTACTTGCTCTCTATGTAGGCATTCTAACCGATACAGGCAGATTTCAGGAAGCTAACACTACGCCCCGTTGTCATGAAATTGTGGCTGAACTCATAAAGAAGGGAATATCACCACAGGTCGTTAGCCAAAAGGTCTATGAGTCGAGAACTGGCCCGGCATTGAGATTATTATCATTAACTTTAAGGACATTGGAAGTAACCGCTGGTGGAAAAATTGCTCACCTTTTGATTACGCAGGATATGTATAAAGAAACCGGTGGTAGGGAAGATGAGACTGAGGGATTTGTTAACTTCGCCCGAGATGTGGCAGGGGTAGAAGCGGGAATACTTTTCAGGGAAACTGAAATTGGCGACCAGTTTAGAGTTAGTTTTCGTTCCAAGGGAAAAATAGACGTGAGCAAGATTGCCAGGTTATTTGGCGGAGGCGGTCACAGGAACGCTGCCGGGTGTACAGTCAAAGGGAACGTGGGAGAAGTTAAACAGAAAATCCTAAATGCTGTTTCCCGGGAGGTAGCTAATACTGGAACAACTGAAGGACGGGATTCTCAATGTTGATAAGCCAAAGGGCTTGACTTCTTTTGCTGTAGTTCAGGAAGTGAAAGCGTTTCTTTCTGCGAAAAAAGCAGGCCATGCGGGAACACTCGATCCCCAGGCAAAAGGAGTTCTTCTAATTCTTTTGGGCGAGGCAACCAAAATTTCCACATACTTGATGAGGTTGGAGAAAGAATACGAAGCGACGATGGTTTTAGGAATCAGCACTTCTACACAGGACGGACAGGGCGAAATTTTGAAAAAGATTGAACCAAAAGTAGTATTAAGAGAGTTGAACGAGGTTTTTGATAAATTTTTAGGAGCGCAAAAACAGATTCCTCCTATGGTCTCGGCCAAAAGATATCGGGGGAGGAGGTTGTACCAGCTTTTTCGTGAGGGAAGTGTAGTTGAACGAACTCCTCAGAAAGTGGAGATTAGAAAATTAGAACTTTTGTCTTACGACATGCCTGAAGTCAAGTTTCGCACGATTTGCTCTTCCGGCACTTACGTGCGCACTTTATGTCATGATATGGGAGAGGCTTTAGGTTGTGGAGCCCATATGTCACGTCTGGTGCGGTTGCGGGTAGGTAACTTCCGATTAAGCGATGCTATTTCTTGGGAAAGGAAACAGTTGTTTCACCAGAAAATCCAGTCTATCTCTGAAGCTTTATCCGACTTGCCCAACGTTATAGTCACCCGAGGTATGGGTCAGGGGATTAGAATGGGTAGACAGATAAAGGACTCAGAAGTGATAAATGTTTCTCTTTCTTCTTCAGAAATTGCTGATAACCATGAGACATTCAAAATATCTGATGAAGATGGAAATCTGATAGCTCTGGCTAAAGGAAAGGCTACATTCGGGGAAAGAGAATTTGAACTATTGAGAGTATTTAATCCGGGAATATGAGGAAAGAAGATCGTATAAGAAAATGGAAGTCATAAAAGGACTATCCAAATTAAGGAGGAAGTTTAAAAATAGTGTCGTCGCCCTGGGAACATTTGACGGAGTCCATTGCGGCCATCAACAAGTTATCAGGGCTACCAAGGATCTGGCCAGAAAATATGGGAAGACATCGATTGTGGTGACTTTCCAACCGCTGCCTCGGGCGATAATAAGAGATCGGAGAGCGAAGGTCAAACTAATCACAACACTGAAACAGAAAGAAGAGATAATTAGAAATCTGGGCATCGAGGCGATGCTGGTTATACACTTTAATCGCAGACTTGCTGAGGTGGAGCCAGAAGAGTTCATTAGAAAAGTCATTTATCAAAAGATAGGTGCAGGAAGAGTGGTGGTGGGTCCTGGCTTTCGTTTTGGAAAAGACCGCCTGGGAAGTGTGGCGTTACTCAAACGGCTAGGGAATAAGTATGGTTTTAAAGTGAATACTGTTGGTGAACTTAGAATAGGTAGTATGAAAGTGAGTTCCAGTAAAATTCGCCAATTGCTCTGGCAGGGCAAAATAGAGACGGCAAACCGTCTGTTGGGAAGATATTATGCCATTAGCGGGACAGTGAAGAAAGGGAGCGGCAGAGGTAAGGAGTTATCTTTTCCCACGGCAAATTTGGATATTTCTCGAGATGTCATCTTGCCTCAGGGAGTATATGCAGTTCAGGTTAGAGTCGAAGGAAAAAAGTGCATGGGAGTGGCTAATATTGGCACCCGCCCTACATTCTCTATGGAACCTCAATATTCTTCTCGAAAAGTAGATAGAAAACATGTTCGCCCCGTAGTGGAAGTCTATATTTTCAATTTTAAACGAAGCCTCTATCGGCGAAAGTTGGAAGTCTTCTTTATAAAAAGAATAAGGAAAGAAATGAGATTCCCCACTGCTGAGAAGTTGATAAACCGAATAAAGAAAGATGTCCAATTTACAAGAAAACTATTGCCAGTTTCTGGAAGTTTGACAAAAGCGGATAAGAATGGTATAATTTAAAGAAATGGATGAACACAAGAAAAAAAACATCGTGATCATCGGTGGAGGAAGAAGAGGAATAGCAATTATTGAAACTTTGCACGAAGACGAACAGTTGCGAATTGTGGGTATTGCTGATCGCAATCAAAATCCCAGTAGAATAGAATTAGCTAAGAAGCTGGGGATTCCTACGGCGACAGATTTTCGCGATTTGCTTAAAAATCAAAAAGTAGATGCTATCCTGAATCTTAGCGATGATCCGGAAATAAATAAGCAACTCCAGAAGATAGGCGAATCTTCAAATATCGAAATTATGAAAGGTCCTGTAACAAGCCTTCTCTGGGACCGCCTCAGAGAAAAAAAGGCCTTAGCTGAATTTGAACGGCTCAGTAAAAGGACAGATCCTTCTGTAGGATTGGAAGAGTTATACATTTTAATTATGAATTCCTGTATTAAAGGGACCAAGGCGGACGCAGGGTCCCTTTTTGTTTTTGATGAGAAGAGCAAACAATTGGCGCTAAAAACAGCCTGGGGCTTGAATGAGAAGATAATTGAACTAATTAAGAAAAAAGGAAAAGAGAAACTTCAATTGTGGAGGGAGCAAAAATTACCTCAACCTATAATTAGCAAAGCAGAAGGCGAGTCCCTCCCGGGAAACCTTAAGGGAATGCCTGAGATAGAAACAGGAATCTGTATCCCGTTGATTGGGAGAGAAGAGAAGTTGATTGGGCTCATAACCCTGCATAGTAAGAAAAAGAATCGCCAATTTTTAGACGAAGAAAAGAGATTATTTACTACTTTTGCCGATTATTCATCTCAGGCTATTGAAAATACTATGCTGTATAAGTCTACACAACAGCTCTCCATAACTGATGGTTTGACAGGCTTATTCAACCATAGGCACTTTCATGAACAACTGGAATTGGAAGTAAACCGTGCCCAGAGGTATGACCTGAATCTCTCATTAATTATGATTGATCTCGACCATTTTAAGAAATTCAACGATAGTTATGGACATTTGGAAGGGGATACCTTGCTGAGGAAAATAGCGCAGATTCTGAAGAGTTCTTTGAGAGAGACAGACTTTGTAGCCAGATACGGTGGCGAGGAATTTGCAGTGATTCTTCCAGAAACTAACAAAGCAGGAGCGTCTTTTGCAGCAGAAAGGGTAAGAAAAACAATAAACGAGCAGACTTTTGGAGAAGTTGGGGCGAAAATGACTATAAGTCTGGGAGTGGCATCATATCCTGATGATGCCTGTTTGAGGACTGATTTAATCAAGAAGGCAGATGAGGCTCTTTATCGAGCTAAGAAAGAGGGCCGCAACCGTACCTGTCTATTTTGATTCTTGAAAGAGAATTAATGGTTAATAGGGTCTCGATGAAATCCCGATGAAATCGGGACGAATAAGGAGGAACGGGTTAGCGACGTTCCGATGGGTGAATCGGAACGGGTCACCGACTGAAGCGAAGCGAAAGGGTCGCCGTCGCGACGAATAAGGAGCGACAAGTCTGGCGACGGGTTCGAGATGGTGAGAACCCCGGCCGGATTGAGCGAAGCGAAAGGAGGGGAAAGTGACTCTAGCAAATAGCAAAAAGAAAGATGTCGTAAAGAAATTTCGCATTCACGAAAAAGATACTGGCTCTGCAGCAGTTCAGATTGCCTTAATGACCGAGAGAATTAATGCTCTGACAGACCACTTCAAAACTCATAACAAGGACCACCATTCTCGGCAGGGTCTTTTAAAGCTTGTGGGCAAAAGAAGAAAACTATTGAATTACTTGAAGGTTCATGATTTGAAGAAATACAGAGAAATTATTGATAAATTGAATTTGAGAAAATAAGTTCCCTCAAGAAAGGACTTACTATGGCTGGAAAAGTAGAGGCAGAAATTGCAAAGCGATTATTAATCATTGAGACAGGAAACCTGGCAAAGCAGGCTGCTGGTTCGGCATTAGTCAGGTATGGAGAAACTGTTATTTTAGCCACTGTTACGGTAGCGCCTGAGCCAAAAGAAGGAGAAAGCTTTTTTCCCCTCACGGTGGATTACAGAGAAAGGACTTATGCTGCTGGTAAGATTCCTGGAGGATTCTTCAAGAGAGAAGGAAGACCGCGCGAGAACGAAGTGGTAACTTCTCGACTAATAGACAGACCTTTGAGACCCCTTTTTGACAAAAACTTTCTAAATGAAATTCAAGTAATGATTACCGTTTTATCTTCCGACCAGGAAAACGATGCCGATGTTCCCTCAATAATTGGCGCTAGTTGCGCGGTAAGTCTTTCTGCCGTACCTTTTGCTGGCCCTATTGGTGCAGTAAGGGTGGGAAGGATCGGGGAGAAGTTCATCATTAATCCCACGTTCGCTCAACTGGAGGAAAGTAGTCTCGATCTAGTCGTTGCCGGCAACAGAAACACAGTAACCATGTTGGAAGGAGGGGGAAGGGAAGTACCAGAAGAAGTCTTGCAAGAAGCGATCAAACTGGCTCATAAAGTTATAATAGAAGTGGTAGACTTGGAAGAGAAGTTAATAAAACAATTTGCAAAGCCCAAAATGGAACTGCCTGGAAAAGAGGAACCGCCCAAAAATGAGGAACTCGAGAAGGAGTTCTATCGCCGTCTCCCGTATGCGGAGAGGAAAGCAATTACTGTAAATTTAGAACTGTCAGTTCGGGTTATTGAGTTCTGCCAGGGAAAGGTAGAAGAGGCACTGAGAATCAGCGACAAACTTGAAAGAGAGAAAAGAATTAATGAAATCGCCTCCGGGGTTATTGATAAATTTTCCCAAGATTATCCTGAACAGGAGAAAACTATCACAGACACCATTGGCCAGGTTGAGCGTAATTATTTAAGGCGATTAGCCTTGGAAGAGAATAAACGAATAGATGGACGGAAAATAGACGAAGTTCGCCCAATAAGTTGCGCAGTAGGCGTTCTGCCACGAACCCATGGCTCTGGTTTATTCACCCGTGGACAGACGCAAGCTTTGGTTACCACTACGCTGGGCACGTCCCAGGATATGCAAGTTATGGACGAATTGGAAAGAGAATATAAGAAGAGATTTATGTTGCACTACAATTTTCCGCCTTTCAGCACGGGAGAGGTGAGGCCCGCGCGGGGTCCCGGCCGACGGGAAATTGGACATGGAGTACTGGCTGAGACGGCATTATCCCCAGTATTACCTCGTGAGGAAGAGTTCCCTTATACGATAAGAATCGTCTCCGATATTTTAGAATCTAATGGTTCTTCTTCTATGGCTTCTGTTTGTGGTGGCACACTATCTCTAATGGATGCGGGGGTACCCATTACTGCGCCAGTGGCTGGAGTAGCAATGGGTTTGGTTAAAGAAGGAGAGCGAGCTGTCCTGTTAACTGATATAATTGGCATGGAGGATTTTTTGGGCGATATGGATTTTAAAGTTGCCGGTTCTAGAAAAGGTATCACGGCTATCCAGTTAGATGTTAAGACTGATCAGATTACACCAGAGATTATGGCTAAAGCTTTGGAACAATCCAGGAAAGCTCGTTTGTTTATTCTGGAGAAGATGCAGGAAAAAATAGAAGCTCCTCGTAAAGAAATCTCATCATTAGCACCTAAGATTTTGATAGTAGAGATCAATCCCGACAAAATCAGAGAAGTAATCGGTCCAGGAGGTAAAATCGTCAACAAAATTCAAAATGAGACAGGAGCCAAATTGGATATAGGACATGACGGTGTGATCGTTATTACTGCAGATACTCGAGAAGCTGCCAATGCGGCTAAGGAAATGGTGGAATACCTTACTGCTGACGTTGAAGTGGGGAAAATATATAAAGGTAAAGTAACGCGCATCAAGGACTTCGGCGCGTTCGTTGAAGTTTTGCCGGGAAAGGAAGGACTGGTGCATATTTCTCAGTTAGCTGACAGGCGTATCAACAAGGTAAGTGACGTTGTAAAAGAAGGGCAAGAAATTTTAGTAAAATGCATGGAAATTGACCACGAGGGTAGGATCAATCTCAGCCGTAAGGCTGTACTAAAAGAGAAGCAATTTCCTGGAAGGAAACGAGAGAAGGATATTAAATGAATAAAATCAAAGTGAAGAAAAAAAGGGATGGCTCCAGTGATCTTTCTCAGCTTTTCCGAATTTATAATTTTATGGTTCACCAGGATCTCAGTGAACTGAATTGGGAAGAGAAGGAATTTAAAATCATAATAAAACGCGAATTTGGTTCCGGTGTTTCCTTCAGACGCTATGGAAAAGAGTCCAGAAGTGAGGTATTAAGAAAAGAGGCTTCGGCGCCTGGCGAGGAGATTAAACAGGATACAATTATCATAAAATCGCCAATTGTAGGTGTCTTTTATTCTTCCCCATCTCCGGGGGCCCCGCCTTTCGTCGAAGAAGGCGATATAGTTTCCACAGGTGAGACGGTGTGCATCGTTGAGGCGATGAAGCTGATGAATGAAATTCAGACAGAGACAAAGTGCAAAATACTCAAAGTATTAGTTTCCAATAGTCAAAGCGTTCAAGTTAATGAGCCATTGTTTCTTGTATTGCCTATAATGGAGTAAACTCAGATGAGTGAACAGGTCGGGCTCCTTGCGGGAAAAATCTGGAATTTTTTGAACGCCAAAGGTGAAGTTCCGGTTCTGGTGTTAAAAACCAAACTGGGAGTACCTAACAGCTTACTCTATTTAGCATTGGGATGGCTAATGCGAGAGGAGAAGATATATATAAAAAAGGAAAGGAAAGATTACCGTGTAGGACTACACTGACGTTCACTATTCTCCTCTATGCGCTTCCCCTCAATTGCCTCGTCTTTTTCTATGGCAAAAATATAATATCTATTCCCACCTGGAAGGATCAAAATGAGTCTGGCGAGGGCCGTTATCCTCGGGTTAGTTCAGGGTCTAACGGAATTTTTGCCTATTTCCAGTAGTGCCCATCTAGTATATTTCCAGAAGTATCTCGGTATAGACAAACCGCAACTTTCCTTTACTGTATTCTTACACTTCGCCACGCTATTAGCAATCATTGTCTTCTTCAGAAAAGATTTATGGGAAATATTTAAAGGTTTTCTGAATGCAAAGAGACCAAAAACCAATCCTTCCCCACGAATTCTTTTTCTTCTGGTCATCGGTTCATTGCCCATAGCTATCTTGGGAATCCTTCTTAAAGATAAAATAGAACTTATTTTTTCTAATATTGAAGTAGTCAGTTTATTTCTTATCTTAACCGGAATACTTCTCTACTTGGGTGACCGGATAAGAAATGTTCACAAAGATGTCCTGGGAACGGGAATAGTTGATGCATTGATAATCGGTATGGCTCAGGCTGCAGCAATTTTGCCCGGTATCTCCCGTTCAGGCGCCACTATTATTTTTGCTTTATTTTGTGGTCTACAACGGAAGTGGGCGGTAAAATACTCCTTTTTCCTTGCTGTGCCGGCAATTTTGGGAGCTACTCTCATTAAACTCCCCAATGTTTTATCTACGCTTAACTTCTCCACACTGACCTTTTATATAGTGGGAGCCGTTGCAGCTTTTCTTTCCGGATATTGGGCACTCACAGTAGTGCTGAGGTTTGTACAAAAAAGCAGACTTCGCTATTTTGCCTACTATTGCGTGACGTTAGGACTTGTTGTTTTATTTTTTCACATTTGGTAGCCACAAACTCTTAATATGCGAGAAAATTTTGGATACCTTTAGAAAAATCTTGACTTTATGCACAAAAAGAAGTAAACTTTCTTCGAGGATAAAGAGGTTATGAAGTGAAGATAACGAGCAAGACAAAGGAAGAAAGAAACGAAATCGCTGGCATCGTACTACTTACGCTTTCCTTGCTTATATTGCTCAGTCTGGTTTCCTATCAGATAGGGCATTATGTTATGGGTGCTTTGGGAAGATATTTGGCTTTTTCCCTGATAACCGCCTTCGGATGGGGAGCATATTTCCTTCCCTTTTCTATCGGATACTGGGGGTGGAAAACATTTCAAAAGGGGAAGAAAATAAAAGGTATGTGGGTTAAAGTTTCTGGCCTGGGGTTTTTGGTATTGGCCTTTTGTAGTTTTTTGAACCTCCTGGGCAGGCAGACGAGGCTGGGCGGAACAGTGGGTGATTTCGTTTCTGACTCCCTCCTGGTTCCTGCTTTTGGAGATACAGGTACTTATCTTATCATATTGACTGTGTTTATCATTTCTATACAATTAGTGACCGAAACATCTATTATTCAATTCCTGCAAGCCTTGAAAAAGGCGGTTCAGGTAGTTCGGCCTACAACTCCGATAAGAAAGCGCTTGACTACCATGGAAGAGGTAAAGCCCGATTCCTACAGGAAAGTCTCTCCCCAGGAGAAAGTTGAGTCTGTTTCTCCAGTTTCTCCTCTAGGTGCACTCACTTTCGAACTTCCTCCCATAGATCTCCTCAACGACCCACCGCGGACAGATCTCAGCGAAAGGGAGGAAGAATTAAAAAATAACGCCGAGGTTCTGGAAAAGACCCTCAAGAATTTCGGCATCTCGGCTAAGGTATCACAGATTCATCCAGGACCTGTAATTACGCGTTACGAACTGGAACTGGCTCCAGGAATAAAGGTGAGCAGCGTGAAGAATTTGTCTAACGATCTAGCTTTGACGTTACGGACACAAAGCATAAGGATATTGGCTCCTGTTCCGGGAAAGGCTGCCATCGGCATAGAAATCCCCAATCAAAGTATGGCATTGGTATATATAAAAGAACTTCTGCAATCTCCCGAATTTAAGAAAGCTGCCTCCCTCCTTTCGCTTGCTTTAGGTAAGACGGTAGCGGGAAAGACATACATTGCTGATTTGAACCAGATGCCCCACCTCCTGATTGCAGGGGCTACAGGTTCGGGTAAAACGGTATCGATTAACACGATAATCCTGTCCATTCTATACAAAGCCACTTCTGAGGAAGTCAAATTTCTCTTAATCGACCCCAAAATGGTAGAATTACCGATTTATAATGGGATTCCCCACTTGAAAAGTCCCGTGGTTACGAACGTAAAACACGCTGTGGCAGCGTTAAAATGGATTGTAGGCGAAATGGAAAATCGTTATCGAAGTTTCGCTGCTACCGGGACTCGTGATATATTCGAATATAACCAAAAGTTTAAAGAAGAAGGGGAGAAAATTCCTTTTATAGTCATTATTATTGACGAACTCGCTGACCTAATGGCTACAGCTCCCAATCAAGTCGAGCAAGTGATAATCCGCTTAGCCCAGATGTCCAGAGCAGTGGGAATCCATCTTGTGCTGGCCACACAACGGCCCTCGGTAAATGTAATCACGGGCATTATTAAGGCAAATCTTCCGGCGCGCCTGGCCTTCGAGGTGATTTCTAAGGTAGATTCCCGGACAATTCTGGATATGAACGGAGCAGAAAACCTCCTGGGACGCGGGGATATGCTCTTTCTTGCTCCGGGAGAGGCAAAACCGATACGCCTGCAAGGAGCATTTGTAAGTGCAGAAGAGATAAACAGGATTGTAAACTTTATTAAACAACAGGGAGAAATGACATATACTGAAGACCTATTCCAGTTGACAAAGATCACGGGAGAGAAAGAGGAAGAGGACCAGGAAATTAGAAAATTATTTAAACAGGCTCTGAGATTGACCCTGGAAAGAAGACAGGCGTCCAGTTCCCTATTCAAGGGAGCATTACATATTAGCGACGGAAAAGCAACAAACCTTATAAGCTTAATGGAGACCAAAGGACTTATCGGTCCTCAGCAGGGTTCTAAACCACGCCAGATATTTTTAGATAAAATTGAAGACTACTGGCGAAAGATAGAAAAGGATGAAGATAACTAAAATAGGTCTGGTTTTTCTCTCTTTGACTTTTCTGATTTCTATACAAGGCTTTTCACAGAGCGAGACAATTTCCCATATTCTGAAAAAACTGGAGACTGAAAGAAGAAAGATAGAAACAGGGAGTTTCGACTTCCAGCAAAAAATACTGATAAAAGCTACTCTGGAAGAAAAACTGATTACAGGTTCAATAAAATTTAGAGTGCCCGATAAACTATACGCTGAGTACATTCAACCTTATTCACAAATCATTGTATGCAATGGCAAGAAGGTCTGGTTCTATTTACCTGATTACAATCAGGTTTCCATCCAGTCCGTTGGCAGATTGGAAGAGTTAATGGGAGTGAATTTAGGTCTTTTCTTTTGGGCAGCTAAGATTGGAGAGCTAGAGGACTATACAAAAGAGGTCGTAGAAGAAAGAAATGAAGGCTATAAAATTAAGTTGGTTCCAGAAGTTGGAAATGGAGTGGAGATAGTTCTTGTAGTTTCCAAAGAGCATTGGGTACCAGTGGAGACAGAGGTTAGCAATAGTTATACGGTGGTTTCTACTCGTCTGGAAAATATTGTAAAGAATGCTGAAGTAAATGATGAAATTTTTGAGTTTGAAATACCTTTAGAAGCGCAAGTATTCGAATCCCCTTAGGCAAGGTTTTGTGAGAAAGATAGTTTGTTCATCGCTTGAGGAATTTTTTAACGCCAAAAAACTTCGGACTCTCGAGGCGCGCAAATCAAAACTTCTCGCTTCGCTCGTCGAACATTGATTTGCTTGAAAGAGAAAAAGTCGTCCTTGTTTTTTAGCTGAAATTCCAATAGCTCTTCACAAACTATCTTTCAATGGCAACTGGAGAGTGTAAGTTTGCTCTAAAAATGGTAGGGACGGAAATGCCAGAAAATATTGGTAAAATACTCCAGGAAGCTCGGCGGTGTAAAGAGATTAGTTTACAGCAGGTTTCGCAGGAGACTAAAATAAGCAGGGAGTACCTGGAAGCATTGGAGAAAGAAGAATACGATGTCTTTCCAGCAAAGGTTTACGTAGTTTCATTTATCAGAAGTTATGCCCGCTACCTGGGGCTGGACGCGGAAGCGATTGTCCATGCTTATAAGAAAGAGCATTCGGGACGAAAAGACAGAATGGACCTCAATCCTGAATTTCCTATTGTCGTTAGTCGGTGTGGAGAAGGGGAATCGCTACCCGGGAAAGGGTTTGCTGGATTTATATTTACCAGGAAGAGTCTCATTCCATTTGTCCTGGCTGTAGTAGTGATTGTAGCGGCTGGCCTTTTGGCCATTTTTTGGCTGCGTTTGGCTATGCGGCAATTATCCCCACAGGTGAAAGCAGGAACGGGTCTCGCCACTGACATTGCACAAGATATTTCAATGGTAGCGGAAATAAATGATAAGACCTGGCTACGAGTAGTCGGGGACGGGGCGGTCTCTTTTGAAGGAACACTGTTTCCTGGCGAAAATAGAAAATGGGTTGCAAAAAATGGAATGATTGTTCGCGTCGGAAACGTAGGCGGTATCAGGCTATACGTGAATGGAGAAGAGGTGGATACTGTTTCTGGAAGTATAGGGGATGTTAATGAGTTTGTTTTCACTAGATTAGAGGGAAAGGACTTGATTAAGATAGAACAGAGACGGCCTGCGCCAGAGGAAAAAATAGAAGCAGTAGAAGACGAATTGCAAAGAGAAGACAATAAATGACTTTAGCCAACAAACTTACTATGGGAAGAATAATTGTCATTCCCTTTTTCATACTTTTTATGTTTGTAGGTAATATTTATACCCGGGTAGCCGCTCTTATAATTTTTATTCTGGCGGCGCTTACCGATTTGTATGATGGAATTATTGCCCGCCATCGAGAGGAAGTAACTAATTTTGGAAAGTTCATAGATCCTCTCGCTGACAAATTGATAGTTTCTGCTGCTTTCATTTCTTTCGTTCAGTTAAGGGAGCTGTCAATCCCTGCCTGGATGGTTATCCTGGTAATCAGTCGCGAATTCATAATAACCGGATTAAGAAGTGTGGCGGCATCCAGGGGGACCATAATTCCGGCTTCCCTTTCTGGAAAATTCAAGACAACCTCACAAATGGTAGTCATTATTACTATTTTGATAATTCTTATTGTCAATGCTTTGTTGAGGAATTATTGGCAGACCAGCGCATTGGAGTTACAGACTTTCCTGGGTTGGAAAAGAGTTCTTGGCTATATTTTAGATAGCGCACCTTATTGGCTGATGCTTGTGGTTACCATTTTGACCGTGATTTCAGGATTCAATTACATTTTCAAAAATAAACATATACTTTTTGAGGAAATAAGTAGTAAAATATGAAGATAGAGAGGAAAAAATGGAGTGGCTTATTAGATTCTTGGCTACGGGTTTTTTTGTTGGATATTCGCCAGTTGCTCCAGGAACAATGGGAACACTGGTAGCATTTCTGCTCTATGCCCTTCTCCCTACAACCGTTCCCTTCTACTGGATGCTCATTTTATGTTTAATTATTGGCGGGACGATAATTTCTCACTGGGCAGAAAATATCCTAGGAGAAATCGATTCTCCTAAAATAGTTATTGATGAGATGTGTGGATACTTCATCGCTATGGCTTTTTTGCCCAAAACGCTTGGCTTGATGATCGTAGGGTTTGTTATTTACCGGCTTCTGGATGTAATCAAGATCTATCCCATAAAGAAGTTGGAAATGCTTGCCGGAGGGCTGGGGATAATGCTTGATGATATTTATGCCGGGGTAGTGACTAATATTATTTTACACATAATTCACACACTATAGAAAAAAGGAAAACGGGAGGAGGAAATTGTACCGACGCATTTTCTAGAAGGAGGAAAAAATGGGAAAAAATGAGAAAGTAAAAGCGTTAGAAGTGGCAGTATCTCAGATTGAAAAACAGTTCGGGAAAGGAACGATAATGAGACTGGGTGCTGAGGCTTATAAGGGAGAAGTGGAAGTGATTCCCACTGGCGCCCTATCATTAGACGTAGCTTTAGGAGTGGGTGGAGTTCCTAAAGGAAGAGTGGTGGAAATCTTCGGTCCGGAAGGGGGAGGTAAGACTACTCTCTCCCTCCAGATAATCGCCAATGCTCAAAAATTGGGAGGAACAGCTGCTTTCGTAGATGCCGAGCACGCCATGGACCCGGCTTATGCCAATAAGTTGGGAGTGGACATCGAGAACCTCCTGATTTCCCAGCCCGATAATGGCGAGCAGGCTCTGGAGATTACCGAGACTCTGGTTCGTAGTGGAGCTGTTGATGTAATTGTAATCGACAGTGTGGCTGCTCTGGTGCCCAGGGCAGAAATCGAGGGTCAAATGGGCGACGCACAGGTCGGCTTACAGGCCAGGTTGATGTCTCAGGCTCTCAGGAAACTTACGGCTGCTATATCTAAATCTAAGACCTGTGTAATTTTTATCAATCAGATAAGAGAGAAGATAGGCGTGATGTTTGGCAATCCAGAGACGACTCCAGGAGGGAGAGCATTGAAGTTTTATTCCTCTGTTAGATTGGACATTCGTCGCATAGGCGCTATTAAGGCGGGAGATATCGATGTAGGTAATCGCATAAGAGTTAAAGTATCCAAAAATAAGGTGGCTCCACCATTCCGCAAGGCGGAGTTTGATATGATGTATGATCAGGGCATCTCCAGGGAGGGTTCCCTATTGGATGTTGCTCTGGAAAATAACCTGATTGAGAAGAGTGGAACCTGGTTTTCTTACAAAGGAAACAGAATCGGGCAAGGAAGAGAAAATAGTAAGACTTACCTGAAAGAGAACCCGGGGGTCGCCGAGGAAATTGATAAGATTCTAAGAGAAAAGCTACTTAGCCCCAAAGAAGAAGCTTAATAAAATATGGTAAAGATATTCACAGTTGGTCCCATGGAGGCCAATTGTTATATTGTTTATGATCCTGATAAAAGAGAAGGACTGATTATTGACCCCGGTGCAGAAGGGTCGCGGTTAATTAAGTTTATTAGACAAAAGAATATCTCCATTAACTATATCGTCAATACTCACGGACATCCAGACCACGTAGGTGCCAACCGCAAAATCAAAGAGTACACTAATGCCCCAATTTTGATTCATCCATACGACGCTCCCTTGCTTGCGAAAAGCAACAGTATTCTTCCTCTCATTTTTCCCATGGAATCCTCCTCGCCTGCGGCAGATACTTTCATTAAAGATGGGGATGTAATTGAATGCGGAGAAATGAAATTGAAGGTTCTCCATACTCCCGGACATACGCCGGGAGGAATCTCTCTTTTGCTGGATGATTCCATTTTTACTGGCGATACGCTTTTCTCAGGTTCCATTGGTCGCTTCGACTTGCCCGGAGGTTCCGAGGAAGTACTTTTGAATTCGATAAAAAAGATTTTATCCCTGGGAGAAAATTTGATTATTTATCCTGGCCACGGCCCGTCGACTACCGTTAGCCAGGAACTTCACAGCAACCCCTTTATAACATGAAAAATTCCAGGCTTCTCGACGAATTTATCAACTATATAGAAGTGGAAAAAGGTCTGTCGAAAAATACAAAGTTAGGTTACCAGGGAGATCTGTCGCAGTACATTAAATATTTGGAAGAGAATGGCAAAATTGCCACTGCCGTTAACCATAGCGACGTTATGGAATTTTTACTGATTAAGAGGAAGTATGTATCGCCTTCCTCGTTAGCCAGGGTAATAACTTCAATAAAAATGTTCCATCGCTTCCTGGTATCAGATAACTATTGCGAAACGGATCCCACCGAAAATTTAGATTCCCCGCACCTCGGGCTGAAACTACCCAAAGTTTTGACTTTTGCCGAAGTAGAAGCATTGCTAAATGCTCCTCCTTCTAATACCCCTGGAGGAATCAGAGACAGGGCAATGATGGAACTCCTTTATGCTACGGGAATGAGGGTGTCAGAAATTATTAATCTCAAAATGGAAGACGTTAATCTCAAATTGGGCTATTTACGGTGTATTGGCAAGAGGGGAAAAGAACGCATTGTTCCCATCGGTTCTGAGGCAATTAGGTTCATTAATATCTATTTGAAAAAGGTGAGGTCTGCCCATAAAGCACTCTCCAGGACGTCCACGCGGCAACCGAAGAGTCTCTTCTTAAATCCCTCAGGAAAAAAACTTTCTCGTGTGGGATTCTGGAAGATAATTAAGAGATACGCTACACTTTCTGGAATAACTAAAGATATAACGCCCCATACCTTAAGGCATTCCTTTGCCACTCATCTCTTGGAGCGGGGTGCTGATCTGCGTGCAATTCAGGAGATGTTGGGACATGAAAATATCTCCTCCACCCAGATATATACCCACCTGACCCGCGAGCGTCTCAAAGACCTACACAAAAAATTCCATCCTCGCGGTTAAATAAACACTCCTCTCAAAAACTTGCCAGTAGTGTAGCCCTTTGTGGGCGTCCCGATAAATCAGGCCCTTACACTGCTTATATAACGCAAAATTCGACTTGAAAACAGGGTAGAAATGGGGTATAATAATAAAAAGCTTTATAGAGGAGGAATTCTATGGTTAATCGTGAAGAAAAAGAAGATTTGAAATTAGTGGAGAAGCTAGCCCAGGGGCGAAAATCGATTCTGGAACAGCTCCATAAGATAATTGTGGGGCAGGACGAAGTTATTGAACAGCTCCTGATTGCTCTTTTTGCCCGGGGTCATTGTCTAATTGTGGGCGTGCCTGGTCTGGCCAAAACAATGTTAATCTCTACGATTGCCGAGATTCTCGATTTGAAATTCCAGAGAATTCAGTTTACCCCGGATCTTATGCCTTCTGACATCACGGGAACGGATGTGATTGAAGAGAATATTTCCACAGGAAAAAGAGGTTTTCGCTTCATCAAAGGACCCGTCTTTGCCAACATAATCCTGGCTGACGAGATTAATCGTACTCCTCCCAAAACTCAGTCTGCGCTTCTGCAAGCGATGCAAGAGTATAAGGTTACTGCCAGTGGAAATACTTACCCTTTAGAACTTCCCTTCTTCGTGTTAGCTACCCAGAATCCTATTGAGCAGGAGGGGACATATCCTTTGCCCGAAGCACAGCTCGACCGCTTCTTTTTTGAGGTAAATATTGACTACCCTAAGTATGAAGAAGAAAAAGAAATCGTCAATAAAACCACCTCCAGTTTCCAGGCGAAATTGATAAAAGCTCTCAATGCTAAAGAGATAATACATTTACAGGAGATTGTGCGCAAGGTCCCCGCTTCCGAGTACGTGGTTAATTACGCAGTAAATCTGGTGACAGCTACCCGACCATCTTCATCCAAAGCCCCGGAATTCATCAAAAGGTGGGTCAGCTGGGGAGGAAGTCCCCGGGGTTCACAAAACTTGATCTTGGGGGGAAAGGCCAGGGCAATCCTTAATGGTCGCTTCAATGTCTCGGTAGAAGACATCAAGGCATTAGCTCACCCCGTCCTGCGACACCGTATCATACTCAATTTTAATGCCGAGGCTGAAGGCGTGCGTACCGATAAGGTAATAGACAGACTGCTAAAGGAAATTCCCGAAGCTTGATTTTACCAGGTCGGGATAGGAGTTGAAAGTGGAAGAGCCGAGGAGAAGTTATATTGACCCGCTGATTGTGGCTAAACTTTCATCCATGCTTCTCAGAGCGAGATTTGTGGTTGAGGGATTTATTGCCGGACTGCACCAGAGTCCTTACAGAGGTTTCAGTCTCGATTTTGCACAGCACAGGGAATACTCGCCAGGGGATGAAACCAGACATGTGGATTGGAAGGTCTACGGAAGGAAAGACAAATACTTTGTGAAACAATATCAGGAAGAGACAAACCTGAAAGGATATATTCTCCTTGATAGAAGCGCCTCTATGGGATATATGAGCAAGGGGATAACTAAGCTTCAGTATGGCTCCTATTTAGCAGCCTCGTTAGCTTACCTGATGCTCAGACAGCAGGACTCGGTGGGACTGGCCACTTTTGACGAGAATATTAAGAAATATATTCCTCCTCGACAGAGCAGAGGGCACCTTTCGCTAATATTGGACGAGCTGGAAAAACTGGTCTCATCTTCACAAACAGGAATAAACCGCTCTCTTCAAGAGCTGGGGCAATATACCAAACGCAGGGGATTGATTATTCTCATCTCTGACCTCCTGGATGAACAGGAAAAAGTTCTGAATGCTCTGAAGTACTTCCGGTTTAAGAAACACGAAGTGATCGTCTTTCACCTTCTCGATCCTGCCGAGCTGGAACTTCCCTTTACTAATGTACTCTGGCTGGAGGATATGGAGAATGGAAAGAGAGTTCTTACTCATCCGGAGATTATCCGGAAAAGGTATAAGAATATATTAAGGAAATTTGTGGAGACATACAAGTTAAGTTGTCTGAGAAGCGATATAGATTATTGTCTTATTAACACAAAAACTCCTCTCGATTTTGCCCTGGGTGCATACCTTGCCAGAAGAAAGATGTTAAGGTGATAAATGAATATAACATTTTTAAACCCGTCGTTCCTGTGGGGATTGCCAGTAGTTTCCATCCCCATACTTATCCATCTCCTCTCCCGAAGAAGGCCGATAACTTCCCCATTTTCTTCTGTTAGGTTTATTAAATTAGCCTCCACAACGGTAGTAAGAAAGTTTAAATTAAAGCAACTAATTTTACTTATATTGAGGTCTCTTATTCTTCTCCTATTAACTCTTCTTTTTGCCAGGCCTGTGGTGAGGAGAATGCCTTTGTTTGCCCAGGTAGAAGGGGTCTCACGGTCCAGTGTAATTCTTATCGACAATTCTTATTCTATGGGATATATGAAAGAAGGAGAATCCCGTTTTGCTCTGGCCAAGAAAGTAGCCAGACGCATTCTTAAAATGGCTAAAAGAGGCGACCGAGCAGCAATCTTTTTGATTTCTGATGAAGTGAAACCTTTAGTCTCTTATCTCAGTGACGACAGGCAGATTCTTCGGCAGAGGTTGGACGAAAGCAGTTTGAGTTTCCGTCCTACGCATCTCCTGCCGGGGGTCTCTCAGGCATATAAAATTCTCCAGGAATCCTCATCACCAAATAGAGAGATTATCCTGATTACAGATTTGGCAATTAACGGGTGGCCGGGGATCGATGGAAAGAGCATAAAAGAATTCGACCCGGACGTGAAGTTTATTATTATCGATTTAAATAGTGGGTTACTTTCCAACGTCGCCGTATCAGGAGCCGATTGTCGCCGACTGACTTTGGGAGAAACTTCCCAAATATCAGCTAAAATAAGAAATTATTCTAAAGAAGACATTTCCCGTCTGTTTGTTTCGGTTTTTCTTAAGCCCCAGGGCAGCTTTCAGATTGGTAGAGAAAGTGGAGAGAAAATAGGCCAGGGCTTTATGGAGTTAAAAGCAGGAAGAGAGACCACTAAAGATTTCTTCTACGATTTTCCTGAAGAGGGGACTTATCTGGGGAAGGTAGAGGTTCAGGAAGATAGTCTGCCCTGTGACGACAGATTCTACTTTAAAACAGAAGCATCAGAGAAAATTAGAGTGCTGCTGATTGATGGGGATCCGGGAATTTCTTCTTTTTCCAGTGAGACGTTCTACCTGACGCTCGGCCTTTCGCCGACCACGTCGGAAGTTTCCAATATACAGTCACCGTTGTCTGTTAAGGTGGTAACGCTGGATGAGTTTCCCCGCGAGAAATTAGATGATTTCTCCGTAATCTTCCTGGCTAATGTGGGAAAGGTTACCAGCTCCTTAACAGCCGGACTGATGAGTTTTGTGCGGGAAGGAGGGGGAGTCGTCTTCTCCCTGGGCGATAATGTTAATGCTCATGAATATAATCTCGCTTTGGGCAATCTCCTGCCAGCTCAGTTGATGGAAGTTAAAGAGAAATCTAAAGGAGAAAAAAAATTTAACACGATTAATTTTCAAGACTTTACTCACCCTATCCTAAAGGTTTTTGCCCAAGGAAAAGAGGGAGATTTAACCCGAGCAAGCTTTTACCAGTACTTTCCCACTCAGGTTAAACCTTGGGCAAAGGTAGTTCTCGGCCTTGAAGGCGATATGCCTCTACTTGTCGAAGGCGAACTGTCTTATCCCGGGGCAGGCAGGGTGTTTCTGTTCACTTCTACTTTGGATAGGGATTGGAATAACTTGCCTGCCAAACCAGTCTTTTTACCTCTAATTCAACAGATGGTTAGTTATCTGGCTCTGTCTACTTTAAGGGAAGGCTCTGGGAGAAGTTTTCTTGTTGGCCAGGATATAAGCTACGAACTGGGTCCGGGGAAATTACCTCCATCTGTAGAAATAATAGACCCTCGGGGAAAAAAGTTTTCAATGATTCCCGTCCAGAATAGAGATTTCTCTGGCGTAGAATTTGGGCCTGTGGAGATGCCTGGTATCTATCAACTCTCGTATATAAGGGATAGAAAATGGAATAACAGATATCTGGCTGTTAACCTCAATATAGAAAGTGATGAGTCTAATCTGGACAAAATGGCAACTAAGGAAATAAGAAAACTTTTTCCCGCTGCGCCTATTAAGATAATCGATGACTTGACTAATTTGGAAAAGGAGATTTTACAACTTCTTTACGGAAAGGAAATATCCAAAAATTTAACTTTTCTTTTAGTAGGATTCTTATTTTTGGAGGTTTTTTTGGCGAATCCACGCGAAAAAAAAGGTAATTTGTAATGGTAAACAAAAAGCCGGGCTCGTTACTGGTTATAGGTATGGTTATTTGTAATCTGATTGCCAGTCCTCTTGTGGCTCAACAGAGGGACAGGTTTGTGTTCAGCCAATTGCGCTATAAAGGAGGAGATTGGGATCCCTACCCTACGGCATATAAGGAAATTCTACATTACCTGACGACAACTACCAGCGTGAAGGTTCAAATAGCAAAAAGAGATTTATCATTGAATGATCCAGAACTTTTTTTCTCTCCTTTTCTGTATTTGGCCGGCAAGGAGGAATTTGCTCCCTTCACTGCACAAGAAATAGAGAATCTTAGACGTTACTTATCCTGTGGAGGCCTACTGTTCATAGACGATGCTTCGGAAGAGACAAATCTCGGATTCAACAGGGCAGTGCACAGGGAAATGGAAAAGCTCTTTCCTGATGGGAAGCTAAAAAGGATTCCTCCAGACCATGCCGTTTTTCGTTCCTTCTATCTATCGCCTAGTGTGGTTGGCCGAAGGGTAGGCAATCCTTATCTGGAAGGCATCGATATCGATGGCCAAACAGTGGTAATCTACTCCCGGAATGACCTGGGAGGAGCTTGGGTCAGAGATAGATTAGGGAACTGGCTTTACGAATGTGTTCCCGGTGGAGAATTGCAGAGATTGGAAGCAATAAAACTGTTCTTAAACATTGTTATCTATTCTTTAACTGGCACATATAAAAGGGATGCCATTCATCAACCATATATTCAACAGAAGCTAAAAACTCGTAAGACAGCTCCCTAAAGAAATCTTTGTAGTGTGGGGCCCCGATTTATCGGGACACCCATAAAGGACTGCACTACCATTATGTTTTGTTGAGAGGAAACTAACTGTGGGTACTTTCCATTTTTCTTTAGACCCTAATAGACTGTGGCTGATAATAGTTGCCATCCTTGCCTTAGTAGTTCTGTTATACTGGAATTTCAAATGGATAGGGAAAAGAAAAGGTCTATTTTTTATCTTGAGACTGTCAATTTATCTCCTCCTGGTGTTTCTCCTGCTTGAGCCAGTAAAAACTATAGAGGAGGAGCCAGCCGAAGAAGCAAATGTTGCTTTTTTGATAGATACCTCAAGCAGCATGGAAGTGAAGGATCCCGTTTCCCGGTTCTCTCTGGTCAAAGAATTTCTGAAAGGTCCTCTGGTAGAAGGATTAAGAAAGAGATATAATCTTCTCTTTTTTACTTTTGCCTCCCTTTGCCAACGGGCTACAACAGAGGAAATCCTGCAGTCGATTCCTCAAGGGAAATCGACAGATATTGGCCAGGCTCTGAGCGGTTTAGAAGAAGAACTTCGTGGCCAAAGATTGGCGGGAATTTTCCTATTTACAGACGGGGCTCATAACGCGGGAATAGATCCCCTTCTGGTAACTGAAAAGATTGATGCCCCCATTTTTTCCGTAGGTGTGGGGGACCCTCAAAAATTCAAGGACCTGCAAATTTCCCAAGTTCAAGTTAGCGATTTTGTTTTCAAGAATATTCCCACAGAAATAGGGGTGAAGATAAGAAGCTACGGATTTGAAAATAAGGAGATATCGGTTATTTTGAAGAGAGAGACGGAAATACTGCAGACCAAGAAAGTTCGCATGCCAGAAGAGGGAAATGAGGTCTCTTTGAGTTTACGCTTCACTCCCCGCTGGATAGGTTCTTCCCACTATACGGTTTCCATTCCCTCTTATAGTGGTGAAATCTCCTTTGCCAATAATAGAAAAGATTTCAGCCTCCAGGTCCTGCGGGATAAAATTAGAATTCTCTACATCTGTGGGCAACCAAGCTGGGAATATAAATTTTTAAGGACTGCTTTGAACAGCGACCCCAGCATAGAACTTGTCTCTTTCATAATTTTACGTAATCCGGAAAATATTTCCATTGTGCCGGAAAATCAGCTATCCTTGATTCCCTTTCCTACAACAGAAATATTTACTAAACAGATATTTAACTTCGATTTACTCATATTTGAAAATTTTACCTATACCCGCTTCGGGATCCCCAAAATTTATCTGGAGAACATTCGAAAATTTGTCATGGAAACAGGGGGAGGCTTTCTGATGATAGGTGGAGATAATTCCTTTGCCCGGGGAAGATATAAGGGAACGCCAGTGGGAGAGATATTGCCGGTGGAAATGGAGGATATAGGTGGAAACATTATAGATGGCAAGTTTAGAATGTTGGCCAGAGAAACCACGCATCCAATTTTGAAGCTATCCGACAACCCGGGAGAGAATAGCCAGATATGGGCAGGGATGCCGGAGTTAGATGGCTGCAATCGTCTGTTAAGGCCGAAGCCTGATGCCATTGTTTTGGGAGTCCACCCTTTAATAAAAAATAAGTATGGAAATCTGGTAATACTTGCTATCTGGGAAAAAGGCAAAGGAAGAGTAATGAGTGTGGCTTCTAACAGTACCTGGCGGTGGCGTTTTCAGGCGCGGGCACGAGGCGGCACAGGTGCCCACTATGAACGGTTCTGGCATCAGGCTGTCCACTGGCTGGTGAAATCTCCCCAGCTAAAACTCGTCCATTTAGATACAGATAAGAAAACCTACGCAAAAGGAGAAGAGATTATTTTATCGGTTATGGTGTTTGATCGATACTATAGGCCCAGCGAACATGGACGGGTCTATTTAGAATTGGTGGACCCTTCAGGAAAGAAGATCGATTTAGGGAGCGCTTTAGCAAAAGATAAGCGGGGGGAATACGGAACTAATTATTTAGCCGAGCAAGAAGGAAAGTATACATTTACTGCTACAGCCTGGGAAGGTTCAAAAGTTCTGGGCAGGGACACTATTTCCTGTAAAGTAGCCATTCCTTCTCTGGAGTGGGAAAATGCTCAACTGAACGAGCCACTTTTGATAGAACTGGCGGATCTAACAGAAGGAAAATATTTTCATATCAGCAATATTAGATCAGAAGAAATCATTTTACCAGAAGTAAGTAAGACTGCACCCGTAGTGAAAAGAGTAGCGGCTGTGTGGAACAATCCTTCTATTTTTCTTATTTTCTGTATATTGCTAGGTATAGAATGGTATATTCGCCGCAGAAGCGGTATGATGTAAGAGGAAAAGATGGTCGACGCCTATTTCCAATTGATTAGAATAATTAGTAAAGTCAGAAGGTGGATAAGAATCAAAACTTTGATTGAAGGGATTCTTTTGTCTTTTTCCATTCTTATGGGATTGGTAATAGTTCTTGGCATTTTAGACTATTCGATTTCTCTTAATTCCAAAATACGCCTCTATTTTCTTATAGGTCTTATTATTTCTATTATTATTCTCTTAGTGAAATTTATTATGGTTCCTTTACTTTCCTCTTTAAGCGAAAACAAAATTGCGCTCAAAATTCAGAAAAGGTACCCCGTGTTAAGAGACGATTTGATAAATTCCATACAACTCTTTCCCATAGCAAGCTCAGCAGGTGAAGTCTACGTATCTAAAGCTTTGATCGGCGAACTTATTACAAGGACTTCCCAAAAGGTGAGAATAGTTAACACTTTTAAGGTAGAAGACATGAAGCGTCTCAAGAAATTTTTCTTTATAAGTCTTTCAGTTTTTCTTATTTTCTCGTTTCTTCTCTTCTTCCCACCGCGTATTCTCCCCTTTTCGCTTCCCCGACTATTGCGGCCCTTGGATTATGAACAGGTGAATCGAATGCTCAGGATTACTCCGGGGAATGTAGAAGTGCTATATGGCGAAAGTCAGGAGATTGCAGCGGAGATTTTCCAGAGAGGGGGGACTCCGTACTTAATATATAAGATTTCGGGAGGGAACTGGCAAAGAGCGAAAATGGTTAGAGAAGCATACTCACCAAGAGAAGTCCGCAAGTTCTCCTATAAATTCTCGCAGGTTACTCACCCGATAGATTATTTTATTAAATGGAAAGATTTGCGTACACAGGCTTATTCAATCAGCGTAGTTGTTCTTCCGGAAGTAGGAGACATTTCTCTCAAATACATCTATCCTTCTTATACCAGATTGCCTGAGTTAAAGGTGGAGAAGACCAGTGGAGACCTTGAGGCCCTGCTGGGAACTCAAGTGCAAATGACTTTGAAAGCCAATAAGCCCATAAGAAAAGGATTTCTTCTGACCGATGATGGGAAGAGACTGCCTCTCAAAATTGAGAGAGATTTGTACCTTAAGGAAGGTTTGGTTCTCACTGGCGAAAGGGTCTATTGGGTAGAGGTAGAAGATAATCAGGGCTATACGAATCCTCGTCCAATTAAGCACTACATAAGGACACTTCTCGACAGTCCCCCTCAGATAAAGATTATTGCCCCTGGTTCCGACTTGACAGTCTCAGAGAAGAGCAAAGTTGAACTTGCTTATGAGGCGAGCGATGACTTTGGCCTAACCCAGATAGACCTTGTATACCAGAAATTGAGAGGGGAAAGTTATCAGTCGATGCAGCCGGAGAGAAAAAGGATTGAAAGATTTGAACCTGCGGTGGGTCAGAAACTCCGCGACTACCAGTGGGAGCTGGAAAATCTGCAGTTACGTCCTGGCGAGCTGATCAGTTATTACCTGGAAGCCTGGGATAACGATGCCATATCTGGGCCGAAAAGTAGCCTCTCCCAGACTTATTATCTGGAAGTATTCAGTTACCTCAAGGAACACGAAGAGATTGAACAGATGGAGCACCATTTCAGGGAGGAGATATTACGTATTCTGGGAGACCAGATTCTAGCCAAGGGTAGAGTAGAAGATTGGGAGGAAATACAAGGTGTGGAAGAGTTGAAAAGCATCCAGGCCGACCAGGGAAAAATCGAGAAGTCCACCGAAGACTTGCTTAAGTATTTACAGAAGCTCCTTCCTCGCATGGAAGCCGATCCTTTGGGCAATTCTCAAGTATATGCAGAATATGAAAACATGGAAGGGAACCTACAGTATCTGAAAGATGAAAAAATGGCAGAAGTTTTATCTAAAATTTCTGAAGCAATGAAAGCAACAAGCGCCGACAGGAAAGAGCATATGGAAAAGGTGAAGAACGGTCAAGAAGAGATCATTTCCGAACTGGAAAAGATGTCTCTTTTGGCTGAGAACCTTCTCCAGGACGAGAAAATGCGCGACGTGCTGGGCACGGCCCAGGAGTTATTAGATAATCAGTCAGACCTTACTCAGAAGTTAGAAGAAATGGGAAAAGAAATAGATAAACAGAAATTGGAGGAACTTAAGAAGAGTCTGGCGGAAATCACAAAACTTATGGCCAAGCTGGCAAAAAGTCTCTCGCAGCTTCCAGAAACTTTGCCGGAAGAATTCATCAATCAGGATGCGGTCAAGAGTCTCCAGCTGGGAGAGATGGCCGGCGATATAGAAAAGATGGCCGACCAGATTCTTAAGGGAGACCTGGAAGCTGCGTTGAACATAGCGAAGAACTTACTTAAAACGCTTTCCTCGACAATGGCCGTGTTGCAAGCTGCTGCCAATCAGGTGCCATCTTTTGGCAAGTCATCCCAACTATCGCAACAGGTAAATTTATATTCTCAGGAATTAGAAAAACTAATTGCCGAAGAGAAAAAATTGATTGAACGCACTAATCAACTGGATAAGAAACGGTTGGAAGCTTTGTTTAAGAAGCAAGAGGCCTTGTTAAAGAAATTAGCTAAGTTACAAGAGGGAGTAATAAGAGAAGCGAAAGAATTACAAGAAAACTTGAAAGACAAATTGAAGTACATAAAAGTATATCCTGCTCTCTATCAGAACCTGTCCATAGTGTTGAGGAGAATGGAGGAAGTTCTCAGCGAGCTGTCCCAGGAGACTCCTCGCCGGGCAAGAGAGTTATTAAAAGAAACTATCGGACGCCTGAATGGTATGTCGGGGATTATAGATAATTTCATCCTTCAGGTGGAAAAGGAAAAACAGAAAATTTCAATTGAATTATCTAAATTGTCCGAGGAAAAAGAAGAAGAGGAAGAGTTAACCCCACAACAGAAGAGCCTTCTATCCATGAGGGAAAATTGGGAAGCGAAAGAGAGAGATATTTCTGAAACTGGAGAGAAGACTACCGCTCTCCGAGAGAAAGAAGAAGAGATAGCAAAATTACTAGAGTTTGAACAAGAAGTAATGGAAGTGTTCGAAGAAAAAGATCTCCAGGAACTTGAAAATCTGGCCAAAAAACAGAAAGAACTGGAAAGCCGCACGGGAGGACTGAGGCAGAAGTTAGAGGAACTTTCCGGCAAAACTTCCGCCATTGGCCCACAAATTATCTCTAATATGGAGAAAGCTTCTTCGGCAATGGATAAAGCTTCTGGAGAATTGGAGAAGAAAAAGACCGAGCCTGCCCTGGAAAAGGAGAGAGAAGCTCTCTATTATCTGGCTCAGGGTAAAGAAGGCCTTGCTTCTGCTTCTAAAAAATTGATGGAAATAGCAAAAAGAGCCGGAAAGCCCTTTGTGGGTTTCCTTCAGCCAAGAGGAGGGACGCTTCCTGGAGGGAGGATGGGATTCAGAGAAGGCTATGTAAAAATTCCCGAAGCTCACGAGTACCAACCGCCCGAGGAATTTCGCCAGGAACTTCTGGAAGCCCTTAAAGAAAAATATCCAGAAATATATGAACAGCTGATCAAACAGTACTATCGGCGCCTCACAGAATAATTAGAATGAACCATCCTCGCACGTACCCTCTCCCCTGGGGGAGAGGGTTAGGGTGAGGGGGAAAGGAGGATGTTTAAATGGCGTGGGAAGCGAAGAAATTTATCGAAGAGAAAATCTCACAGATAAAGAAAATTGTGGGAGACAAGAATGCTGTAGTAGCTACCTCGGGGGGAGTGGATAGCGTGGCCTGTGCATTTCTAGGACACGAAGCGCTGGGAGAAAAACTAATTGTTATTTTTATTGATGACGGGCTGATGAGGGAAGGTGAACCCAGGAAAGTCTCCCAAGAGTTTGGAAATTTAGGTGTAAAAGTTAAGATAGTTGACGCCAGAGACGAATTCTTCAAAGCGCTTAAAGGAATCGAGGATCCCGAAGAGAAAAGGAAAAAATTTAGAGATACTTTTTATAAGACACTGGGAAAGGCAATAAAAGAGAATAGAGCTTCATACCTCATTCAGGGCACGATAGCGGCGGACGTCTCAGAAACTGAAAGAGGTATTAAGACTCAGCATAACGTTCTGGAACAAATAGGAATCGACCCCGGAGATTATGGATTTCAAGTTATCGAGCCTCTGAGAGAAATCTATAAACCTGAGGTAAGAGATGTGGCCAGAGAGCTGGGACTGCCAGAAGAAATTTACCAGAGAATGCCATTCCCCGGACCTGGTTTGGCCACGAGAGTCATAGGAGAAGTTAATCCTCAGAGGGTAGAGATGGTGAGGAAAGCAAACAGAATCGTCGAAGAAGAAATAAAAGAGTTAAAACCTTTTCAAGCATTTGCAGTTCTCATGAATGATAGAGCTACAGGAATGGTTGGGGGAAAAAGGGTCTTCGGAAACATAATGGTGGTCAGAAGCGTTGAGTCTAAAAATGCAATGACTGCTTCTGTGAGTAAAATTCCCTGGGAAATTCTGGAAAAGATTCAACAGAGAATTACTGAGGAGATACCTTCGGTTACCAAGGTCCTGTTTGACATTACTCCCAAGCCTCCTAGCACAATAGAGTATGTTTGAGGAGTAAGCACGCTGCACTTGTAACAAGTAATTGTAGTGTAGCCCTTTACGGGCGCCCCGATTTATCGGGGCGGGGACGAGCCCTTACACTACAAATTTTGAATTATGGGAATCAAAATTAATCTTTTAAAATTACTGATTTCTATTTTCTTATTAACTTCTGCCGCTCTGGTCTATGGCGGGGATGTAATCGTTGATGGTGAACAATACTTAAATCGATGGAATATAGATAAAGCCATGCAGTTTGCTCAGAGGGCAGTGCTGGAGAAACCACAGAAAGCCGACTCCTTCAGGTTACTGGGGTTGGCCCATTTTTATCAGGGAAATTATGAGAAAGCAATAGAGTATCTGCAAACTGCATCCCTGATGGAACCAGGGAATGCACAGCGAAAGAGACTTCTCTACTTTGTTGAAGGTACCAAAGAAATCACAGAAGAATTTAGTGACTATTCAAGTGAACATTTCGCACTTCACCTGGCCGATAAAGATAATCTTCTTGTTGAGTACGCCCTGGAGGCTCTGGAAAAAGCCTATCAAGAAATACAAAAGGAGCTGAACTATTTTCCAGAAGAGAAAATTCTGGTAGAAGTATATCCTACAACCGAGGGATTCACTCATGCTTCCAGTCTTTCCCCCCGGCAGATTGAAGTCTCCGGGGCAATCGGAATCTGTAAATTTAACCGAATTATGATTATTTCTCCTCGCTGCCTGGTATATGGCTATCGTTGGCTGGATGCTTTGGCTCACGAATTTATCCATTATGTTCTTGCCAAATTGACAGGGCTCAATATGCCTTTGTGGTTAAATGAAGGCCTGGCTAAGTATCATGAGACAAGGTGGAGAGTTCAGCAACCGAATTATCTGATTCCCGTTTACAAAAATGCGCTTTCCGTTGCAGCAAGGGAAAGAAAATGGGTCGATTTCTGGAAGATGAAAAGAGGCATGCCCAGTCTGGAAAGCCGGGAGGAAGTAATCCTCGCCTTTGCCCAAGTGTCTCTGGCAGTAGATTATTTACTGCGGCATCAGGGAAGGAATAAGTTAACCCATTTTCTCCACGAACTTGGCAAAACTGCCGGAAAAGGAAAAGAAGAGAGTTTTGAGCAAATGGAGAAGCGATGGGACGCACTTTTCCGTAGATTCTTCGGCATGGACCAAAAAAAGTTTCAAGGCATTTTGAAAGATTTTCTGCAGGAGATGGATCTGGAACAGACGCCGGGAGTAGCATTAGATAGCTTTAAACTAAAAGAGGAAGGAAAGGAAGTAGATGAACTGGAAGAGTATATAGGAGTGGGAGCCCGCGGGCACGTGCGGCTGGGAGATATGTATCGTCAGAGGAGAAGGCATAACGTTGCTCTTATTCAATATGAGAAAGGTTTGAGGAAAGAACCGAACAATCACGTGATTCTCAATAAAATAGGCAAAACCTGCAGTGAGCTAGGGAGATTTGGAGAAGCGGAGGAATCATTTAAGAAATCCTTGCAGGTCAACCCTAACTACGGGCCAACTTATACGAACCTGGCCACTCTGTACTTTATTCAGGAGAAGTTGATACCCGCGCTGGAAAATTACCAGGAGTCTAATCACATTAATCCGTTCAATCCTCTTATCCATAAGTATATGGGCCTTATCCACTACAGGCTGGGAGAGGAAGCAAAAGCGAAGAGAGAATGGACGATTGCCCGCAGGCTTCTTGCGGGCGATATAGAGGTGGAGTCCTGGCTGTTGGAGATAGAAAGAAAGAAATCTCGACCTTAAGGAAGAGAAAATGTGGGAATTCTACTTGCCCACAAGAATAATTTTTGGCAGAGAAAGTTTAAATAGACTGGGTATAGAAATTAAGTCTCTGGGAGAACCTGTTCTTCTTGTGACTGGTAAGAAGGCTATCCGCGACAGTGGCATTCTGGATAGGGTTAATCGAATCTTAAACAAGGAGAAAATCGCTTGCGTGGTTTACGACCGGGTATCTCCAGAACCTGATACTGAAGTAGTAGACAGGGGCGTAACCTTCGCTCGTCAGAATAGATGCAAGGTTGTAGTAGGAATCGGTGGTGGAAGCGCTATTGACGTGGCTAAAGCAATTGCCGGGCTGGGGCTCGAGGAGAATTTTGCCTCTGTGGCGGAATATCTTGAAGGGGAAGGTACCAAAAGGCTGAGTTCATACGGTCTTCCTTTTATTGCCATTCCCACTACGGCTGGAACAGGAGCAGAAGTCGCCAGGAATGCTGTGATTATTAATAAGCCGACGAGAAGTAAAAGGAGTTTTCGCAGCAATTATCTATTTGCCAGGATAGCCATTATCGATCCCACTTTGACCATAAACCTTCCTCAAAAGATAACTGCCTCGAGCGGGGTGGATACTTTGACCCATCTCGTCGAGGGATATGTCTCTCGCAAAGCGAATATTATGACGGATGTCCTGGCGATTAGAGGCATTAGTTTGGTGGGAGAGGCACTAATTTCTGTATACAATAAAGGTTCTGACTTGGAGGCAAGGGAGAAGATGTGTCTGGCCAGTCTTATGGGAGGCGTCGTACTCACAAATTCTGGTCTGGGTATTGCTCATGGAGTATCCCCATTCCTGGGAGCATTGCACGGAATTCCTCATGGTGTGGCAAACGGCATACTTCTTCCGCGGGCAATAGAATTTAATTTGTCCTCAAGAATTCAGAAATTCAAATCTGTCGCCTTAGCCCTGGGAGAGAAAATAGAGGGTCTGCCAGAAGAAGAAGCTGCATATAAGGCTCTTTCTGCAGTAGAGAGGATAGTTAAGGAATTAGCAATTCCTCGGAATTTAGGAGAATTCGGAGTAAAGTCAGAAGACTTGCCCGAGCTTGCTAAGAAATCGCTCACTTCCAACTCTACCAGAGGAAATCCTCGCCAAGTAACCTATGAGGACCTCTTAGAAGCGTTAAGAAAGATACTATAAGAGACCTGGCAATTACTCCCATTAAGCGGAGAGCACACGTTGGACAGGACTCCGAATCCCGATGGACGTGTGGTACTGCTCGGGAGCTGATTCACATGGAGGGAAATATGGAGAGAGTTAATGAAAAAGAGAAAGAGTTCCGCTTCGGCGATGCGGGTCCCAAGTATCTCTTCAGAGGACCCAGGATAGAATGGGGAATTTTAGTTCTGAAACCCGGAGGGTCGTTGGGAGCCCACTTCCATAAAGAAGTCGAAGAGACGTTCTATTTCCTGGAGGGAAAAGGTAAATTAATTATCGACGGCACTGAATATCCGGGAGGAGCAGGAGAAGCTTTCCGGCTGGAACCAGGAGAAAAACACGATATCCTGAATGACTCCCAATCTCCCATTCGTGCCGTGTTTATCAAGTGCCCTTATAAGCCTGAGGACAAAATTAAGATTTGAAATAGAAGAGAAAGGGAGATAAAAGATGGCTCAGCGGGTAGCACTGGCGAGATGCGAAAGTTATCGTCTTCCAGTTTTAGAGGATTGTTTAAGGAGATTGTTAGGCTTACTTGGTGGGATTAGCCAGTTTGTCAAAAATGGAGACAGAGTTCTAATCAAGATAAACCTTCTATCAGGTAAGCCTCCGGAAAAAGCAGTAACCACTCATCCCAGTCTAGTGGAAGCCGTGGTTAATTTGGTAAAGGAAGCAGGAGGAATTCCAACAATTGGAGACAGCCCCGGGGAGAGGGCAACTATTACGGGATTAGACAGAGCATATCGAACTGCGGGATTCGAGGAAGTCAGCCGTAAGACAGGCGTTCCTCTTGTATCTTTTGAAGATGATGTTATGGAAGTAAACACTAGCCGAGGGCGTCTATATAAAAAGTTTACCGTGACCAAACGAATAAAAGATTTTGACGTAATCATTTCCATTCCCAAATTGAAAACCCACCCTTTAACCTACATTACCGCAGGTGTTAAGAATAACTTCGGTTTCATTCCCGGACTGAGAAAGACTGAATTCCATTTGAAATTACCTGATGGAGAGTTGTTTTCGGAGATGCTTATTGACCTTTTAAGTACTATAAAGATTGACTTAGTAATCCTGGATGCGATTGTGGCCATGGAGGGAAACGGCCCGGTTGGTGGCGTCCCGCGTAATGTGGGAGCAATTCTTGCCAGCAAAAATGTTATAGCTTTAGATTTCGTGGCCTGCCAACTTATCGGATATAAAAATCCATTGGCTATTCCTACTAATAGAATAGCTATAGAAAGAAAAATATTCCTCCCCGGAAATATAGAAATCTCAGGAGAGAAAATTGAAGATTTGCAGGTGGAAGATTTCAAACGGATTCCCCAGGATGTTTCCCAGAAAATTCCTCAATTTTTAATAAAGGGGCTAAAAGGTTTATTATCGCCAAAACCGAAAATAATTGACCAGCTTTGTAATCGTTGCTTCCATTGCCTGGAAAGCTGCCCTGTTAAATGTGTGGACAAGACCAAAAACGGTAAACTTTCAATACGTTATTCAGATTGTATCAGATGCTTCTGTTGTCTAGAACTGTGCCCTCAGGGAGCCATAGTAATAAAGACGTCTTGGTGGATGAAGTTATTTACTGCATAAGAAGATTCGTTTTGACTTTTGGGCTAAAATTAGGTTAAATTAAATTAGAATCCTTCCCAAAGGGAAGAGGCAGTTATCCTCCCGATGAAATTTGGGGGACTTGCAGATTTTTTGATGAAGGGAAGGGAGTGCAGTTAAATGGATTTGATGGTGACTCATATTGGTGCAGATTTTGATGCTTTGGCTTCTCTTGTAGCAGCAAGAAAAATATATCCTAAGGCTCAAGTTGTCTTGCCCGGCTCTCCTGATAAGGATGTGAGAGAATATTTATATAAAAATCCACATCTTATAGACCTGAGGAGAGAAAAAGAGGTTGATTTTGAAAAGGTCAAAAGACTCATAGTTGTAGATACGCGCCTTGCTAAAAGGATTGGAGAAGCAAAGAAAGCCCTTAATAATCGAAAACTAATCCTTCATTTCTACGATCACCATCCCCGCACTAAGGACGATCTCGCTGGAACAGTGGATATAGGGGGACGCTATGGAGCTACTACCACTATTCTGGTAGAACTCATAAAGAAGAGGAGAATCAGGATTTCTCCGGAAGAGGCGACCCTTCTTGCTCTGGGAATTTATGAGGATACGGGGTCTTTCACATTCCCTTCCACTACCGCGGCAGATTTAAAAGCTGCCTCTTTTCTGGTAGCTAAAGGAGCAAATCTGAACATGATTTCTGACTTTATGCGCAGGGAATTGACTAAAACCCAGGTTAAATTATTAAATAAACTTCTTCGATTGGAAAAGAGAATTAAGATTAATGGAATAGAAATTGCCATTATTAAATTGAAGTCTTCAGACTATGTCACTGATCTGGCGGCAACTGTTCATAGATTGCGCGATATCGAAAACCTGGAGAGTATTTTCGTGCTATTAGGGACGAAAGAAAGAATACGCATAGTTGCCCGTAGTAGAATCAAGGCTGTAAATGTAGGTAAAATTACACAGGCTTTTGGAGGAGGTGGCCATGCCACTGCAGCCTCGGCCACGATAAGAGGAATGGAGCTTCGAGACGTAGAGAAAAAATTGATAGAAGTCCTGAATAACAAAGTTACCCCCGAAATCGCACCTGAGGAGAGCCTCATGTTTAGAAAGAACGTAGGACCACTTTTGAATAGAAACCTTCCTTCCAAAATAGCGCGTTTACTGGTGAAAGTAGGTAAAATAGCAGATGAGAAGAACTTCAGGGTCTATTTGGTTGGCGGCTTTGTTCGCGACCTTCTACTTGGTGTAGAAAACTTTGACGTAGATTTAGTGGTTAAGGGGGATGGCATATCCTTTGCTCGCTATCTGGCGGGGAGGCTGGGAGGAAAGATTACTTCCCATAAGAGGTTTGGCACCGCTGTAGCTACTTTGCCTGGAGGAATTAAGATAGACGTTGCCACTGCAAGAAAGGAATTTTACGCATCTCCCGCTGCCCTGCCTACTGTAGAGAAGGGTTCTCTGAGAGAAGATTTGTATCGTAGAGACTTTACCATTAATACTATGGCCGTGAGATTAAATTCTAAGCGTTATGGAGAATTGGTCGATTTCTTCGGTGGATGGAAAGATTTGAAAGAGAGAAAGGTTAGGGTTTTGCATAACCGAAGCTTTATTGAAGACCCTACGCGTATGTTTCGAGCAATTCGGTTCCAGGGGAGATATGGTTTCTCCATGGACAGAAACACTGAGCGACTGCTGAGGGATGCGCTGAAATTGAAAATTTTTAGGCGGTTAAGTAAACAGAGAATGAAGGAAGAAATCATCACCATCCTTAGTGAACCCGAACCCAAGAACGCAATTTTGAGATTGTATCAACTGGGGATTCTTAAGTCCATACATCCCAAAATCAGATTGAGCCAGGAGATAAGAAAAGATTTGCAAATGGTCAGAGGCATCTTTTCCAGGTTTGGTCCGCTCCTTAAGAGAGAGGGTGGGAAAGGTTGGATAATCCATTTTCTAATATTGGTGCAAAGGTTAAGTCTCTTAGAAGTGAAAAATCTGTGCAAGAATCTTAGATTCTCCAGGGAGCAGAGTAGGAAAATAGTCAAGGGAAGTGAGAGTTTATCGAAAGTTATAAGAAAACTCAAAAGATCAGAATTGAAGCCGAGCTTCCTCTATCGAACATTGAAAGGATTACCAGTGGAAGTGCTTCTATTTATTGTTTTAAAAGGAAGAAGGAGACTGGTGGAAAAGCGAGTATATCAATATCTGACCAGAATGCGCAAGGTCAGGATTCGTACTACTGGTGATAAACTTAAGAAGATGGGATATAAACAAGGTCCCCTATTTAAGAAGATATTACAGGAATTGCTGTGGGCCAGACTTGATGGAATTGTGAAAAGCCAATCTTCTGAGAGGAAGTTTGTAATTGACAATTTTCCTAAAGATTGATAAAATAAAAAATTTAAAACGAAGAATGTATCAGCCACGTTCCGATTAACGAATCGGAAACTGAAGCGAAGCGAAAGTAGGGAAAGGCGCGGGCGCGAGATGGTAAACGCCCTGGAACGCCGTCCCGATGAAATCGGGACAAGTCCGCCGACGTCCCGAGAGTAAGTCGGGACAGATCACCGACTGAAAGGAGGTGAGACAACCCGAGTGAGTGTAGTCTAACTCACCGATTGGTGCATGATTACGCTTGAGCAGATAGTGAGGAATCCTTCTCTTGTCTTGCGAATGATTCCTCTTCCTGTAGCTCTGGTTATTTTCTTTTTTGCAATTGTTATTCATGAATGTGCGCACGCATGGATGGCTTCTCGATGCGGAGACGATACCGCAAGAAATGCCGGAAGAATAACGTTGAATCCTCTACCACATATTGACCCTATCGGGACAATAATCTTTCCTCTCCTTCTAATTCTTTCTCGTTCTTCATTCGTTATCGGTTGGGCCAAGCCTGTTCCCATTAATCCTTACAATTTCAATAATCCGCGGACGGATCTGGTGAGAGTGGGAGCCTCCGGTCCTCTCTCTAATATAGGACTGGCGATAGGCTCTTCATTTCTGGTCTGGATATTCAGTTACTTGCCCGTGGGCGAGATAAAGAATTCCATAATGGTAATTCTCCTGTTCAGCGTTCTGATTAATCTTCTGCTTGCAGTTTTCAATCTACTTCCCATTCCCCCGCTGGATGGCTCACAAATTCTTTCGGGATTATTGCCAACTCATATGGCTATAAAATATGAGGGGATTTCTCGATACGGTTTTATTATTATCTTTTTATTACTTTTGACAGGTTTACTCTGGGCGATAATTATACCCATCGTCCAGTTCCTTTATAGTCTACTCTTTTTGTGGGTAGGAAGGGGATTTTAGAAATGGCCAAAAAAAGAATTTTAAGCGGAATGCGTCCCAGCGGAAAGTTGCATGTGGGACATCTTGTGGGAGCACTCGCCAATTGGGCAGCACTGCAGGATGAATATGAATGTTTTTACATGGTAGCAGACTGGCATGCTCTAACGACAGAATACGAAGACCCTTCAGAGATTAAAACCAATATTAAAGAGATGGTTATTGATTGGGTATCTGCAGGTCTCGAGCCTAAAAAGTGTACCATGTTTGTACAGTCCCACGTTCTGGAGCACGCGGAACTACATCTTTTACTCTCTATGTTTATTCCTTTAAGCTGGCTGGAAAGGTGTCCCACTTATAAACAGCAACAACAGGAATTGAAGGATAAGAACCTTTCCACTTACGGGTTTTTGGGTTATCCTGTTCTGCAGGCAGCAGACATTTTGGTCTACAAAGCGGACGCTGTGCCTGTGGGTGAGGACCAATTGCCCCATCTGGAACTGTGCCGGGAGATTGCCCGGCGCTTCAACTTCTTATATAAGAACATCTTCCCCGAGCCGCAGGCTCTTCTTACCAAGGTACCAAAACTTTTGGGAACCGACGGCCGGAAGATGAGCAAGAGTTATAATAATTGCATTTTCCTATCCGACCCTCCGCAGGTTATTCGGGAAAAAGTAGGATCTATGATTACCGACCCTAGCCGGATTAGAGCTAACGACCCCGGACATCCCGACGTGTGCACAGTATATGACTTACATAAAATCTTTAGTTCCCCAAAAATAGATTCAATAGTTGCTGATTGTAAAAGCGGGAAAATAGGCTGCGTGGCCTGTAAGAAGATTTTGGGCGAAGCTCTAATAGAGAGATTGAAAGCGATACAGGCAAAGAGGAAAGATTTGGAAGCGAATCCAAAGGAGGTCACCAGGATCCTCGAGCAGGGGCGTCTCAGTGCTCAGAAGATTACCCAGGAGACCCTTAAGGGAGTGAGAGAAGCAATTGGATTATAAAATGGATAGTGGGACGGATTACAAAGTGAGATTGGAGGTATTTGAAGGCCCGCTCGATTTATTGTTACACCTGGTCAAAAAAAACGAGCTGGATATCTTCAACATCCCCATAGCAGAGATTACAGCCGATTATTTAAACTACATAAAACTTTTCAGGAAACTTAACCTTAATTTTGCAGGAGAGTTTCTGGTAATGGCTTCTACGCTAATCCACATAAAATCGAGAATGTTACTTCCCTCCATAGAAACAGTTGAAGAGGAAGAGCTCGAGGATCCCCGGGCAGCATTGGCAGCGAGGCTTATGGAGTATGAGAAATTTAAAGAAGCAGCCAGTATATTGAAAGAGAGAGAGGCAATTCAAAGGGACATATACGGGCGTCTCCCTTTGATTCCTCAGGATGAAGACTATACGATCGAGGCTACACTTTTTGACCTTCTGGATGCCTTCCAGAAAGTAGTGTTTCGGGTCGAAAAAGAAGTACGGGAAATAATTCAAGAAGATATCAAGGTTGAAGACCGGATCCAGGAGATCATGAACCTTTTGGAAAATAAGAGATTTATCAATTTTGAGACCATATTCTCTGGTCAGAGGACGAAAAGGCTTCTAATAGTTACCTTTTTAGCTCTTCTGGAGCTGATCCGGTTGAAAATGGTTTTTGCTCGCCAGGCAAGACCATTTGGAGACATAAGGATATACAAGGCAAAACGGGAATTGGTAGCGTGAGGACAATGGAAAAAGAAGAATTAAAAAGCATAATAGAGTGCCTCTTATTTTTCTCTGATAAACCATTGAGCATAGAAAAACTGGCTGAAATTATGGAAAACGACAACTTTGACCAGATAAAAGAGGCTGTTGAAGATTTGCAAAAAGAATACGAGCTAAGAAATAGCGGGCTGCAAGTTCTGAACATTGCCCAGGGATATCAGATCTGTACCCGGGGCGAATTCTCCAGCTGGGTGAGGAAACTTTATAAAGCACAGACTACTTTTCAACTCTCGCTGCCCGCTCTGGAGACGCTCTCCATTATCGCTTACAAACAGCCGGTTACGCGGGGAGAAATAGAAAAAATAAGGGGAGTTGATACTTCCTATGTATTGAGGACACTTTTAGAAAAAAAACTGATTAGGATTTCAGGAAGGAAAAAACTACCAGGTCGACCAATTCTATATGCAACGTCTCAGGACTTCCTGCGTTATTTTGGGTTAAAAGATTTATCCGAAATCCCCAGTCTGGAGGAGATAAAACCACCGGCAAGCGGATAGAAACGGGAGGAAGAATAGATGGATTTAAAAAATTTAAGGGAAAAAATTGATAAAGTAGATAACCAGATTTTGAAATTGTTGAACGAGAGAACGAGAGCAGTGCGGGAAATAGCAAAACTGAAAGCAAAGGCGAAGCAGGAATTCTACGCTCCCCACAGGGAAAAGAAGATCGTAGAAACACTCCTCAAAAAGAACAAAGGGCCGCTTCCCAATGAAGCATTGAGGGGGATCTTCCAGGAAATATTGAATGTTTCCCGGTCTATCCAGAAGAAATTGAGGGTAGCTTATCTGGGCCCCCCGGCTACTTTCACTCATTTAGCAGCAGTCAAAAATTTCGGGAAATATGCCGATTTCACTCCTGCCAAGAGTATAGCCGACGTTTTCTCCGAGGTGGAAAAAGGTCGCTCCGATTATGGAGTGGTGCCCATTGAGAACTCGACTGAAGGGGTGATTAATCATACTCTGGATATGTTCGTTGCTTCGGAATTGAAGATTTGTTCTGAATTGCTTCTGGAAATTTCTCATAATCTTCTTTCCCGGGCGAGCGAGCTCAGGGAAATAAAGAGAATCTATTCTCATCCCCAGGCAATTGCTCAGTCCAGAAATTGGATTGAAGACAGCCTGCCCAATGCCGAGTTGGTGGAGACATCTTCCACTGCCAAGGCAGCGGAGATGGCAGAGAAAGACCCTGAAGGTGGAGCAATAGCTTCCCGGCTTGCAGCCTCCTTGTATGATCTAAGAATAATTGCCGAAGGCATTGAGGATAACGTGCAGAATTTTACCCGCTTCCTGGTTATAGGTAAAAGCTTCCCCGGAAAGAGTGGACAGGACAAAACTTCCATTCTTTTCTCCATAAAAGATAGAGTGGGGGCGCTTCACGATATGCTTATTCCTTTCCGGAAAAATAATATCAACCTGACGAAAATAGAATCCAGACCGACAAAGCTCCGGGCCTGGGAGTATATATTCTATGTTGATTTTGCGGGGCACGTTGAACAGGAAAACGTGAAACGGGCTTTGCAGGAACTGGAAAAAGAATGTCTGTATGTTAAGATATTGGGCTCTTATCCGAGGAGCGAGTGATTTTGGAGGATACCTTAATGATTGAAAAACTTGTGAGAAAAAACGTATTAGATTTCCAACCTTATCTTCCTGGCAAGCCAATCGAGGAAGTGAAGAGAGAATTGGGCCTTACCAGAGTGGATAAACTGGCTTCCAATGAGAATCCTCTGGGCCCTTCTCCTCGGGCGGTCAGTGCCATGAAAAAGTTCCTCAATCGAGTGAACCTCTATCCGGATGGAAGCGGTTTCTATTTAAAAAAGGTCTTAGCCACAAGGCTAAAGGTGAAGCTAGAAAATATTATCCTTGGTAGCGGAACGGATGAGATAATCGAAATCATCGGGAAAACTTTTCTTAACCCCACTGACGAAATCGTGGTCTCGAAGCATGCCTTCATTCGCTACGAGATGGCCGGAGAACTGATGGGTTGTCAGATTAAAAGAGTTCCCATGAAAAATTTCACCCATGACCTGGAGGCAATGAAGAAGGCAATAAATGAAACGACAAAAATAGTATTTATAGCCAACCCTAACAATCCCACAGGAACTTATGTCACAGAAGAGGAAGTAGCAAAATTTATGAATGGTCTGCCAGAAGAGATAATGGTGGTATTTGATGAAGCTTACCGGGAATACGTAACCAGAAAAGATTATCCCCAGACTCTACCTTACGTTAAGCGAGGGCAGACGGTAATTGTGTTACGCACTTTTTCTAAGATTTACGGTCTGGCAGGTTTGCGCATTGGTTATGGGATAGGGAAATCGGAATTGATTGGCTTTATGGAAAGGATTAGACCTCCGTTCAATACCAATTCGCTGGCTCAAATAGCAGCTCAGGCCAGCCTTTCCGATGAGAGTCACATTAAGCGCAGCCGTGAATTAGTTGACAAGGAAAGAAAATACCTGGAAGAGAATCTGGAGAAGATGGGCGTTGAATTCGTTCCCTCGGTGGCTAACCATATTCTACTCAAGGTAGGCAATGGAAAAGATGTGTTTGACAAACTGTTGAAAAAGGGAATAATTGTGAGAGCTATGGCTGAATACGATTTACCAGAATTTGTCAGGGTAACCATAGGTCTGCCCCAGCAGAACAGGCGCTTCATTAACGCCCTAAGGGAGGTTATGGACAAATGTTCCTAACACTGAAACCAGGGACCACAAAGCAAGGGATTGAAGAGTTAGTCAAAAAGATAGAAGAGCTGGGATTTCGAGCCCATATTTCCAGGGGTGCTGAAAGAACAGTAATTGGAGTGATTGGTGAGAATGCCATAGCTGCCCGAGAGGTGTTTGAAGGGTTCTTCACTGTGGAGTCGATTACTCCCATTTCTAAACCTTACAAGCTGGTTAGCAGGGAATTTAAGAAAGAAGATACCGTTGTTGAAATTGGGAACGTGTCCATAGGCGGAAAAGATATAGTGGTTATGGCCGGACCCTGCTCCGTGGAGAAAGAAGACCTCCTTCTTTCTATCGCCACTAGCGTGAAGAAAGCAGGAGCAAAAGTTCTTCGCGGAGGGGCTTTCAAACCGAGAACTTCTCCCTATTCTTTTCAGGGATTGGGAGAGAGGGGACTTAAGTATTTAGCCAAAGCCAAAAAAGCAACGGGACTGTTGATAGTTACCGAGGCCATGAATATCGAACAGGTGGAGCTGGTCTCCCACTATGCAGATATAATTCAGATTGGAGCGCGCAATGTCCAGAATTTTGAGCTTTTAAAAGAAGCTGGTAAGAGTAAAAAGCCGATACTACTTAAGCGAGGTATAGCTACAACAATCGAAGAGTGGTTGATGTCTGCTGAATACATTGTTACCAATGGAAATTCAAACGTGATTCTTTGCGAACGGGGGATCAGAACTTTCGAAAGCGCCACCAGGTTTACCTTAGATTTAAACGCGATTCCGGCCATAAAATCCTGGAGCCATCTGCCGGTAATTGTAGACCCCTCGCACGGTACGGGAGTGCGCAATTTTGTGGGTTCGATGTCCAAAGCAGCCATTGCTTGCGGAGCCGATGGGCTGATTATAGAAGTACATTCCGACCCGGAACACGCTCTATCCGACGGAAGGCAGTCTCTCCTGCCAGAAAACTTTGCCAGCTTAATGCAGGAACTAAAGAAACTTGCCCGTACAATGGACAGAAACCTATAACAGAAAAAGTGACAAATCCCCCTTCTTAAGGAAAAAAAGATGAAAAAGTACCTGTCTCCTTTTTTGTCCAAGGTGAGTATAATTGGCGTGGGTTTGATAGGGGGCTCTTTCGGTTTGGCTCTAAAAAAGAAGAGACTCGCCCGGCAAGTAGTAGGAATCGGTCGCCATATCCATAAGTTAAAAGAGGCGAAAAGACTGGGTGCTATCGATACCTACACTACGGATTTTGCAGGAGGGGTTGAAAATTCGGACATAGTTATGGTTGCCGCGCCTGTGGGCAAAATTCCTCTCATCATTAAAAGGATATTACCTTATTTAAAAGACGGCTGCATTATAACCGATGTGGGCAGTACCAAGGAAAAGGTAGTTAAGAAAGTTCAGAAGATTATCTTGAAATCTTCTGGCAAGGAAAGAAAGCCGAAGGTCTCTTTCATCGGTGGTCACCCCATGGCGGGTTCAGAGAAGCAAGGTGTAAAAAGCGCCAGCGCCAATATTTTCTCAGGCACCACCTGCGTTCTGACTCCCACAGATAAGAGTGACGGGAAAGCGGTTAAAATAGTTGCATCCCTTTGGAAAATGGTAGGAGCGAGAGTTCTTATACTTAAACCTGAGGAACATGACTATCTCGTAGCTTACGTAAGCCACCTACCCCATGTGCTGGCGTCAACATTGGCCAGTCTTATGGGCAAAGTTCATAAGCAAGACCCTCGAGCGAGTCGAATCATTGCCGGAAGCATCTCAGATATGACCAGGATTGCTACCAGCAATCCTGAAATGTGGGCAGATATTTGTCTTTCTAATAGCAAGGCGATTGCGGAAAGCGTCAACGTAATGACAAAACATCTGGAAAAATTCAGAAAGTCGATTGAAAAGAAAAGGAAAAGAGAACTTCAACACCTGTTTCATAACGGCAGACGGGCGAGGGAGAAACTAATCGAGTCGTAAATATGAGGAATATAAAAGTAAAAAGAAAAGAATTAATTAAAGGAGAAATTTCTTTACCCGGAGACAAATCTATTTCTCACCGCGCTATCATGATGGGTAGCATTGCCCGGGGAGAAACCAGAGTTAAGGGACTTTCAGATTGCGTTGACTGCCAAAACACATTAAACGCTTTCCTTAAACTGGGAATAGAAATAGAAGAAGGCTATGAGGGAGAATTGACTATTCATGGGCGAGGATTGAAGGGATTGTCTTCGGTCAGAGAAGTTATAGATGTGGGCAATTCGGGAACTACGATGAGACTCCTCAGTGGAATTCTTGCCGGGCAGGATTTCTCTTGCACGATTACTGGTGATGAATCTCTCAAGAAGAGACCGATGAAAAGGATTATCCTTCCCTTGAGGGAGATGGGAGCAAAAATAAGTAGCCCTGATGACAACCATCCACCGATAACCATTGTGGGCCAGAAATTACATCCCATCGATTACCTTTCTCCTGTCGCCAGTGCCCAGGTGAAATCCTGTGTTCTTCTGGCAGGACTATACGCCCAGGGGAGGACTAGTCTTACTGAGCCTTCGCTATCGAGAGACCATACTGAGCGCATGCTGAGATACTTAGGTGCTCCCATAGAAACCAAAGGAAGGACTATATTTATTGAAGGAGTCACGGAATTAGGAGCGAAGCCGATTACTGTTCCCGGAGATATCTCTTCAGCGGCATTCTTTATCATTGCCTGTCTTCTTTTACAGAATTCCCAAATTAGGATAAAGGGAGTGGGAGTCAATCCTACGCGCACGGGTATCTTAGATATCCTTAAGAATATGGGAGCCGAAATCGTAATTGAGAATGTCCGTGAGCTTTGCGGAGAGCCGGTAGCCGACCTTGTTGTGAACAGTAGCAGCCTGGCGGGTGTTGAAATAGGAGGCGAGCTGATACCCAGAATCATAGATGAAATACCTGTCCTGGCCGTGGCGGCAACGCAAGCTGAAGGTGTAACTGAAATCAGCGATGCTCGGGAATTGAGAGTAAAAGAGAGCGATCGCATAGGCAATGTGGTTTCCCAACTCTCCCGAATGGGAGCCTTGATTGAGGAAAAAGAGGACGGAATGGTGATTTCCGGAGGGAAGAGATTGGTAGGTACTTCGGTTAATAGCTATGGCGATCACCGTATGGCCATGGCACTAACCATTGCCGGGTTGATTGCTGACGGTGAGACTACCATAAACGACGTTGCCTGCATTAATACTTCTTTCCCTCACTTTATAGATATTCTTAATAAAATGGTACAATAGAGTGGTGGAAATCTGGTGAAGAGAAAAGCTGTCATTGCCATCGATGGGCCAGCAGGGGCAGGAAAGACCTCAATTGCCAAAATTGTCAGCAGGAAGTTGGGTTATAATTATATTGATACTGGCGCAATGTATAGGGCAATAAGCTGGAAAGCATTTAGAAAAAAGATAGATTTGAAAGCTAGAGAAGAATTAATTAACATGGTGAAGGATACCAGAATAGAGTTAATAAATAGGGCGGGAACGGCGAGGGTCCGTTTAGATGGAAAAGATGTCACCAATAAGATCAGGAGCAAAAGGGTAGCCGAAGGCGCTAGCGTTCTAGCCACAATCCCGGAGGTTAGGGAGGAGATGGTAAAAATTCAGAGGATACTCGGTTCTTCGGGTAGAATTGTAGTGGAGGGCAGGGATATAGGTACGGTAGTCTTTCCTGAGGCAGATTACAAATTCTACCTGGATGCGTCGATTAAAGAGAGGGCGTTAAGGAGATATAGGGAACTGAAANNGAGACAAGCGAGACCGCACCAGAGGAGTAGCTCCCTTGAAGATAGCTCCTGATGCTATAGTCATAGACTCTACAGATATGAGTAAGAAAGAGGTGGTGGAGTTTATTCTGAAAAGAATTCAAGGAACTAAAACCTCAATTAAAAGATAGTTTGTTCATCGCTGAGGAATTTTTTGACGCCAAAAAACTTCGGACTCTGCAGGGCGCAAAAATAAACTCGCCCCGATTTATCGGGGCTCGAACAGATTTTTGCTTGGAAAAGAATGTGTCGTCCTCGCAAACTATCTTTTAATTGTTGCACCTGTTACTTTTTGGGGGTAGGTTATGTTGTATGTTTTAGGTTATTGGCTGATCTGGTTGACCGCCAAAATCCTGTACCGTTTTCGAATTGAAGGA
>WVXT01000068.1:0-71620 GCA_011773355.1 bacterium
ATGAAGTAGGTAATTATGTTGCTACGCCTTTAGAATCTATTGTTATCGATAACACCAAGCCCGAGGTAAGTGTAAGCGTCCAGCCAGCTATATTTTCTCCCAATGGCGATGAATTCAAAGACGAGGTTAGTTTTGTTTTAGAGTATAGAGATGAAAGTTCTGCCGAGCAGTGGGACTTAGAAATAGAAAATTATGAAAATAAAATTTGTAGGAAATTTTCTGGCAGAGGCAATCCTCCTTTTACAATTGTTTGGGAGGGTAAGGATAAGAATGGTAACATTCTAAAAGATGGTATCTATAATTATTTGTTAAAGGTTCAAGATATAGTGGGTAATTCAATAAACACCAGCAGGAAAATTCTTAAAATCGATAATACCCCACCAAAGGTGCAACTTTCTGTCGAACCAGCTCTCTTTTCACCGAATAATGATGGGGTAAAAGATACTACAACTTTTTATCTTGATTATAGAGATGCCAGTGATATAGATGAATGGATTGTCAACATTGCAGGATCTGAGCCGGCGTTGAAAACATTTAAAGGGATGGGAAGGCCATCGCAAATCATATCCTGGGATGGCAAAAACAATAGAGACAATATTCTTCCCGACGGGGTTTACAATGGAGTCTTAAGCATTAGGGATGAGGTGGGGAATGAAGGCAAAAGTGCCCCGGTTGAGATAAAGATTGATACTTTCAAACCCGTGCTGTCTGTGGTAACTGAGGAAGAACCGGTTAGTGCTTTTATTCCTATGGTTTCTATTAGCAAGGAAACTGATCGCGGTATGGTAATATCTCTGGCTGCAGAGCTCCTTTTTGATTTAGCGGAAGACAAGTTAAAGCCCGAAGCCAGGGTGACACTAAATAAGGTTGCCCATGTTATCAAAAAATATCCTGAGCGCAAGATAAGCGTGGAAGGTCATACTTGTGATTTACCCATTCATACTGCCCGGTTCCCTAACAATCAGGTGCTTTCTGAAGAAAGGGCAAAATCTGTGCTGGGATATTTTGTAGAAGAATTAAAATTTTCTCCTGGCCGATTCACTACCAAAGGTTTTGGTGATACAAAGCCCATTGCCCCCAATGATACTGAGGAAGGAAGAAGAAAGAATCGGAGAGTGGAGATCATATTAGCAAAATAGGAGGATAAGTTACATGATTATTGTTGATTTAATGGAGGTTATTCGTAGAAGTTTTACTATGGTTATTCTTGTTTTTTGTTCCGTTCTAGCCCTATCTTTTACTATAGAACGGTGGTGGTTTTTCCGTAGAATCAAACTGGATGTGGAAAACTTTATGACTATCGTGAAAAAATATATTGAAGAAAGAAAATTCAATGAGGCGTTAGATCGCTGTAGGTCAACTCAAAATCCATTGGCTAGGCTGGTGGAGGTCGGCATAATGAATCATCAAAAAACGAAATCACAATTAATAGAATTAATGAACGCAACACGTTTGGAAGAACGGTTAAAAATGGAACGATTTACGATAATATTAGGGACACTGGGAACCATTTGTCCATTTATTGGTTTGTTTGGTACGGTGATAGGTATTATTAAGGCTTTTCACGATTTGGCAATTTCTGGCTCTGGCGGGCCATCGGTTGTGGCAGCCGGGATTTCAGAAGCCTTACTAACCACGGCTACGGGACTGGCCATAGCTATTCCTTCTGTAGTAATGTTCAACTATTTTATGAAGAAAGTCAAAAATCTTTCAATTTTGTTGGAAGCCAGTCAGATACGAGTAGTGAACTATTTGAATGTCGATTAACAGGAGTTTCGGAATGGGAGAAGGGACCTCCATAAATAAAATAAATTTAACTTCCCTGGTAGATGTTTCTCTGACCCTTGTAATCATATTTATGGTGGCTGCTCCTTTTGTAATGCAGACCGGTATAAAGGTTACTTCATCGAAAATGGGAGCTGCTAAAGGTAAAGTTGTCCAATCTGAAAATGTAAACGTTTATCTGAGTGCTGATGGAAAAATTAAAGTTAATGGGCAGCCTGTCTCATGGGAACAACTGGCAGGTGCTTTAAGAGTAGCTATTCCAAAAAGTAAAGATCGCATGGTAATACTTCTTGCCTCGCCAAAGAATCACGTAAAACAAATAGTAGATATACTAGACTGTGCGCGGCAGGAGGGGGCGGAGAAGTTGGCAATCTTAAGAGAGCGATGAAAGAGCCAAATACAAGGAAGGTAGTATATGGCTGAGTCAAATTTATCCAATTTTGAAGAAGAAAACATTACAGCGCTTGAGATAACTCCTCTGGTGGCTATAGCGCTAGTTTTAGTGATAGTATTTATGGTGACAGCCCCTCTTTTTCTACAACCCAGGATGAAGATTATCTTACCCAAGGCTATTACCGGCGAGGCAGAGGAAAGGGAGAACGTTACCATCAGCATCTCCCAATATGGCAAATGGGCAGTTAATGAAGAAGAGCTTCCCTTGGAGAATGTTCATTCGCTTCTCAGTAGAAAAATAGGGGAAACCAGGGATAAGTATGTCATAATCAGGGCCGATCAGCAGGCACTTCATAAATGGCTCCTCGAGGCTATGAGTATCAGTAAAGAATGTGGAGCAAGGACGGTTTCTATCAAGGTAGAACGGAAACAAAAGAGGTAGAAGATAAATGCTTGAGAAAAGGTACGTTCATATCTCTTTTATGATTTCAATTTTGGCTCATAGCATGCTATTTATGTCTTATTATTCATATTTACTTAAGGCGAAAGAGGTGGCCACTACTTTTTTGGAAAACATTGAATTGATAGAAATTGAACCAGATATTCTTGTTGTTCAAGAAATGCCCGGACAAGTTCCTCCAAAAAATGTCATTGAATTTTTCAAGATGGCTCTTCCTACCTTTAAAAAATCGAAGTTTCAAGAGATAACCGAGCCGGAAATAGAGAAGGAAAAAACATTAAAGGAAGTTTCGGAAAAGATAGATTTTGACAGAACCATAGAAGTTCGTTCTACACCACAAATATCTCTTAGTCAGGATAAATATGTAAAAAGAGAGAAACTTTCTGAAATTATTCCAGATGGAGAAGTCTATAGTGAAAAAAAATTGGACATGCTTTCTCCGCACGAGCCAGATATTGAAATTGAAGAAGTTGGCAAGATTGCGGTAGGGGAGATATCATACAGCCGCCCCATCGACTTAGAGAAAAAGACCTCACATTCTCCGTTGAAAGATATTAAAGAAGTAGAGATCAAACAAGTAAAATATACATATAAACCACCGGCACTCAAAGAAGCCGCTGTGTCTATCAAAAAAAGACGATCTACCGTTACCAGACCAACTTTAGGATACGGAAAAGGAACCTCCTTGGGATATGGCAAGAGGGTTTTGTTAGCAAAGCATAGAATAAAAACTTCCGAGGATCTAAAGAAAATAGCCAGACCCGTTGCTGAAAAGGTTGAAAAAACAGAAGCGGGCTTGGTTAGAGAAGCAAAACCGGAGAAGAAGACAGTAGAAATTACGGGGCCCGTGGTAGGAAGAAAAATTGTTACTTCATACGTACCCGTTTATCCTGATTGGGCAAGGGCTGAGCATATTGAGGCTGATGTTGTTATAAGATTTTACGTTTCTCCGGAAGGGAAAATTAGGGAGAAACTATATCTTGAGCGGACGTCGGGCTATAGTAAATTGGACCAGTTAGCGATGGAGGCAATTAAGAAATGGGTTTTCGAACCTTTAGAAACTAAAGGAGGAGACCAATGGGGAATCGTAACTTTCCGATATTTACTAAAATAAAGCTTTTAAAATTCTTAGGAGTTACCATATGTATTGCTCTGGTAGGGATTACTACACTTGCCGGGTCCAGAGAGAAAGGCGAGTTGCCCGACGTAATCATAGAGGGGGAAGAGGTCTTAGAACTCAAAAGCACAAAACCCCACCTGGAGATACCCATAGAACAGAATCGTGAAATTCTTGAGAGTCTTAAAACGGAAGAAGAGATTCTATTAAAGAAACCTACTGGCTGGGAAAAACAACCACAGGATTCCTTGCCTGAACTGGTGAACAGCACTCAAGTAATTGTTCCGTTCACTCACCACATTCATGATGAAAAAGTGTGCATTTTTTATCCTCTTAGAGATTTGCAAGCAACTTTTAAAGAACCAGATCCTAAGAAGGCTAAAGAATTAGCCTCCTGGGAGCTAATAGTTGCCGACGAGTCAGGTGAGACTTTTCGGAAATATTCTGGGGGAGGTTTACCCCCGGAAACTATTCTCTTTGATGGCCGAGACAAAGATGGTAAGGTGCTTAAAGTTGGATATCCCTATTCTACTGTCCTACGTTATCATGATGCCACAGGGAGTTTACATACATTCCTGCGTAATCCTTTTACTATTTCGGGGTTCGCTCATCAGGAGCCGCAAGGATTTTTTATTAGTCTAGATTTTAAGATGCTTTATCAATCCCCGCCAATTCTTTTGGAAAAACATGAGTTCAGCGATTTTGGCAGGGAACTTTTACAGGAAACTTCTGATTGGATTAAAAAACATTTTTTTACCTTTCCCATTAATGTAATTGTCTATTGCAGAAATAAAACAATTGCGGAAATGACTGCCAAAGAGATTTCTGGAGAATTGGCTAGAATGCTTGTTCGCTCAGAGGCAGACATATTTTGTCAGGGGGAAATTTCTGAAGAATCATTGGAAAGAGTAGAGATTTTTGTTAACAATCGTTAAAAATATGAGAAAGAAACAATTCAGAGAACGATATATTGTTGAGCCGGAATTACAGTTTTGGTTTGTTTTGATAATAATTTTTATTGTTTTGATAGAAGGAATTTTTATTAGCTGGGGAATATCTCGTCTTTCGACTATTGTCTCCGATTGGAAGCAAAGTAACATGGTTATGGATTTTTTTAAGACGTTAATTTTGATTTTATTGGTTTTGATAGGGGGCAATTTCCTATTGGGTATATATTTGTCCCATAAAGTAGCTGGCCCTTTATTTCGAGTGCGTAAAGGGTTGCAGGAAATAAGAAGGGGTAACTTCCGCAATATTCAATTACGTCGCGGAAGTATGCTCAAAGATTTTGTTAAAGAATTCAATGAAACGATGCTTGTATTAAATAAATTACTTCATCGCGATCAAAAGATTATTAATGGGGTTTTAGAACAGCTGGGTCAATGTCATAGGACACTTGAGAAAAAACATTCAATCAAAGAACTTGCAGAAGTTCAAAAAAAGCTTTTGTCAATTAGAAGTTTACTGGTTGCGGTAAATTCCCATTTTAGATTATCAACTCCACTTTTTGAAAGAGAGAAAGATAATGGAAAATAAAAGAGTTCTGATAGTAGAGGATGATGAGAAAATACAAAAGCTGCTCTTAGTATATATGAAAAAGCTTGGTTATCAGGCTGAAACAAAAACAAATGCAATAACAGCCAAAGAGTGGCTTTCCTCAAATCGACCTATCCTGATGTTAGTAGATATTATGTTACCTGACGCTACAGGGATAGAATTCTGCCAATGGTTAAATTCCCAAGAAGATCTTAAAAACATTCCGGTAATTCATATGAGCGTTCTGACCGATGAAATTGCACAAGTAGATTCACTACGTTCTGGAGCCCGGGATTTTATTTTTAAACCGTTTGATTTTGAGATATTGAAGAAGAAGATCGAAAATCTTATCAAAGAGGAAAGATAGGTTCTATCTTTTCTTATGTCTTTTATTAGACTGCCACATCATTTAAATCTTCCTAAAATACCCACCCGAGACTAAGAATCTTTTCGCCCAAAAATTTACACGAAATAAAGAGACGCTCCCGACCAGACCAGAAGGTTCTCCGCTTATGTGCGGAGGATTGAAACCCGGCACAGAAGTGTAAGTGCTTTTCTGGTTCGCCTTGCCTGGGAATATGAAGGCAGGTCAACGGGCGCATCAGTCGGGTGGTATGACTTCGGGATACAGTATCAGTGGTAGCCCCTGCCTCAAAAGCAGAATGGCCGACGCCAGACCGCACTAAAAACTAGACTAAATCCTTCCTTTTCACTCTTTAACTTTGCTATTAATGACAGGAACTAATAGATTGGATAGAGCCAATGCCACTACTGATGGGTCTAAGGTGGGAATAGTGGCAATTAAGACCGAAGAAAAAGCTCCGGTTAGAACGCCGTAGATAATTCTTCCTTTGCGATGAATGGGCGAAGTCTTTGGCTCAATTAACATCACAAAGATAAAGAACAGGTTAATCATTAATATACTATTTAGGAAAGGTTCTCCTTTCAACACAAAATAAGTCCCCAATAGAATGGATTGCGTTATGAAAAAGCTCAGCACCAGATGGATTCGTTTGAACCTGTAGGTGATAAGTGTCCCCAAAAGGAGAACAAGCCAGGTGTTAGTAGCTCCCCACCAGGCTAAATATGTTCCAAAAATAAACATAGAAAGGAGGAGACCGAAATTTGCCGGGTTAAAGTTGTGCCTTCCTCTTATGTGGATAGTATGTTTGGAAAATATGGCAATGGATGCAGCAGATAGGGGAATATGCCAGGCGATACCAGGTGGGAGTGCTAAGGCGATTATGAGGCCTGATATTAAAGCGCTGGTAGAGAAAAATGGCTTCTTCAATTTTTTATATATAATTAGGGAATCGAGCCCAATAGCAGTGGTAACGCTTATTACTAACTGGGGGAGGGAATTCCTTATTCCAAGCTGAAACATTCCAACAGCAGCGAAAATAGACAGCACCAGTATCAGCTGGTTTTTTATATTTGTCTTCCATATTTTTTCCACTATATTCATGGCAGCTATTCTTTTACAATCAATGTCCCATGCATCTTTCCATGACCTGTGCCACAATAAACAGAGCAGTGAAAATGGAATTTTCCTGATTTGACAGCAGTAAACTCTATGAACTTTTCCTGGCCAGGAGGAAGTTTCTGGTCGATATTGTATGCTTCGATTCCCAGGCCGTGGGTGACGTCTAAGCTTTTAGCAATAAGTCTTACTCTCTCGCCCTTTTTGACAACAATTGTAACCGGCTCAAAAGCAAACTGGCGAGCCTCAATCTTGATCTCTCTGACTCCGTTCACCTTGTTCCCGGAATATTCCTCATCGGATTCTGATACTCTCTTTTCACGCTCTTTCAGTTCAACCTCCTCAGCGTATTCAGTCATTGCACTCTCCTGTTCAGCCACAGGTTTCATTTCCTGGCCATGTTCTTTTCTTGTGCATCCATAAAGCAACAAAGTAATCAGTAAAATCCCGGCTACAATCAAAAGAGTTGATTTCTTCATTCTCTTCCTCCTTATGATTTCGTTTTTCCTGGGAAAAATTTTTGAATTAAACCCTCCCTCATTTATCATTATATGAAAAACAGGTTCCATTACAATACTAATATTCCGCTTTCTTTTGACTTTTTTCCACTTGTATAAAATGGTCTCAGGAATGGAAAAGGAGAGCGAACAACGGTGGTTTTTAGACGAAGATACCGAGAAATTACTATCGCGGTTTTGCTCTGTAGTGAAATTGCTTGGCGCCTGTAGTTAGTAAGGGCGCATTGATTTTTTATTTTCTATGTTGTATAATTCTTACTAACCTTTAGAGACGATTGTTGTGTTTGAGCTCTCCTCAAATCAATGATATTTTTCGGTTTGATTGGTGTATTCATATCGTTGGTTGTACACGGAAACCACTAAGTTTTCTTGCTTATGAAAGGGATATTCTTATTATTATCTATATTTATGCTGGCATCATTATGCAGTGACGGTTTGAGAGCTGAAGAGATTATGGTGAATGGAGAGGCCTCAGCCTGGGCAGTGATTAATCAAGGCCGGCAATTTGGTATTAGGTATATTCCTGAAATGAGAGTTTCCCATCCCTTGGCTGAAGGGAAGGATATTGATGGTGAGATTTCGCTCAATCTTTTTGGCTGGGCGCCATTCGATTCTGTGAAAGATTTTGTAGATAATGCTCAGTTGAAGCTTTACCGCTTGTGGGCGCGTTACGCGACTTCACATCTGGAGGTGCGGCTTGGCCTGCAGAAGATAAATTTTGGGCCGGCAAAAATTCTCCGCTCATTGATGTGGTTCGACCAGGTGGATGTACGCGACCCGCTGCAGCTGACTGCAGGGGTTTATGGTTTACTCGGCCGGTATTATTTCCTGAACAATGCGAACATCTGGGTGTGGGGCTTGTATGGCAATAATGAACTTAAGGGACTGGAGACATTTAAGACAGATGAACATAGATTGGAATTCGGAGGCCGTTTTCAACATCCTCTGCCCAGTGGAGAAATAGCGTTCACTTTTCACCGCAGGTATCTCGACTCTGAGGACTGGAAAAGGAAGATGTCTCACAAACCCGAGCTGGCTAAAGGTTCTGAGAATAGGTTTGGACTTGACGGTAACTGGGATATAGGTGTGGGCTTATGGTTTGAAGCGGTAGCAGGCAATATAAATATAAATAGAAAGGAAGATTTGTGGCAGGAATTTTTGACTGTTGGTACGGATTATACTTTTGCAATAGGGCCGGGTATCCATGCTCTATTTGAACATTTTATCGAGTCATCTGGAGCGGAACTATTTAAGCAGGAGGATGTTAACAGGTTCTCTGCTTTGTCGGTAGATTTCAGCGTAACCTTGCTGGATAGCGTTAATGCCATATGGTATTATGATTGGAAAGAGGAGAGAATTTATACGTTCGTTGACTGGCAGCGGGCTTATGACAAATGGATGATTAATCTTAGTGTTTTTTCCAACAGAGAAGAGGAGGCTGGTCTGTACGGTGGTACAGGCTTTCTGTGCATGCTTACATATAACCATTGAAGTAAGAAAGGAGAATAATATGAATCTGGTGGAAATTGAGAATCTGGTGAAGCGTTATCCTATGGGAAAGAGTCAATTTACGGCGCTAAAAAATATTAATCTCCAATTTGAAAAAGGAGAGTACTCAGGCATTATTGGTCCCAGTGGCTCGGGAAAAACAACTCTTTTAAATATTATCGGTTCACTCGATATTCCGTCCGAGGGAAGTGCCACCGTATTAGGCAAAAAGATAGAGAAATTGTCTCACAGGGAAGCTGCTCGGCTTCGCAGTCGGCATATGGGCTTTATTTTTCAAACGTATAATTTGTTACCGGTATATACGGTCTTTGAAAATGTCGAGTTTCCCCTGCTCATCATGAAGATGCCTGAAAAAGAAAGAAAGAAAAAAGTAATGGATGCTCTGGAATGGCTGGGCATGACCGATAAGGTTGACTCCAGACCGGCGCAGCTTTCCGGAGGAGAGTCGCAGCGCGTGGCAGTTGCCCGCGCTATTGTGAAACAACCGGAGCTGGTTCTTGCTGACGAACCTACGGCTAATCTGGATGCTGAAAATTCATACAATATATTGGAAAGAATGGTCAAATTGAATAAGGAATTGAAGACTACTTTTATTTTTGCCACGCATGATGAGAAGGTAATCCGCTATTTAGAAAGAAAAATCTATTTAGTCGATGGCCAGGTTGCCAGAGATGAAATTATACATTAGGTAAATCCCCTCACCCTAACCCTCTCCCACAGGAGGAAAGGGAACAAAAGGGAGTGAAAAAATGTTAGCGCTAAAATTAGCATATCGAAATCTCAAGGGAGCCGGTCTTAGAACCTGGCTCAACGTGGCAGTCCTTTCGCTTGCTTATGTTCTTATTATCTGGCATCAGGGTATTTTTACGGGAATGCTGAAACACGGGTCCCGGGCAGTGATTGAAGATGAGATTGCTGGCGGCCAGTACTGGCACAAAAATTATGATCCCTTTGACCCTCTCTCTTACGATGAGAGCCACGGCCCGATACCAGCAGAGCTTAGCAGTTTGATAGAAGACAAAAAAGCCACGCCTATCTTAATCAGGCAGGCAGCAATCTATCCTGAAGGAAGAGTGCAAACAGTGCTCCTGAAAGGGATTGAGCCCGGGCAGAAAATTCTGGGAATACCCTCAGCGAGCCTGGGTAAAGAAGAAGATGCCTTACCCGTGTTAATCGGAAGACGCATGGCAAGAAGCACTTCTCTTGATATCGGTGACTATTTAACGATTCGCTGGAGAGACGTCCAGGGAACTTTTGACGCTGTGGAAGGTAAGATAGTGGAAATTATGAATACAGAAGTAGTGGTCATTGATAAAGGGCAGTTATGGGTTCCCCTTGCAGAGTTGCAGAAAATGACCGGTATGAAAGATGAGGCGACGATAATTGTAGTAAGTCAAAATGTGCAGGGTCAGAAAGATGTATCCGATTGGAAATTCAAGGACCAGAAATTTCTCCTGACTGATATTAACCAGATGGTGAGATCAAAAAGAATTAGCGCAAGTATCCTGTATGTTGTATTGCTTTTTCTGGCAATGCTGGCTATTTTTGATACGCAGGTCCTCTCTATTTTTAAGCGCAGGAAGGAGATAGGCACTCTCATTGCTCTGGGTATGACGCGACGTCAAGTGATATCTCTATTTACTCTGGAAGGAGCAATGCACGGGATTCTTGCCATTGGCATAGGGGCAATCTATGGAATCCCCTGGATAACCTTCTATAGTAAGATAGGGATGAAGGTACCCCAAGCTACAGAAGAGTATGGTTTTGCCCTGGCCGAGAGGTTGTTCCCCTCGTACTCTGTCGCTCTTGTTTTGGGTACGGTACTTATCGTTATGGCAACTGTAACAATCGTAAGTTACTTGCCCACGAGAAAGATTTCAAAAATGAAGCCAACAGAAGCTTTGAAAGGGAAAATATCATGATTAGATTTTTAATAAAAGGTTTAATGAGAGACCGTTCCCGGAGTCTGTTTCCTGTTTTGATGGTGAGTGCAGGCGCTTTCTTGACCGTATTCCTTTATAGCTTTATGAAAGGCACAATGGATGATCTGATTAGTTCCAATGCCAAATTCGACACAGGTCACGTAAAAATTATGACCCGGGCTTATGAAGAGATGGCTGACCAGACACCCAATGATCTGGCTCTTTTGGGGGTTAATAGTCTGGTGGAAAGATTACGAAGCAGTGAGAGAAATATGGTATGGACACCGCGAGTTCGCTTTGGAGGGTTGCTGGACATTCCTGATGAGCAAGGCGAGACGCGCGCGCAGGGTCCGGTAATGGGATTGGGAGTAGATTTACTCAGCCCGGAATCTCCGGAGAGAGATATATTGAATTTAGAGAGTGCCGTGGTGCGGGGAAGAATGCCCCAAAGTGGAAACGAAATCTTAATCAGCGAAGAATTTGCAAAAAAACTGGGCGTGGAAATAGGTGAGGCGGCTACTCTAATCGGTTCCACAATGAACGGCGCTATGGCTATGTATAATTTCAAAGTTTCCGGCACTGTTCGTTTTGGCATAACAGTAATGGATAGAGGTGCCGTTATTGCTGATGTTAAAGATGTTCAGTCTGCCCTGGATATGGAAGATGGGGCAAGCGAGATTGTCGGTTATTCTGAAAATATGCGCTACGATGATGGTACTATGCTGACATTGACTCAAAGATTCAATGATAAATTTTCCCGAGTTGACGATGAATTTTCTCCTCTAATGCTCAGTTTGAGCCAGCATAGTGGGATGGGAGAATATCTCGATTTGGTCGATGTTTTCGGAGGGATAATAGTTCTCATTTTCGTAGTGGTGATGTCCATCGTTCTGTGGAATTCCGGTTTGATAAATGGTCTGCGCCGTTATGGTGAAATAGGTGTTCGTCTGGCTATGGGGGAGCCGAAAGGGAGTCTCTACCGCTGGATGATTTATGAATCAATCATCATCGGTTTTATCGGCTCTATCCTGGGAACAGTGTTCGGTTTAGCTATTTCTTATTACCTGCAATATACAGGAATCGATTTTGGAGCTATAATGCAAAAATCTACTATGCTTTTGTCTAATGTTATCCGCGCGCGGGTAACGGGATGGAGTTATGTTATTGGATTTGTGCCTGGTCTTGTTGCCTCGGTGGTGGGCACGATGTTTGCGGGAATTGGAATTTACAGGAGACAGACTTCACAATTATTTAAGGAGTTGGAAGTATGAAAAAATTGATTCTCCTTATTTTGCTAATAAGTTGCGCTGTTGTTTATGGACAGGAGCCTTCGGGGAGAGCTATTCTGGAAAGAGTGGATGAGAATTATACCGCAGAAAACCACAGGGCTACCTCTACCATGGTGATAAAAGGTCGCCGGGCAACCCGCACGTTGCAGGCTGAGTCCTGGATACAGGGTGTGGACAAAGCTTTTACCGAGTACCTCTCGCCCGCCCGCGAAAAAGGTACAAAAATGCTAAAGCTTGGTGATGAATTATGGATATACTCACCTTCGACAGACCGGATAATCAAAATAGCAGGTCATATGTTGAAGCGTTCGGTGATGGGTTCTGACTTATCATATGAAGATTATATGGAAGACCCGGTGCTGAGTAATATTTATAATGCCCAACTGACGGGGGACGAGAATATAGATGGCCGAGATTGCTATATTCTTGAACTTTTGGCAAAGAAGGAAGGCGTAGCTTACTACCGGCGAAAAATGTGGGTAGATATGGAACGGTATCTTCCCCTGAAAGAAGAGCTTTTTGCCAAGGGTGGCAAACTTTTAAAAAGGTTTGTTATCAAGGAAGTGTTTAAGGTCGGCAAGCGCTGGTATCCTAAAAGAATGGTTTTTAAAGATGTGTTAAAGAGTGGTGAGGGGACAGAATTTATCATCGATTCCATCGAGTTTGATGTGGAAATACCCGAATACATTTTTTCCAAAGCATCCCTCCGCAAATAGATATGATAAATAGGACGAGTCGATTATCTTGCAACATAGCTCACCAGACTATCCCTCCCTCACAATAGCAATATTCCACTTTTTTTTGACTTTTTTCCCACTCGCGTAGAATAGTCTCAAAAATGGAAAACGAGAGCGCTGAATGACAGTTCCCAGACGAGAAAACCGGGAAATTGCCATTGGAGTTTTCCTCTGTAGTCCGGTTTTCATGGGTTTGTAGTTAGCGACTGTGCTATTGATTTCTTGATTTCCAAGTTGTATAATTTTAAGTTGCCTTGGGACGTCGTGGGGTAGTAAAGGAGGAAATTTATGTTTAGAATGGTAGAGATTATTGGAACTTCTGAGGTAGGTTTTTCGGAAGCAGTGAAAGATGCCATAAATAGAATTCTTGATTCCGGTGAGAAGGCACATTTTTTTGAGATAGTGGAACAGAGAGGAGCGGTTCGGGAAGGAAAATTCAAGGAATTTCAGGTAAAGATAAAAGTGGCCATTGAAAGCGAAGAGAAGAAACGAGCCGGGGATGAAGAAGTTCGACAAGTTTGCCCGACTTGCTTGCAGCCTACGGGAGAGGAAGGGCATCTTTGCCTGCCAGTGGCGGCGGAAGATAAGAGATGTGACTGGTGTGGGGCGCTGATTCCCGACGAAAGACATCTTTGTAACGAGAAAGTTAGAGAACTTACTTATATCTGCAATAGTTGTGGCCGCACTGCGGTGAAGGCGGAATATCTTTGCCAGCCGAAGAAAATAGAAAGTTGACGTAAACGAATAGATAACCTATGAGACTATGGAGTCTACACCCCAAATATTTGGATACAAGAGGTCTAATAGCTTTATGGAGAGAAGCTCTGTTAGCACAGAAAGTCATAGCCGGACGGGTAAAAGCATTCAAGAACCATCCGCAGCTGGAAAGATTCAGGAATTCTGCAGCTCCCGAAAAAGCCATAGAAAATTATTTAATGGGAGTATGGGAAGAAGCAAAAGGGAGGGGCTACAATTTTGATAGAAGTAAAATTGGTAGAGTTTACGCCATGAACAGAATTCCTGTTGCCAGGGCGCAGCTAAAATACGAATTCGACCTGCTTTGTACCAGATTGAAAACGCGGGATTCTATTAAATATCAGGAGCTTTCTACTGTTCGGAAAATCAAATGTCATCCTATATTTAGATTGGTAGAGGGAGGAATAGAGGAATGGGAGAAAGTAAAACGTAAAATCACCTGATAGGGGAGTGGTCTTATGAGGAATATCAAGAATATTATCTTTATATCGTTGCTGTTGGGAGTAATATGTTCGGGGAAAGTTCCTTTGGCAGAAGAAATAAAGGAAGTGAAGGCTGAGATTGTGGATATCTCCATTGATGAAGTTACGCAACTAGCACTGGAAAATTCCCTTGATATTCAGATTGCAAAATTTGATGCTTATGTGAAAAGAAAATCGCTTAACAAAGCTGAATCGATTTTTGACCCTTTGCTCAGAGGAGAAGCGTACTATGTTGACAGTCAGAAGGACCAGGCTTCCTCTTTTCTGGGAACAAAACAGATGGGTAGCAATTATGGACTTAGTTTGGAGAAGAAATATGCTACGGGTACGATGCTTCAACTGGATGCCCAAATTGCAAGAGTAGATTCTGATTCTCCCTTTGCTGACATTAATCCTTATAACGAATCCTCATTAGGATTATCTCTGGTGCAACCCCTGGGGAAAAATTTGTTTGGCCTGGCCGAGAGAAAAGGAATCGAAATAAACAAAATTGATATTGAAAATGCGGAATATACTTCATTAGATGAAATAGAAAATGCTCTTTACCAGGTTCATATGGCCTACTGGAGTCTTGTGCTCAGGTGCGAAGAGTTACGCATAAAGAAGGATATGTTGAATGAAGCAAAGAAATTATACGGCATTTACCAGGATAAGTATAAATTGAATCTGGTAGAAAAATCTGACCTTTTAGCTATTGAGGCCAATGTAAAAATAAGGGAAAGTGATGTTCTGCTGGCCGATTTGGAGAGGGAGAAGGCAAACAAGGAACTTCTATTTTTATTGAACAAAGAGGACGTATCTATATGTTTTAGTCCTACTGACAGATTGGAGGTAGAACCGGTAGATGTAGATCTCCATGAGTCTTTAAGAGAAGCCGTTGCCAACCGGCGCGACTATCTGCGATCAAAAAATCTTATTAAAATGAATGATTTGAGCGTAGAAATAAAAGNNGAAATGGCCTTGACACTAGTTTCGCTGAATCCTGGGGAGAGGTATTCAGCAAGAATCAGACCGAATTTTTTCTGGGACTCAGTGTAAGTAGGCCCTTGGGTAATCGCTATGCAAAATCTGAATTGGAGGAAACAGAGCTCCGCAAAGAACAATTGTTACTATCATTAAAACAGATAGAGAGATTCATACTGAAAGAGGTGCATAACAGAGTTAATGAAGTTAACACTCTGAGAAGTAACTTAGAAAAATCTTATGATATTCTAAAGTTACAGAGGGCAAAATTGGAGGAGGAAAAAAGGCGTTTGAGATACGCGCGCACAAGCTCGGATATACTGGTGCGCTATGAGGAAGACCTATTGAATGCGCAGATTTCTCTCGCCCTGGCATTGTTCAATTACAGACATAGTGTAGTCAATCTTGATTTGACAAAGAATACGCTACTGGGCAAGTATTGGAAAGGCCCGCTATGAAAATTGCTCAATTCTCTGTAAAAAATTCACTTTTTGTTAATCTTTTGTCAGTGGCTATCATCGTGTTTGGTTTCTTTTCCCTGTTCAATCTCAGAAGAGAAGCATTCCCACCCATTGCGCTCAATATTGTAACAGTTGTAACCCCATTTAGAGGCACTTCTGCAGAAAAAGTAGAAAAGTTGGTTACCGTTCCTCTGGAGAAAGAGCTAAAAGAAGTGGAAAATATTGAAGAGATTCTCTCTTCGTCTGACGATGGGTTATCCACAATTTTGATAAAGGTAGAAAGTGACGTCAGGAATATGCAGAAAGTAGTGAATGATATTCAGCGGGCTGTGGACAGGGTCACCGACCTTCCCCAGGACGTTACTGATAGGCCAATAGTTACAGAAATAACAATGGCAAAAATGCCAGTAATTAAGATATCCTTAAGTGGGGATGTTGAAGAGAGTACTTTGCGCCAATATGCTGACGAACTTCGGGATGTACTTTCTGATATTGAAGGAGTCTCTACTGTCGCCAGGTCTGGATGGCGGGACGAAGAGTTCTGGGTAGAACCAGACATAGAAAATATGCGGGAGTACAATATTTCGTTTTCTGAAATGGCAGAAAGCCTAAGGCTTCAGAATGTCGACATACCGGGGGGAAAATTTAAGTACCGGGGGAAGGAATATCTGGTAAAAGTAAAAGGTGAATTGGAAACAAAAGAAAATATTGAAAACACGGTAATAAGATCGGACGATCTGGGGAACTTGGTGAGAGTAAAAGATGTGGCTAGAGTGAAAGGAGCATTTTCCGAAGAAGAGACGATTACCAAAGTTTTTGGAATGCGTTCAATAGTTTTGACCGTGATAAAAAGAGAAACCGGAGACATAATCAAGATTGTTGACGCCGTGCGTAAAGAGATCAAGCAGTTCGAAAAGGAAATTCCTGAAAATCTTCGTATAGCAGTTTTCAACGATATCTCCTACTATGTTAATAGACGATTAAGTGTTTTGTCTACAAATGGAATTATTGGATTTATTTTTGTGATGATTCTATTATTTCTTTTCCTGAAGCCCGCATCTGCCCTTATGACAGCTCTGGGCATACCCATCTCATTCTTAATTACCTTTATGGTTATGAGTTATTTTGGCCTGACGATCAATCTGCTGACGCTTATGGGATTGATAATTGTTCTGGGCATCGTTGTCGATGACGGGATAATTATTGCGGAAAACAGTTATCGCTACATTGAACAGGGAATCCATCCCCGGGAAGCAGTGGTTAAGGGAGCGGGAGAAGTGGCGCGTCCGGTCATTGCCACAGTTCTAACTTCCATCGTTGCCTTTTCTCCGCTGCTTTTTATGAGAGGAATGATAGGGAATTTTGCAAAATACGTTCCCCTTATTATAATAATTGCTCTGGCAGCTTCTATTACGGAAGCTTTTATAATATTACCTTCTCATCTTGCAGATTTTGCACGGCCGGTTAGACAACATTCAGGAAAAGAAAAGGGTAAGTGGTTCAAATGGGTCCTTAACAAATATACCGTTATTTTGAGAAAAGCAATAAATAACCGTTACAAGGTTCTTTTATCCGTTATAATACTTTTAATAGGCTCTTTCCTTTTAGCCAGATTCTTCATCCCTTTAATACTTTTTCCTGCAACGGCTGATGAAGTTTTTATGATTCGGCTGGAAGCCAGGACAGATGTTTCCCTGGAAAAAACAAATATCTTAATAGGAAACGTAGAAAAAATTGTAGATGGAATTCCTATCACATGTCTTGATGCATATGAGACTTTTGTGGGCAAGATTGGAGAGGAAGGAGCGTATGATCCCGCTGCAAAAAATGGCAGTAACTTTGCGCAAATTAATGTTTATTTAACTTCGGCTTGCACCAGAAAAGAAACGGTTCAGAATATTATAGAAGGATTAAGACCCAAAATAGAATCTCTTACGGAAGAACTAAAACCACAAGGAGTGGAAAAAATATATTTTGAGCGTTTGACCAGCGGACCACCGGTGGGGAGTGCTATTGACGCCAGGGTCGTGGGAGAGGAATTTGGCACTTTGAAGAAAATAACAGATAGGATAAAAACATTCATTTCAAAAATAGACGGCGTGGTTGATGTCGCTGACAATTATAATCTTGGGGCTGAGGAAATTCAGGTAATCATAGACGAGAAGCAAGCACAGAGGGCGTTTTTGACCAATTCCCAGATTGCATTTGCAATAAGGGCTGCTTTCTCGGGAGTTGTTGCCACTACTATAAAAAGGGAAACGGCAGAAAAGGAGATTCGGGTGCTGGTGAGACTTCCTGAGGAGCAGAAGTCTGACCCGAGCATCTTTGACAAAATTGTCGTTGCCAATAGATTTAATAACCTCATACCTCTCAAAAAAGTGGCAAAATTAAACTATACTCAAAGATTACGTTCTATTAAACATGTTGACGGAAAAAGATTCATATCAGTAACGGCAGATGTGGATACGAAAAATATTACCTCACTGGAGGCAAATAAAAGGGTAGATGAAGAGTTTAAGGATATACCTGTCCAGTATCCCGGGAATAGTCTCGCTTTCAGTGGTGAACGCAAGGAAACTATGGATTCTGTGAGAAGCCTGTTCAAAGCGTTCCTGATAGCTGCAATTCTTATCTATTTGATCCTGGCCACGCAATTTAACTCCCTGATTCAACCTTTTGTGGTTATGTTTACGATTCCTTTCGGTTTGATTGGTGTGCTCATAGCGCTAGTTATACATAGTGAGCCGCTCAGTTTTCTTGCTATGGTAGGTTTTATCGGTTTGTCCGGCGTTGTGGTAAATGATTCTATTGTTCTTGTTGATTTTGTGAATAAAAGGCGTGGAAGAATGTCTATCCAGGACGCTGTCATAGAAGCAGCAAGGCTTCGTTTCCGGCCTATTATGCTTACTACACTTACCACAGTTTGTGGTATCGCTACAGTCGCCTATGGTATTGGGGGATTGGACCCATTTTTAAGACCTATGGCGCTTGCTATTGGCTGGGGCCTGATGTTTTCCACCGGTCTTACACTGATTGTGATTCCTTGCTTCTATTTCATTTCCCAGGATATTAAAAGAATAAAAAAGTCAGAGTAACCATTTTTATATGTGAATCTGAGATAGGGAGAGGTAAAATATGCCTAAAAAACTAATTAAGAAAACTTCTAAAAGCGCGGGCCTTGCTCCGGGGACGCCGGTGTTTATAGGAGATATGAAGGCGGAGAAAGTGAAAATTACCGTGATTGATTATGACGAAAGCCAGTTCCAGGAAAAATATTTGAAAACAATTGAGGAGTGTTTTCCTCTTAAGGATAAACCCACAGTAACCTGGATAAACATAGACGGTGTTCACGATATAGAAATCATAGAAAAGCTGGGCAAAAGGTTTGACTTGCATCCGCTTATTTTGGAAGACATTGTAAATACAGGGCAACGTCCCAAGATGGAGGATTTTGGAAGTTACATTTTTGTTGTGTTAAAAATGCTTTATTATGATGAGAAAAAGAAAGAGATAGAAGGGGAGCAGGTCAGTTTAATATTGGGTTCCAATTTTGTTATTTCTTTCCAGGAAAGAGAGGGAGATGTGTTCAATCCTATAAGAGACAGAATCAGGAATGCAAAAGGCAAAATAAGGAAGATGGGTGCAGACTACCTGGCCTACGGTCTGATAGATGCGACTGTTGATAGCTACTTCTTGATTCTGGAGAAAATCGGAGAAAAGATAGAAGGAATGGAAGAAGAGCTAGTGACGAAACCGACGCCTGAGACCTTACAGACAATCCACAATTTGAAAAGAGACACAATTTTTTTGCGCAAATCAGTGTGGCCTTTGAGAGAAGTAGTCAGTGGTTTACAGCGTGGAGATTCTGCGCTGATTGGAGAGTCTACACGCGTTTTCTTGCGAGATGTTTACGACCACACTATTCAGGTGATTGACACTATAGAGACGTTCAGGGACATGGTCTCGGGAATGCTCGATATTTATCTTTCCAGCATTAGCAATAGAATGAACGAAGTGATGAAGCTTTTGACAATAATAGCCACCATATTTATTCCCTTGACTTTTTTGGCAGGAATTTATGGAATGAATTTCAAATATATGCCGGAACTTGGATGGCGCTGGGGCTATTTTGTCGCTTTGTCCCTTATGGTTTTTGTTGGCATATCTATGTTTATATATTTCAGAAGAAAGAGATGGCTCTAGAGCAAAAGGAGGTAGGCATGAATTTACTGTTATTTATTATTGTGCTTATTGTGTCATTCATAGTAGTAAGAATAGGTGCTATTGCATTTCAATTAACGGGTCTGGAATGGTCTTTAGCTAAATTTCAGGCTCTTTCCTGCTTTACGGCAACGGGATTTACCACAAAAGAAGCGGAATTGATCACTGGCCACCCTCAAAGACGCCGTATCGCCTCGACGCTTATTGTGCTTGGTCATGCGGGTCTGGTTACTTTGATTGCCACATTTGCTAATTCATTAAGACCGGTCACTACTATGCCTAAATTTGCCATTCCTTTCTTACATACTCTTATTCCATCGAGCTCGTTGCCCTGGATAAATTTCGTAATTATAATATTTGCTGTTTATACCATTTATAAGATTTCTACTCGCTCAAGATTTGCCGCAAAATTGACATTATTTTTGAAAACGCGTATGATAACCAAAGAAATTGTTAAACCTGTCTCTTTCCAGGAGCTTTTAGTGGCTACCGGTGGCTACGGTGTGTCCAGTATCGAAGTCTGTAAAGGTAGTCCTGTATTGGACAAAACACTTCTTGATTCAGAATTAAGACATCAGGATATTCTGGTTCTGGCTGTGGAGAGAAAAGGAGAGACAATTCCTAACCCTCCGGCAGATACAAATATTATTTTAGGCGATAGGCTTGTCTGCTTCGGGAAGTTGGAAAATATGAGGAAGGAATTATGCCCAGCTTCGGAGTAGCGCATTGACTAGGAAGGTAAAATTTTCTTTATTTTGTTTTCTTGAATTGGTATAATATGTTCCCATTTTAATAACAGGAGTTACTTAATAAATTATGGAAGAAAAATTGGCAAGGAAACTCGGTCTACTCGATGTCTTCTCTATTGCTTCGGGAGCAATGATTAGTTCGGGATTATTTATTTTGCCCGCTCTGGCATTTGCCAAGACCGGGCCCGCTGTAGTCTTCTCTTATATTTTAGCAGGGATTCTCGTCTTGCCAGCCATGCTTGCCAAGGCGGAACTGATTACCGCTATGCCCAAGGCAGGAGGAGTCTATTTCTTTATTGAGAGAAGTATGGGAGCCCCCATAGGCACTGTGGGGGGACTTGCCAGTTGGTTTTCCTTAAGTTTCAAAAGCGCCTTTGCCCTTATGGGAATGGGCATATTTGCCACGCTGGTTTACCCCGCTGTAACAGGAACACAAATAAAACTTATTGCTGTAGGATGCTGTCTCTTCTTTATGTTTGTCAATATCATCGGGGTCAGAGAGACAGGCAGATTACAGATAGCATTGGTCCTCTCTCTTATCGGTATACTCCTCTTATATGTCTTTCGTGGCCTTCTATTTATTCATCCACAGCGATATGCTCCGTTCATACCTTTTGGTTGGGCTTCGGTTTTCGCTACTGCCGGTCTTGTTTTTGTTTCCTTTGGAGGTTTAACAAAGATATGCAGTGTTGCCGAAGAGGTAAAAAATCCGGGGCGCAATATCCCCTTAGGAATGTTTCTTGCCTTTACCATTGTGATGATTCTTTACGCTCTGGTTGTGTTTATAACAGTAGGACTGATCACTTCTTCAGAGCTTTCCCATTCTCTTACTCCCGTTTCCCTTGGCGCCAGCACTTTTATGGGAAATTTAGGGAGCGTGGTACTGGCCTTTGCTGCCTTTTTGGCCTTCGTCTCCACGGCCAATGCTGGTATCTTAACCGCCTCCCGGAATTCTATGGCTATGAGCAGGGATTACCTGTTACCTAAATTTTTTCAGAGGATGAGTGCCAGGTTTAAAACCCCCCATCTTTCCATAATTTTTACTACTACTTTTATGATTATAGTTATCTTATTCTTAAGTCTGGAAGATTTGGTCAAGACAGCATCTACGCTAAAAATTCTATTGTTTATGTTTGTAAATTTATCCCTTATTGTTATGCGAGAAAGCAAGATACAGAGTTATCGGCCAAAATTTCGTTCTCCTCTCTACCCCTGGATTCAGATAATAGGAATTGTGGGATATGGATTTCTTATTTTTGAAATGGGCAGGGTTCCTCTTTCCATAACTGGAATTTTTATCGTTTGCGGACTGGTATGGTACCTAGTTTACGCTAGAAACAGAGTAAGTCGTCAAGCGGCACTGGTGCATGTTATTGAGCGAGTTACTGCCAGAGAGTTAGTTGACGCCACCTTACCGGAGGAGTTAAAAGAGATTATAGTTGAGCGGGATGAAATTGTGGAAGATAGATTTGACCGCCTCATAAGGAGATGTGAAGTTTTGGACTACGACCCAGCTGCCACTGAAAAATTTATGGCTGAAGACATGTTTAAAATAGTGGCAAATGTTCTATCCAGGCGATTACAGATAGACGAAAAAACCCTATTCAATCTTTTTATGAAAAGAGAAAGACAATCGAGCACGGTAGTTGCTCCCGGACTGGCGCTCCCCCACGTCGTTGTCAAAGGTAGCGGCAAGTTTGACATCTTAATAGTGCGCTGCAGAAAAGGAATTGTTTTTCCTGATACACAGGAGTTGGTGTACACTATGTTTGTTCTGGTGGGCTCTTCCGATGAACGAAATTTCCACCTCCGTGCCTTGGCAGCTATTGCCCAGATTGCCCAGGACAAAGATTTTGACAAGAACTGGCTAAAAGCGCGGAATATCGAAGAGTTAAAACATATTATTTTATTAGCCGAAAGAAAACGTGTGGGTATACTGTAGATGCCATCAAAGAATCTTTCCCCACCCCATTCTTCTCCCACAGAAAGAGCATGATGAAAATAGGTGAATCCTCCCAAGGAATATTTCATCTAAATAAGCGAGGGATTGATGCTGGTTTCGGATGAGATTTTAGTCAAAAAATCCCAAAAAGGCGATTACCCATCTTTTGAGGAACTTGTCAAGAGATATGAGAAGAAGATTTATAATCTTGCTTATCGCATAATGGGCAATAAGGAAGATGCCAGCGATGTCCTTCAGGAAACATTCTTGCAGGCTTTTAGAAAACTTGCAGGTTTTAAAGGTAAAGCTAAATTCTCTACCTGGCTTTATCGTATTGCCGTGAATATCTGTTTAATGAAAAAACGCAAGGGAAAAAGGATAGAGACGGTCTCTCTGGATATACCTATTTTAACTAAAGAAGAAGATGAAATAAAAAGAGAACTTCGCGACGATTGGTCAGAGAGTCCTCTGGCAACGTTAGAAAACGAAGAAGTTAAGAAGAATTTATCAAAGGCAATAGATTCACTTCCCGAGGAATATAAAACGGTTTTTCTCTTAAGAGGACTTAATGGTCTGTCCAATGAAGAGGTGGCTAATGTGCTGAAAATTTCTCTGCCTGCAGTGAAATCACGCTTGCACCGGGCGCGTCTGTTTTTAAGAGACAAACTTTCTCAATATTTCCAGGGATACGGGAGCAGAGGATGATGGATTTCAAGAAGCTTTGCCAACTTTTAACCGATTATTTTGACGAAGAATTGGAATCTGATATTTGCGCTGAAATTGATGAACTGGTGAGTGAAGATTTTGGCTGTAAGGTTCTGTTTAATACATTTAACAGGACTCTTCAGTTATGCAAAGAAATGGAAGAAGAAGAAATTGAAGTTCCTGAAGAGGTACATATAAGATTATATGAATTTTTGGAAATAGAATTAAGAAAAGAGGAAGAAATATAACCCACCTTAAAAGTCAATCCACTTTTCTTCAACGGTACTCCTCCCTGCGGCGTTTTTCTAGACTGAGCTTGCCCCAAAAGTAGAATCTTTTTTTAAAAATCTGCATCTAAATTAGTGAAGGCAAAAAAATTGTTGAAAGATTCACAGTAGGAGGTGGTAACCATGGCAAACTTAATACCTTGGGAGCCTTTTAGAGAGCTATCAGATATCGGCAGTATTTTTGACCGATTCTTTGGCAGGATGGCACGGCGAAGACCGGCCCTGGGTCTTTTTGGAGAAAGATTTTGGTCTCCAGCGATAGATGTCTATGACCAGAAGGAGCGCATTGTAGTTAAGGTTGAACTTCCTGGAATAGACAAGAAAAACGTTAAGGTGAGTGTTGATGGTGACGTTTTGAGCATCAGAGGGGAGACTAAGAAGGCACAGGAAGTAAAGGAAAAGGACTACTACTATAGCGAAAGGGCCTATGGAAGTTTCTATAGAACTCTTCCGTTACCTGTAGCAGTGCAAAAAGAAAAGGTCAAGGCTTCTTATAAGGACGGCATTCTAACGATTGAATTGCCCAAGACGAAAGAAGCTACATCAAAAGAGACCGATATCCAGATAGAATAACAGAAGAAAGTTTACCTCCGTAAACGAATTTCATGTATTAAAGGTTGGCTTTCGTTAACCGAAAGCCAACCTTTTTTGTTATATCGCCCTTTGTTTTTTGTGTAACTTAAGAGTTGAGCGGGATGGGCAAGGGGTTGACCCATTCCCGCTTGTATATCCTGCGGGTAGCTTATCGATACCGATCACCGCATCCATGGTTGTAACCATAGCGGTGTTGACCATATGCATGTGGATGGTGGTGGCCGCCATACCGGGAGATATCCCTATACCATCTGCCATTCTCCTGGATATCCTTGGCTATCTCAGGATCGTCTGAGGTTATTGTAATCTGTATGCCCTTGTCGATGTTTTTAATATCGGTTTTGACGTCCTGGTCACCATAATAGCGGGGGGTATGTGCATTTAAGATGACTGTGGTGGCTAAACCAATAGCCACAGCCAGTGCCAAACTGATAAGTAGTATCTTTCTCATCGCTATTGCCCTCCTTTAAATGAAAAGACGATGTAGCGCACAAAAAGTTACGCAAAATCTTTAAAACTATCTTCGGTCACAATGAGGTCCCCATTTGCCTGGCCATACTCCTTTAATTCTCATTCTACTCATCCACTGCGTACGGTTTCCACACAGTCGAATAGCATTTTCTAATTCTTCTTTTTGCTGGGGTGATGTGACCTTAGGCTTGAGGTTTTCCAGGACGTCCTTTTGATAGGCATTTAAGTATTGTAATCTTGAAAAATAGACAGGTCCTGCCGGGTCAGGCAATCTGGAGATATGCTCTAAAGCCAAAGTGGCCTCATCAAGCATTGCCTTAAGAAGTTCAGTGTTAAGGTCTCTCCTCTTGTCAAGATGCCTTACTAACTCCTGCATCCTCTCCTCAGAATATATGAGGCGTAGTTCTACTTTGCCCCCGGGGTTAGCAGTTAAGAAGAACTTTACCTTCTCAGTCATAAATTTCATAGGGTAGAGAAGATCTCCCGGGAGGCTATTGGCAGAGAGGGTTACCGTCCCCCAGGAAATAAAGATAATTATTACCGCAAAGACCAATGCCTTTGCCCAGGCAGGGAATGGGAAATAGAGCAATCTAGATATTCTTGCTTTACGGGGCTTTTGCTTCTGTAATTGGAGTGCCTCACCAAGCCTAACAAGACAAGAAGCCATCCCTATATTGGAAGGCTCAGGCAAAGGAACATCCTTTATCTTTTTTGCGGTTGCCAGTAACTCCTTCAGTTCATCTGCGTAATAAGGATACTGGCTCAGGATTTCTTCCACAGGTATGCCTTCCTTTATTTTCTGTAAACAGATATCGAGTAGTTCTTCAATTCGTTTTTTCATTCTTTTGCTATTGACCTTCTTTCTTTAAGATATCTCTGAGGGCTGAAAGGGCACGAAATTGAAGGGCCTTGACTGCCCCAATCGATTTATTCATAATCTTAGCGATATCCTTATTAGAATAGTCCTCCAAGAACTTCAGGGTAATTACCTCTTTTTGCTCATCAGTAAGTAAGTTGAGCATCTTCTTGATATCTTCCGGATGTAAAGTATCTCTCTCATATTCATAGGACGCTGGTGATGGTTCAATAGCCATCTGGTCTAGTGATATTTCTTTTAACTTCCCTCTTTTTCTATAATAATCTATTAGCAAATTCTTTGCTATGCGAAAAAGCCAGGCTACAAAGTCTCCTTTTTGAGTCTCTATTGAACCTACTACTCTAACGAAGACCTCACCGGTCAAATCTTCGGCGTCCTCTCTGGTTTTTGTGCGATAATGGAAATATCGAAAAATAATCGGGTAATATTCTCGAGCTAAGGTATCCAGAGCAATTTCGTCAAGCCGCCTTGCTTTCTCTAAAATCTGTTTCAGGTGAGTCTTACCCTTATTGTCTGTTTCCATAATAATAGACGAAAGAAAGTGTTAAAAGTTACCCACGCGCATCCAAAATTTATTATATCAAAAAAGTTATGTAAAAGAAATAAAAAATTCTGGCGGGTAGCGCTCGTGGAGGCAGTACCGAGAGAAAGCATAAATTATTTACTTGCAACTGTGGAAACTATTTGGTAAAATACAAAACCGCTGGGTAACTGACCATTTAAGTGTGTAAAATATTTCTATGTAAAGGAGGAAGAAAATGGGTAGTTGGGCGAAATTTCCTGACGGTGTTGAGGTAGAAGAGTCTATATTTAAGGTATTAGCTAAATACGCACCTTCTGGCACTTTGGACGTTTTTGCTTCCGATCAACATAACTCTTATCTCAAGTTAACTACATCTTATCTCAAACACATTGGTGAAAGCAGAAAAGGTACTGATGAGGATGTAAAAGAAGTGTGCCGCAGATTTGCCAAGGCCCTGGAGGGGCTTCCTACGGCTGCTCTATTCAATCAGATAGCCTTCAGGAGTCCTGGCTTCAGGGAGTTACTGGGGGAGGATGTTCTCCTTATCGGAAGACTGGAGGACACTAATACCATTCCAGTTGATGGCGGTCGAGGCCAGCTTGCCCAGTTAGCTATCGAGCCAGAGGAATGCAAGGATGAAGTAGATGCTTTTAAGACTCTGGTTAAGCTTAATCCAGACCACAAAGAGAGCTGGAAAAAGAACCTGGAGTGGTTACAGGGAGTCTTTGAAAGATGTAAAAAGCTCAACAAGCCACTGTTCAACGAGACGCTGATATTTCAATTGCCAGGTGAATCGAAGGCCGATATGGCCAGAAGGCTGCCCGATGGCGTGGTAAAGATGGCGGAGGATTTCGGCCCGCTGGGACATTTTTATAAGACGCAAGTGCCGGTTCTCTGGGTGGAAGAGGGCGATAAGATTACCAAAATATGTGATGCAAAAGTTATAAGAGAGGCAGCGGAAGCAATGGCTAAGATTGTCCCCAGGCCGATGTTACTTTTGAGTGCTGCTGTCGATTTCGAGCAATATTCTTCCCAGTACGGGATAGTAGCAGATCTTTTCGCAGGACCGATGTGCGGGCGGGCCTATTTTAAAGAATCGTTTACCGACCCTAAGACAAAAGATTGGGACAGTTTACAGATGAGCTTCAGACGCATTGCTATTCCTCGGATGAAACAGATTAAGAAATTAGCGCAAGTGATGAGTAAGGCGTGGTGGCATAAGTTTTCCTGGATGGCTGATGAAGCAAAGTCTTTACTCGATTTCGATGCCAAGACAAAGGTTTCCAGCATAAAAGCTGACTACGGTTACTGATATAGTTCAGGAGTAGTGTTTTCTGTTTGAAGGGAGGCAAAGAGTCTAGTACCTAAGAGTTAATATTAAGGATAAACAAATAATGGAGGGGGAGCATAAACTGCTTCCCCTTTTTTTATGATGAGGCCATCCTTAACGATACTTAGTGGAAGAAAGTCAAAAAAAAGGGGAATTAGCCAATTTACTACCGATTCAGAGTTATGTAATATTATATCGGGAGAATGAAAAATAAGTAATCCAAAGTTGTCAGTTAGAAGACGAATTTATTACTGACGATAATATTATTGTTGTAATGGGCAAATAATTTATGAAAAAGAAGAAAGGGGGTGATGGCTTTGGTAAAGGATCCCATATGCGAATGCATATCGAGGATTAAGAAATGGCTGTCACCCAATGTGGATAAGGGGAGAAGTACTATTTTTGCTGCTTGTGGCGTAAGGAACGGTCTCTACTGGATGCGGAGCGGTCCTCTAACAATTAGTGAAAATTCTCTCCCTGATATGAGACACATCAGGGTGGCAACGAGATGCTTCTGGTCTGCTTTCATAAATGTGACCAGAAAGTTCGAATTAAGAGAAAAGGAGGGTTGAAAAATGAGAAAAGCATTATTTATTTTGGTTCTAATTTTGCCGCTGGCCTTGGCTTTTTACGGAGGTGAAGCGAGGGCACAGGAACCAGAAGTGGTGTGGCGAGGCGGCCAGCCGATTGCCCACTGCCCCCATTGCGGTAAACCAATGGGCCCTATGGGCGCCTACTTTGGGATGGGTCCAGGGGTTATGGGTGGCGCAATGATGGGTCCTATGATGATGGGTGCTGGATATCCTTCTTTCGGGCCTGGACATGCACCCCTCATAAAGTCCTTGGAAGAGAAAGATGTAAAGGCCATGATGGAAAACTACATACAGGCAACCAGGAATCCCAACCTGAAAATGGGAAAAATCAGGGACAAGGATGCATACTTCGAGGTGGAGATTCTGACCAAGAATAATGCACTGGTGGATAAGATCATGGTGGATAAACAGACTGCCTGGACGAGGTCCATATATTGATTAGTAAAGCCCCCAAAGGCTCATTTGCCTTTGGGGGCTTTGGCAGTCCTCTTTCCCCTGGCGGAAAATGTTTGCTCAAATACCCCGGCTATGCGTTGTGCGTAGGTCTAAGGAGGATGGGTTTGGGGATAGCAGGGGGTGGTGTATCTACAGAATTTTTCTTGGATGAAATAAATAATGGTAGATGACTAATTCGTGTAAATGAAGATTAAAAATAAAAAAGAAGAAAAAATTTAAATTAGAAAGAACAGAATCAATTTTTGAAAATATCCATCTAAATTAGTGAACAGGAGGAAAGATTAACAATAGTAGGTGGCGACCATGGCAAACTTAATCCCTCGGGGGCCGTTTACAGAACTGGTAGGTATGGGGAGTATCTTTGACCGATTCTTTGACAGGACTCTGGCTCGACTAAGACCGCCTCTGGGCCTCTTGGGAGAGGGGTTTCGATTTCCTGCGATGGGTGTCTATGACAGAGAAAGCCATATTGTGGTTAAGGTCAAGCATTCTTACAAGGATGGGATTCTAACGATTGAATTGCCCAGGAGTAAAGCGGCTATATCAAAAGAGACTGATATCCAGACCGAATGACAGAACAAGATTTACCTCCCTAACTGGCTTCAGTTTCTTTGGGGTTGGCCCTAGTAACCTAGGGCCAACCTTTTTTGAAAATTATTCTTAGCCTAGCGATTGCAGGATCGATATACATAGTCTGGGTAAACTCCCTTGTCAGATTAATGGGACGCTAAAATAAGATATATCTATCATAATAAAACCCTTGACAGTCACCAACAAGTCATATAGAATACTTTTCACCTAAAAACAAGCAATCAAGGGAAAAAACAAGGAGAATACAATGAAAGAAAAAGTGGAAGCTGCTTTAAATAAGATAAGGCCATTGCTCCAGGCAGATGGTGGAGACGTAGAACTAATAGAGGTCACTTCTGACGGGGTAGTCAAGGTAAGATTGACCGGTGCCTGTCGGGGATGTCCGTTGAGCGAGATGACTCTGAAAGCGGGTGTAGAGAAGATAATAAAACAAGAAATTCCGGAAATAAGAGAAGTTGTCGCTTTATGAAAAATGGGACCGGGAAGAAAGGAAACAGAAAATGGACGATAAGAAAAAAGTAGTTATTGACCCTGAAAAATGTAAGCTGAGTGGCGAATGTATGAAGGTCTGCCCCGAAAAGGCAATTTATGTTAAGGATGGCAAAGCGGTTATTGATTATGATAAATGCACTCTGGATGGAATTTGCATTCCCGCATGTCCCAATGGAGCAATCAGGGAGATAGAATAGCAAAACTTACTGAATTGCGGTAGAAAAAATATTGTTGAGGGTTAGGGGATCTTATATATTAGATTACCCAACTAGAGAAAATTTACTGACAGGCTTAAGAGATAATTTAGGCTGGCCTTATTTTGACTGACAAAGAGGTCGAAAGGCCAAGCTACCCCTAACGATAGTTAGGGGTTTTTTTTCGAATATATGTTTTCTATAGTGCAAGGCTACTCCTGAGCAATTGGGGCATTTCCGGTGCCACCATGTGGTGCTGGAGAGGACCAAGAAGAAATAGTATCCCATTTTTGGCGGAAAGTCAGTAGAAGGTTGAAGAGAAAAATTAATGGCAAAACTAATTAGAAGTCCTTTGGAGGAAAGACTTAAGGCCTGGCATGGAGAGGAATGGCATACAACAAGGGGTAGAATCATAAGGGATATAGTATATGCCATTGATACAGGGCTTGTTACCACGGTTTCCTTTATTGCCGGGATTTCAGTCTCTCTGGTAATAAGGAACAGAGTAATTTTGGCCGGTTTAGTGGAGATAGTAGCCGGCACGCTGGCAATATTTTTTGGCTCTTATATATCAACAAAAGCTCAGAAACATTTCTTTGAGAACCAGATTGAGCGAGAAAGAAAAGAGATAGAAGAGGACCCTGAAAAAGAGACCGGGGAGATAAGAGAAATTTTCAATGGCATGGGCTTTACTGAAGAAGAACAGGAAATCGCTGTAAAACGGATTACTGCAGATAAGCAAAGATGGCTTGAATTTATGGTTCAGGAAGAGATTGGCATAAGTCCTGGATTGATTGATAACCCTTTTGAAATAGGACTCATCTCTGCAGGCTCGTTTCTTTTGGGTGCATTTCCTGCGATTCTCCCATTTTTTCTTTTTAATAGTGTAAGTAAGGCATTAGTTATTTCTGCTTAGGAGCAATTAAGACCAAAGTTACAAAAGTTAACTGGCTGGTAAGTGGATTGGAGACATTGTTGATAGGTGCTGTATCCTGTGGTGCAGGATTCCTTTTGGGAAGGATTGCTGCCGGATATTTCCACTGAAAATAGATGAGTGGTTTGTTATTGGGATTGTTGCAGGAGCAGGTAGAAGTTATTTATAAAGAAGGAGGTGAAGATGGCTAAAGTAGCAGTTCTTGTTGAAGATAATTATCAGGTTTTAGAAGTCTGGTATCCTTATCTACGTCTAAGGGAAGAAGGCATAGAGACTTTCCTCGTAGGAACGGGGAGAAGGAAGGAGTATAAGAGTAAGGAAGGCTACCCCGCAGTGGAAGAACTCCCTATAGAAAAGGCAAGGGTGGCTGATTTTTCCGCAGTAGTTATCCCTGGAGGATATGCTCCTGACATTTTGAGAAGATACAAAGAAGTAAACAACTTTGTAAGGGAAATGTATAAGAAAAATAAGATCGTTGCCGCTATCTGTCATGGGGGCTGGGTTCTGGTATCCGCGGGGATAGTGAAAGGTAAGAAGGTAACCGGCTTTTTCGCTATAAAGGATGACCTGGTAAATGCTGGCGGAAAGTTTATCGATAAGGAAGTTGTTGTAGATGGGAATCTCGTTACTTCTCGCAAACCTTACGATTTGCCACCATTTTGTAGAGAGATACTGAGAAAAATCAAAAAATCAAAGGAGAGTAAATGAAGTCAGGTAATAAGGAAAAATTTATCTGCTACGATTGTTTCAGGCTTCGAGCCTGTAAGGAGCCGATAACATCCTGGGTATTCTTTTTTCTTGCGCTCATTGCCGTAATTGCCATAAGGGCGGTGAATGTGGTTTTAGATTTTAGCCCTGTACTGGCAAAAATTTTCTGGTATACAGGAGTAGGGGGATTCTTTGTATATTTTATGTACAAGTTCAGGTACGACAGTATCTTGCATAGAGAATTAGCTAGGACGAAACTTGTAGATAAACTCCTCAGTCAGGACAGATTATCCCAACACGATTACAATGTCCTGGGGACTATCCTGTGCAAATTAAGTTCAAAGAAAGATAAAATCAATTACTTTTTCATATTCTTTTTTTCCGGATTAGCCCTGGGTTTGGCAATATATATGGATTTCTTTAAGGGGTGAGTGAAAAGATGGCCGATTTGAGACCCAAGATTTCTATCATTGGTTGCGGTAATGTGGGTACGCGCTACGCCTATGCTTTAATGATGAAAGGGGGAGTGCGTCAACTTGTCCTTGTAGATCTTGACAGGAAAAGGCTTGAGGGAGAAGTTATGGATCTTTCCCATGGCGCTCCTTATAGCTCACCTGTAGAAATAATTGCCGGAGATTATTCCCAGATAGAAAACTCAGATTTAGTTGTAATCACTGCCGGAAAAAAAGGTAAAGCGGATCAAAGCCGACTCGACCTGGCAAAAGATAATGTAGACCTTTACAGAAAAATAATTCCGGAAATTGTAAAATACGCCTCCTCTGCCATCTTTCTAATCGTCAGTAACCCCGTGGACATCCTTGCTTACGCTGCTTATAAATTTTCTTCAAAACCCAAAGAAAAAGTGATCGGTTCAGGGACAGTTTTGGATACAGCGAGATTTAGATTTCTTTTAAGTAAACACTGCAACGTGGACCCTCGAAATATCCACGCCTATATTCTGGGTGAACACGGAGACAGCGAGTTTGCCGTGTGGAGCAGGGCAATGATTGGCGGAGTTTTGTTTAAGGATTACTGTTGTATTTGCAAAAGAAATGCCACCTGCCAGCACGACGAGGAACTTAACAAGATTTTTACTGAAGTGAGAGATTCGGCATATGAAATAGTGGAAAGAAAGCAAGAGACGTCTTATGGTATAGGTCTGGCTCTGGTAAGAATAACCCAGGCAATTATGAATGATGAGAATGCTATTTTACCCGTTTCCTCTTTAGTTGAGGATTACTTGGGAATAAACGATGTGTACTTAAGTCTCCCCGCTGTAGTCAATAAAGAAGGCGTAAGAGAAGTTTTGAAGATTGAACTCAATCCCCGGGAACAGAAGCAACTGAAGAAGTCTGCAGAAGTGATAAAAAAAGTGATAAAGGAATCGGGTTTATAAAAATGGGAGAAAGAAAAGGAGAGGTTATGAAGTCGAAAATTATGGTTCTATATTACAGTATGTTTGGTAACACGTTTTTGATGGCAAAGGCAGTATGTCAGGGAATCGAACAGGCAGGCGGTCAACCAATTTTGCGAACAGTACCGGAGTTACTGCCCAGGAGCGTAATTGATAAAGATGAGAGAATCAAGAAAGCAAAAGAGATGCAAAAGGGTGTTGCCGTGGCCAAAATGGAAGAATTAGAAAAAATAGACGGAATAATTTTGGGCTCACCCGCAAGGTTTGGTAATATGTGCGCGCAGTTGCGAAATTTCTTAGACCAGACAGGTAGTCTTTGGATGAAGGGTAGCCTTATCAATAAACCGGCAGGAGTCTTCTGTTGCACTGCTTCTTTGCATGGAGGTCAGGAGACAACCCTGATATCCATGATGTTTACTTTGATCCATCATGGAGCAATAATTGTAGGGGTACCGTATAGTTTAAAAGAATTGGTAGAAACGAAAAGAGGAGGAACTCCCTATGGCCCCACAGCAGTGGTGGGGCAGCTGGCAGACCAACCTCCTACAGATATGGATTTGAAGATTGCCAGGGAATTAGGCAAAAGAGTAACCAGGCTCGCCAAATAATCTTTGAAATAGATTCATAAATATATTTAATAGAATAGGAGGTGAAAAATGGCGAAGTTTAAGTGTAGTGTATGTAACTATGTCTTTGACGGCGAAAATGCGCCGGATAAGTGTCCTCGCTGTGGTGCGCCGAAGGATAAGTTTGCAAGATTGACAGATGATAAGGCAAAACTTGTTGATAGGGCAAGGTGCTCAAATCAACTCCATATGGGATTGGCGGCTGTTTTAGACCAGGTGCATTCTATCGCTGAGGCAGGTATTCAGGATAATCTGGACCCGGGGTGCGTAGCTATATTTACTAGGGCAAGGGATGAGGCGATACTGTTGAGTCAATTCATCAAGGCTGAGATAGAAGTCCATATAGGCAAGGGTAAATGGGGATAATTAATCGGGTTAGTCTTCAATGAATTTGGGGTGAATTATGGAGGAAAAAAAAGCGCTGTTAATAGTAGATGTACAGAACGATTTCTGTCCCGGGGGAGCTCTGGCTGTGCCCGAAGGCGATAAAATAGTTCCCATCTTAAATAAATATATGATGATTTTCTCTAAGAAAAAGTGGCCAATTTTTGCCTCCCGTGATTGGCATCCTAAGGAGAGTAAGCATTTTAAAAAGTTCGGTGGCCCCTGGCCAGAGCACTGCATACAGAATACCAAGGGAGCCGGGCTCCATCCAGATTTAAGATTGCCCAAGGAGACAATACTCCTTTCCAAAGGAATGGATCCTGATAAAGATAGCTATTCAGCGTTTCAGGCGGTCGATGCTAAGGGAACTGGATTTTTTGAACTGTTAAAGAGTTCCGGGATAAATGGACTCTTCGTTGGTGGTCTGGCTACCGATTATTGCGTTAAATCCTCAGTTTTGGACGCCTTGAAGCACGTTTTTAAAGTTAAATTATTGATGGATGCTATCAGGGGCGTTAACATAAACCCTGAAGATTCTGAACAGGCTATTGAAGAAATGGTACGTGGCGGCGCTGAAAAAATGACTCTGCAAGAGTTATCCCAATACGAAAAAAACAGAAAACCAGGGAGGTAAGATTATGGGAAAGTCCTTAAAAGGGACAAAAACAGAGAAAAATTTGCTGGCATCTTTTGCCGGAGAATCGCAGGCAAGAAATCGCTATACTTATTTTGCCAGCGTGGCAAAAAAGCAAGGCTATGAGCAGATAGGGGCAATATTTTTGGAGACTGCTGATAATGAGAAAGAGCATGCGAAGAGGTTTTTTAAACTTTTAGAAGGGGGAGACGTAGAGATTACAGCCTCCTATCCCGCCGGGGTGATAGGAGACACAGCATCAAATCTGGAAGCAGCTGCAGCGGGAGAGAACCATGAATGGACAAAACTTTACAAAGAGGCAGGAGAGCTAGCGCGCCAGGAAGGGTTTAAAAAGGTAGCCGATCAATTTAAAGAGATAGCAGAAGTAGAAGAACAGCACGAAATACGATACAGGAAACTGCTTAAGAACGTAAAAGAGGGCAAGGTATTCAAAAAGGATACCGTGGTTAAATGGAAATGTCGTAACTGTGGTTATGTTCATGAGGGAGAAGAAGCTCCTAAGGAATGTCCAGCCTGCGCTCATCCGCGAGAATTCTACGAGCTTCTTTGCGAAAATTACTGAGTCTGGTTAATGTTAATCTCATAAAGGAAGGAATAAATGGCTAAAAAGAAATTGCCGAAAATACTTGAGGATCTGTGTATCGGGTGTGGCCATTGCATTCTGGCCTGTCACTTGGGAGTATTGAAACTGGAGAACAAAAAATCTAAAATAATTAATCCCCAGGCCTGCGATAGCGAAGGAAGATGCATTGCTGCTTGTCCTCAGAAAGCAATACCACATTTAGAAGAAAAAGAATATTGAAAAGGAGAAGACGATATGAATGTATATCGCTGTCGAATTTGCGGAGAGGTCTATATAGGAGAAGAGAAGCCCAGGACCTGTCCTTTTTGTGGAGCCCACGAGAATTTTTTTGTCCTGGCAAAAGAGTGGAAATTGCTACAGAGTGAATCTCTATCAGAGATAAGCAAGGAGAATTTGAGGAAAGCATTAGACTTGGAAATAGATAATACCAATTTTTATAAAGCAGTATCTGAAAGGAGCAAAGACGTTTATGTTTCCAGCATGTTCAAAGGTTTATCAAAAGTGGAAAGAGAACACGCCTCGGCAATATGCAAGCATCTAAAGATAGAGAAACCGGATTCAGAAGTAGGGTTGGATAAAGCAGTCGATTCTGACCGGGCGAACATAGAAGAGGCCAACAGGAGAGAAAAAAGAGCGGTTAAATTTTATGCAGAAGCGAGAAATCAGGCTCCCGAGGAAGAAATAAAGGAATTCTTTAAGGCTTTAATGGAGGTAGAGTCAGACCATATAGTGCTAACCGAGGAGAGACGATGATTGACTTTGAAACAGAAGTATTGGACATAATACAAAGGACTTATAATGTAAAAAGCTTCCGCTTTAGAACAGAAGGGGGTGTCGATTTTAAACCAGGACAGTTCTTTTTTGTCACCATAAAAATTGATGGGGTAGAGAAGACGAAACATTTTTCTTTTTCCAATTCTCCTACGGAAAAAGGATACGTAGAGTTTACCAAGAGAATAACCGATAGTGAATTTTCCCAAGCCCTGGAAAGATTGAAGGTCAGGGATTGGGCGAGGTTAAAGATGCCTTATGGCTCTTTCACCTTTGGGGGAGAATATGAGAAGATAGTTTTTCTTTCGGGAGGCATAGGTATAACGCCTATAAGATCCATATGTAAGTTTGCTACGGATTCAATGTTGCCTACAGACATGGTTTTGCTGTATGGCAATAACAGAGAAGAAGATATCATATTCAGGCAGGATTTGGATAATATGAAGTCGGTAAATAAGAATCTGCGTATAGTTTATACTTTAACCTCCGCAGACATAGATAGAAAAATCTGGAAGGGAAAAACAGGTTATATAGATGATACCATGATAAAAGAAGAGATACCAGATTATACAGAAAGAATCTTTTATATCTGTGGACCTCCCAGGATGGTAGAGAGTTTAATAGACATTTTAAAAAACAGATTAGGTATTGAAGAAAATAGAATTAAGAGAGAAAATTTTGTTGGATATTAAAGGGAAGCGATATGCCTAAAGATCCTGTTTGTGGGATGGAAGTCAATCCTCAAGATGCGATTAAATTGGAAAGAGATGGAAAAACTTTTTATTTTTGCAGTGAGCACTGTAAGAACGCATTTTTAGGCAAAACCGCTGCAAAGGTACATCACGAAAAAGGAGGACACGCCGCTCATCACGCTCATATGGTGAAGGATTTCCAAAGAAGGTTCTGGATCTCTTTAATTGCTACTATCCCTGTCTTAATTCTCTCTCCCATGATTCAGTCTCTGTTGAGATTCTCGGTGAAATTTCCTGGTGATAGATTCGTTCTCTTTGGAATTTCTACATTTATCTATTTCTATGGTGGTAAGCCATTTCTTAAAGGGATATTTGATGAGTTTAAGAAAAAACAGCCAGGGATGATGACCCTTATCGCCCTGGCTATTACCGTCGCTTATGCCTACAGTTCAGGCGCTGTTTTTGGAATCAGGGGAAAGTTTTTCTTCTGGGAGTTAGTTACTCTTATTGACATTATGCTTTTGGGTCACTGGATTGAAATGCGCTCAGTGATGGGCGCTTCTCGCGCTCTGGAAGAGTTAGCTAGACTTATGCCCTCCCAGGCTCATCTGGTTCTAAGTGATGGTTCCATAAAAGATATTAAGCTTGATGAGTTGAACAAGGGCAATAAAGTTCTTGTCAAACCGGGAGAGAAAGTCCCTGCTGATGGCCGGGTAACTGAGGGTGATTCAGAAATAAACGAGGCTATGATTACTGGCGAGTCAAAACCAGTGAGTAAGAAGGCGGGCAACAGTGTCATCGGTGGCTCTGTAAACGGAAGCGGCTCTCTAACCATAGAGGTAGAAAAGACAGGGAAAGATTCTTATATATCCCAGGTTATTGAACTTGTCAGGACTGCAAGTGAAAGTAAATCCAGGGCCCAGGGTTTTGCTGATAAGGCTGCTTTCTGGCTTACGCTTATTGCTATAACAACTGGCACAGCTACACTTATAGCCTGGATTATTCTGGGTAAGGAGTTTGCGTTTGCTCTGGAGCGTATGGTAACCGTTATGGTTATTACCTGTCCTCATGCCTTAGGTTTAGCCATCCCCCTGGTTATCGCAGTTATTACAGCAATATCCGCTAAAAATGGCCTATTGATAAGGAACCGGACTGCTTTTGAGAGCGCTCGCAATTTGCATACGGTTGTATTTGATAAGACGGGAACACTGACAAAAGGGGAATTCGGCGTATCGGATATAATCAGTTTAGGGAATTGGAGCGAGGATGATTTATTGCGCAAGGTAGCAGCCATAGAGATAAATTCCGAACATACGATAGCAAAAGGCATAGTTAAAAAAGCCAAAGAGAAAAATCTAAAGATAAGCAAGGCAGAAAAATTTGAAGCCATTGCTGGAAAAGGAGCAAAAGCGCAAGTTGAGGGAGAGGAGATTTTTGTTGGAAACAAAGGGATATTTGGTGTAGCCAATGTTAAATCACCAGAAGCAGAAAAGAGAATGGAAGAGATTGCGTTGCAGGGCAAGACCACAGTCTTTGTCATTTCCGACAAAAAAATCCAAGGCATCATCGGCCTTTCTGACATTATCAGAGATGAATCCAAAGAGGCCACGGCGAAGCTGAAAAAACTCGGTTTGCAGCTGGCGATGATTACCGGCGATAATGATGCTACAGCCAGATACGTGGCTGGTGAACTGGGATTGGATACTTATTTTGCTGAAGTCTTGCCTGACAAAAAGTCAGAGAAGATAAAAGAACTCCAGATACAAGGCAAAAAAGTGGCAATGGTGGGAGATGGGGTTAATGACGCGCCCGCCCTGGCTCAGGCTGATGTGGGTATAGCCATAGGAGCAGGTACTGACGTCGCTGTGGAAACGGCTGATGTTATCCTGGTCAAAAATGACCCGAGAAATGTCGGCGATGTTATCGGTCTCTCCCTTGCTACGCAGCGAAAGATGGTGCAGAATTTAGCCTGGGCTACGGGATACAATATTTTTGCCATTCCTCTGGCTGCTGGACTACTCTATAAATATGGTATAATTTTACCACCTGCGGTTGGTGCCCTGGTAATGTCTTTAAGCACGATTATTGTTGCCATCAATGCCAGGTTGATTACTTATACAAGGACATGAAATACATAGATTTTATTATTTTCGATTTAGACGGCACCCTGGTCGACTCCAGTGAAGACATGGCCAATGCTGTTAATTTTGCTTTGAAAAAAATTGGCCTTAAAGAGAAAAGTATATCGGAAATAAGTTCTTATATAGGCAAAGGTATAGAGGATTTGATAAGAGGATCGCTGGGCAACAAACAGGAAGCTCTTCTTAAGATGGCCCTATCTATATTTATAGGATATTATAGAAAACATTCTACGGATAATACTGTTCTCTATCCAAACGTGAAGGAAATTTTGGAATACTTCAGGAATAAGAGAAAGGCAATTGTGACTAATAGAAATTATGAATTCGCTCTAGTTGCACTGAATAAGTTAGGTATACAGGATTATTTTGAAAATGTTGTAGGGGGAGATGATATAGGTTGTATGAAACCTTCTTCATGTCCCTTAGATAGGTCAATGGAGGGGCTTAATGCAAATAAGGAGAAAACTATAATAGTGGGTGATATGGATATAGACATATTAGCCGGTAAGAGGGCTGGCATAATTACCTGTGGCGTCACTTATGGAATAGGCAAGAAAGAAGACGTAATCAAAGCAAAGCCGGATTTCATTATAGACGATATAATTGATTTAAAGAATATAATACAGTAGAATAAATGGGAAAGAATTTCTCCTCCCCTATAGGGAGGGGATTAAGGTGAGGGGGCTTCCCCAAAATGGATATGAAAGGAGGTAGCCTATGCCAGTAGAAAGCGTAGGAGAAGAGTACAGATGCAATGTATGCGGTAATGAAGTCTCGGTAACAAAAGTAGGTGGCGGTGAACTTGTCTGTTGTGGCCAACCCATGGAAAAAATAGAAGGTTAACAAGTGAGAGTATTAGGGATTAATGGTAGTCCAAGGATAGGCGGGAATACGGATATTCTCCTGGACAAGGTTTTAGAGGGAGCCAGAAGTAAAGGAGCCAAAACAGAAAAAGTTGTTTTAAATAATCTTAAATTTTCTCCCTGTCAGGAATGTGAAAATTTAAGGGATGACGGCTCCTGCATAATAGAAGATGATATGCAGCCACTTTACAGAAAGATAGAAGAGGCGGATAGGATAATTCTGGCCTCACCTATATTTTTTGGTAGCCTTAGCGCCCAGACGAAGATGATGATAGATCGCTTCCAGTGCGTTTGGAGGGCAAAGTATATACTGAAAAAAGATATCTTTAAAAGTAAAAGAAAAGGTGGCTTTATCTCTGTAGAGGGAAGTAATAGGAAAGATTTTTTTGATAACGCGAAAGCAATTGTCAAGAATCTGTTTGCTACGATTGGTGTGGATTATGAAGAAGAGCTTTTCTGTTCCGGCGTTGACGAAAAAGGAGATATATTGAAACATCCAGAAGTCTTAAAAAAAGCATTTGCATTGGGAGAAAAGATTGCTCTTGGTTAAACTAATTTTGAGAAAGGGGGGAGTAATTTGGTAAACATATTTGCAGGGAGCGAAATAGTAGAATTGGGAATTCAGATTGAGAAGAACGGTAGAGATTTCTACAATACATTGGTAAGACAGACTAAAAATCAGGAAACTAAACGCGTCTTCAAATATCTGGCAGAAGAAGAGGAAAAACATATAGAGGTTTTTAGCAAGATATTGGATTCGGTGCACAAATACGAGCCGCCAGAGTCTTATCCGGGAGAGTATTTTGCGTATATGAATGCTTTGGCTAGAGATTACATATTCACCCAGAAAGATAAAGGTGAGGAAATAGCTAAAAAGACAAAAAGGGACAGAGAAGCTATTGACCTGGGTATAAGATTTGAGAAGGATTCGATTCTCTTTTACCAGGGGATGAAGAAAGTGGTCCCGGAATACGACCACAGAGTAGTCGATGGAATTATTGCACAGGAGCAGAGCCATCTTCAGCAGTTGTCTGATCTAAAGGAAGATTTATAATTTAGAAGAGGGTTCTATGGAGAATAGAAAAGTCACAATTTACAGCACCCCAAGTTGTCCATTTTGTATGATGGCCAAAAGCTTCATGAAGGAAAATAATATAGACTTTGAGGATATCGATGTCTCTGCTGACCACACAAAAGTACAGGAGATGGTCCAGAAATCAGGGCAAATGGCTGTGCCGGTAATAGACATCGATGGCGAAATTATAGTGGGATTTGATAAGGATAAGATAAGAAAAGCATTGGGGTTATGATGTTCGATTTAATAATTATTGGAGCGGGGCCGGCAGGTATAACAGCCAGCGTCTATGCTGCCCGGAAGAAAATGACTCTCTTGGTTATTACCCGGGATATCGGCGGGCAGGCAGCGTGGAGCGGAGATATAGAAAATTACACAGGATATCAATTCATTACCGGTCCTGAGCTGGCGAGTAAGTTTGAGGAACATATGCGGAAATACGGCATTGAATTAAGAGAAAACGAACAGGTATTAGAACTAAAAAGAAAAAACGAGGCAGTTTGGGTTAAGACCGACAAAGGGACTTACGAAGGAAAAACAGCGATAATTGCCTCTGGCAAGAGGTCCAGGGAACTGGGCGTGCCCGGAGAGAGGGAATTCAAAAATAGAGGACTTACTTACTGTGCCACTTGCGATGGACCTCTATTTGCGGGAAAGGATGTAGCAGTTATCGGAGGAGGAAACTCTGCTCTGGACGCAACCCTGCAATTGATTCGGATAGCCAAACATATCTATCTTATTGATATAGCTCCTGAACTAACGGGAGATTTAGTAATGAGAGAGAAAGTTGGTGAAAGTAGCAAAGTAACTATTCTAAACAGCACCCGGGTGACCGCTGTTCTGGGAGAAAGGATGGTTAGTGGAATTAAGATAAGAAGAGAGGATAAAGAAGAGACCCTCGCTGTGGAGGGAGTTTTTGTGGAAATCGGTCTTATTCCCAATTCTGAGTTTGCCAAAGATTTGGAAAAGAATAGACTGGGTGAAATTAAGGTAAACTCTTACAACGGAACCAATATTCCGGGTATCTTTGCTGCCGGTGATGTTACTGATGTGCCGGAAAAACAGATTATCGTAGCAGCAGGAGAAGGAGCTAAAGCAGCGCTGAGTGCTTTCAGGTACTTGGCTCAACATAAATAAGAATAAAGGGGTAATCAAATGAAAGATAAAGTCAGAACTGCCCTGGTGCAAATGGAAGTAGCCGGTCTGCAGCCAGAGAAGAACGCTTCCCGAATGAAGGAATTTGTTGACAATATTTTTGATAAAAGGAAAGTGGAGCTAATACTATTTCCTGAACTTGCCAACACGGGGTATGTTAAGAGCATGGACCAGGACTTCGGCCGGGAGTTCCTGAAGTGTGCAGAAGCGATTCCCGGATATACCACCAACATTCTGGCTAAGCTGGCTAAAAGACACAAGACTCATATTGTGGTGGGATTAGCCCAGCTTCATCCTCAGATACCGGGCACCGTATATAATTCTTCGGTTCTGATGGGGCCCCGGGGAGACATACTGGGCATCCATCACAAATTACATATTCCTGATGAGGAAAAACACTACTTCTATCCGGGTAGTACATTGGAAGTTTACCACACGGAGATTGGCACGATCGGAATGAGCGTCTGCTGGGACAACCTGTTTCCTGAACTAGTACGAATATTGGCTTTGAAAGGCATGGAGATTCTCTGCTCCAGTTATTCATGGGGAAAGCCAACCTCTCCCCACAAGAGAGTGACTTATATCCCTACTCGCTTCCGATGCTTCTCCATGATGTATGCAATATCTAACAGAATATATGCAATGGCATGCAATCCCGTGGGTAAATATAATGGACACGATTTCGATGGGCATAGTGCCATAGCCGGACCTGACGGAAAGATTCTTGCCTATTCGGAGAAGGAAGGGGAAGAAGAAGTTCTTTTTGTGGAATTCAGTAATGACCACCTACTGGAAATGAGAGCCATCTCTCCCATCTTCAGAGACCGCCGACCGGAATTGTATGGTTTACTCACCGAGCCCTTCTAAGATAAACTACCGAAAAGTAGCTTTCAGAAAAAGATTGCCAACCGATAACAAAGATGTTATAATAATTCGACCTTTGATTAGTTTTTTCTTGGTTCTAACTCCTGGAGCAAAGGGAGGTAGGTTATGCTCATATTGGTAAAAATTGTGGGCATAATTTTAGTGGCTATAGGGATTGTTTTTCTCTTAAGTCCAAAGAGGATGAGACAGTGGATGGTCTTCTGTGAAAAAGGGGTAAGGCCGTACATGATGGGTGCTCTCAGGATTCTCGTGGGCATTGTCTTCCTGTTGGCTGCTCCACAGAGCAGGGTAGTTTGGGTTATGGTTACGATTGGCATACTGGCTCTCTTAGGGGGCATTACCATTTTTATCCTGGGACTGGAAAGATTTAAAAGTATGCTCCGGTGGTCGCAGGGAAGATCACTTCCAGTTCTCAGGCTTATTGCCCTTCTCGCTATAGCCATTGGCGTTCTGATTGTATATTCTACATAGTACCAGAAGTCTCTGAAATTTATGCTCCGTTTCTTAATCTGAACTTCCTCTTAAATCTAGTCGAAAATTATGGTATAATAACCGTATAGTAGTTAGCAGACAAGAGCGGAAAATCAATAGGAGAAGGTTATGACAGGCGTATTAGTTCTGGAGGATGGAACCTATTTTGAGGGTATCTCTATAGGGAAAGCCGGAGAAAGGATAGGAGAAGTAGTTTTGAATACTGCTGTTGTTGGTTACCAGGAGATCATGACCGACCCGGCAAATGCAGGCAAGATTCTGGTTTTCACCTATCCCTTGATAGGTAATTACGGTGTAGCCAGGAAATTTTCCGAGTCTAGAAAATGTTGGATAGAGGCATTGGTTATAAGAGAAGAAAGCAAAACATATTCCAATTGGCAGGCAGAGGAGACTTTCAATAATTTCCTTAACAAGGAACGTCTGGTTGCCGTAAGCGAGGTCGATACAAGGACCCTGGCTGTCAGGGTTCGAGATTATGGCGAGATGCTGGGAATAGTTTCCACTGCCGTGCCGCTCGCTGGCAAGGAGAGAAAGATTGGTGACTTAGTTAAAAGGGTAAAAGATTATAAGAAACACATGAAAAGGAACTTCATAACAAATATCTCCAGAGAGATTACGGAAATTAAAAGTAATAATTCAGGACCGAAGATAGCTATAATCGATTTGGGAATGTCGAATAGTTTTGTTAAACAATTAAAGACTCTGGGATGCAATCTTACGTTGTTGCCCTATAATACTGATCAAGAGAAAATTCTGGGATTGAATCCTGATGGATTGATTATTTCTAATGGACCGGAAGAAGATGAAGCAATTTCTGGAATCGTAGAGGTAGTTAAGAAGCTCATCGGAAAAATTCCCATCTTAGGTATTTCTTTGGGACATGAAATTATGGCTCTCGCCCTGGGAGGCAGACTGAAGAGACTGAAAATAGGTCATCGCGGTGTAAATTATCCGGTAAAGTCTTCCTCTTCCCATAAAGGTGATATCACGGTGCAGAACCATTCATTTGTCGTGGACGAGGAGTCAATAAAAGGTAGGGATGACATCAAAATTACACTGCGTAATGTCAATGATGACTCAATTGAAGAGATGGAAAGTGGCCCGCTAAAGTTTATTTCTACCCAGTACTATCCTGTAAGTCCTGGATTTGATGAGATAAATGTTGTATTCAAAAGATTCTTAGAACTCATGAAATAAGGAACCTGACATGCCCAAGCGAAAAGATATAAATAAGATATTGATGATCGGCTCCGGCCCCATTGTTATTGGCCAGGCCTGTGAATTTGACTATTCCGGTTCTCAAGCCTGTAAGGCTTTAAGAGAAGAAGGTTATTTTACTATCCTCGTAAATAGCAATCCCGCTACTATTATGACCGACCCTGGTATGGCAGATGTGACCTACGTTGAGCCACTAACCGTAGAAGCCTTAACGGAAATAATAAGGAAAGAAAGACCTGACGCTATTCTGCCCACACTGGGTGGACAGACAGGGTTGAACCTGGCTTATTTTCTAATGAAAGAAGGCGTACTGGAAAAATATGGCGTAGAATCTATAGGAGCCAATGTTGAAGCCATTTCCCGAGCTGAAGATAGAGAGCTATTTAAGAAGGCAATGCAAGAGATAGGCGTAGATGTTCCCAAAAGTGGAATTGCTACTAATCTGGAAGAGGGCATGAGGATAGGCCTGGAGATAGGATTTCCGTTGATTTTGAGACCAGCGTATTGTTTAGGAGGGAGCGGTGGTTCTACTGCCTATAATAAGGAAGAACTGGAAGAGTTTCTAATAAAGGGCCTGGAGCTAAGCCCGGTGGGGCAAGTGTTGGTGGAGCAATCTGTGTTGGGGTGGAAAGAGATAGAGTATGAAGTGATGAGGGATTGCGTGGACAATGTTATTATGATTACTTCCATGGAGAATGTGGACGCCATGGGTGTACACACCGGGGATAGTATAGTGGTTGCACCATCGCAGAGCCTTACCGGAGAGGAATACGCACAGTTTGTGAATCTGTCCAAAAAGATTATAAGAAAGGTGGGCATAACCGGGGGAGGGGCAAATATTCAATTTGCCCAGAATCCGGATAATGGACATATTGTGATTATCGAAGTCAATCCCAGACTTTCCCGGAGTTCAGCTTTGGCTTCTAAAGCTACAGGTTTTCCCATTGCCAGGGTGGCTACGAAATTGGCTGTGGGCTTAACTCTCCCCGAGGTTCTCAACCAGATTACAGGAAAGACAACATCATTCTTTGAACCCACGGTCGATTATTGTGTATTTAAAATTTGTAGATTTACTTTTGAGAAATTTCCCCAGGTGCAAAGAGTCATAAATACGTCTATGAAGGCAGTTGGCGAGGCGATGTCTATCGGCAGAAACTTTAAAGAAGCGCTTCAGAAGGGAATAAGGTCTACGGAGACCGGGAGATTCGGGTTAGGTTCAGATGGCAAGGACAGAATCACCGATGAATCATTAAAATCAGCGTCGGAGGATTTGATTAAGGAAGTAAGAGAAAGAATAAGAATTCCCAATGATGAGAGACTATTTTTTATCAAGTATGGTCTCAAGCTGGGACTGGCAGTTGATGAGATTTACGAGTTATCAAAAATTGATAAGTGGTTTATTGATAATATGAAACAGATTATGGAACTGGAAAGAGAGATAAAGAAATATGAAGGGAAGAATGCAAAAAGTAAGATTAGAATTCCGCCAGAGTTACTTAAGAAAGCAAAAAAGAATGGTTTCTCGGATATACAGCTTGCCTATCTTCTGAACTCCACAGAGAAAAAAATAAGGTCTTATAGAAAAAAATGTAATATAAAGGCAGTTTATAAATTAGTAGATACCTGCGGGGGAGAGTTTAAAGCGGAGAAACCTTATTATTATTCTACGTACGAAACCAATAATGAAAGCCAGCCATCGGGGAACAGGAAGGTTCTTATCCTGGGAGGGGGGCCTAACAGGATCGGGCAGGGCATAGAGTTTGACTACTGTTGTTGTCACGCATCGTACGCTCTGAAAGAAGAGGGCATTGAAAGCATTATGGTAAATTGCAATCCAGAAACTGTCTCCACTGACTATGATACTTCGGACAAATTGTATTTTGAGCCGTTGACAGTTGAGGATGTATTGAATATCGTGGATATTGAAAAGCCGATGGGAATAATAGTACAGTTTGGAGGGCAGACTCCCCTGAACATATCTGTACCATTGGCCAAGGCAGGAGTGAAAATTTTGGGAACCAGTCCCGATTCTATAGACCGCGCAGAGGATAGAAAAAGGTTCCAGCAGATGCTTAAGAAATTGAAACTCATCCAGCCTGATAACGGTACAGCTACCTCATTGGAAGGAGCAAAGAAGGTTGCCCAGAGGATAGGATATCCGGTAGTAGTAAGGCCTTCTTATGTTCTCGGTGGTAGAGCAATGGAGATAGTCTATGATGAGGAAGGTTTAGGAAATTTTATGGAAAAAGCAGTGGAGGCATCTCCTGAACGGCCGATTCTTATCGACAAGTTCTTAGAAGACGCTATAGAAGTCGACGTGGATGCAATAGCCGATGGTAAGAATTGCGTGATAGGTGGGATTATGGAGCACATTGAAATGGCGGGCATCCATTCCGGCGATAGTGCAATGGTTATTCCGCCTTATACTTTAGGAGAAGACATAATAGAAATAATAAAGAAAAATACCTATGCTTTGGCCAGGGAACTAAATGTGAAAGGACTTTTGAATATCCAGTACGCTGTTAAGAATAATGTGGTCTATGTCCTGGAGGTAAATCCCCGGGCAAGTAGAACGATTCCCTTTGTGAGTAAGGCCATAGGAGTTCCTCTGGCAAAGCTGGCAACCAAGATAATGTTGGGAAAGACCCTGCAAGAGTTGGGATTCACCAGGGAAAAGGAGATCAATCACGTAGCGGTAAAAGAGTCTGTATTTCCTTTTATAAGGTTCCCCGGGGCTGATGCCATCCTGGGTCCGGAGATGAAATCTACAGGAGAGGTTATGGGAATAGATTCCACATTTGGTGTAGCTTACGCGAAAAGCCAGATAGCTGCCGGACAAAAGTTGCCCAAAAATGGGAATGTATTCATTAGTGTGAAGAACCAGGACAAGAGGAGTATTGTGTTCATTGCCAAAAGACTTGCTGATTTCGGGTTTAAGATTATGGCCACTTCTGGCACAGCAGATACCCTTGTGAGAAGTGACATAGAAGTGGAGACTCTGCCTAAACTTCTCGAAGGGAGGCCCAACATTATTGACTTAATAAAAGATGGCAAGGTAGACCTGATAATAAACACTCCCGCAGGGAAAGCAACAAAAGAGGATGAGGCGAAGATAAGATCCCATGCAATTCTTTATAGCGTGCCTCTTATAACTACTGTGGCTGGTGCTCAGGCATCTGTTAATGGAATCGAAAATTTGATTAAGAGACCGGAGATGTCTGTAAAGTCATTACAGGAATACCATAAAGAAATAAAACAATAATTTATGTCAGGGGGTAAGATATGAGCGGGATTTTTGGAGTGGTTTCCAGGAGAGACTGTGCTGAGATTCTTTTCTACGGAACGGATTACCATTCCCACCTGGGAACAGCATATGGAGGTATGGCAATCCTGGGAGAGGATTTCACGCGCCAGATACATAACATAAGCCAGGATCAATTTAAGTCAAAATTCTATCAGGATTTCAAGCGTATGAAGGGCAACAAGGGCATCGGCGTTATTAGCGCCTTTGACGAACAGCCTATTTATTTAAGCTCAAAGTTTGGCCCATTTTGTATAGTCACCAATGGTATCCTGGAAAATATCGAAGAATTGGTAAGCGGGCTTTTGCAGAAAGGAATAACTTTCAGTGAAGTGAGTAAAGACACGGTTAATGTAACCGAGCTCGTAGCTAAATTAATCAGTCAGGGAAACAATTTGATAGATGGCATAGAGAAGATGTTCGACGCCATAGATGGTTCCTGTTCACTTTTACTATTGAGTAAAGAAGGAATCTACGCTGCCAGAGACAGATATGGGTATACGCCCCTGGTAGTGGGAAAACGGGAGGATGCCTGGGCAGTTACTTCTGAAAGTAGTGCCTTTCCCAATATTGAGTTCGAAATTGTTAAATACCTCGAACCCGGAGAGATAATTTTGATAAATGAGCAGGGCATGGCACAAAGGCGGCCGGGTGGAGGGACTAGTCAAATCTGCGCATTTCTCTGGATATATGCCGGCTTTCCCGCTTCCTGCTATGACGGGATAAATGTAGAGACAGTAAGGGAAAGATGCGGAAGATTTTTGGCAAAAAGAGACGGGGATATACAAGTAGATGTAGTCTCTGGAGTTCCCGATTCAGGAATTGCGCATGNNTGCGCACGCCCTGGGATATGCCATGGAGTCGGGCAAGCCTTACCGGCGGCCTCTGGTGAAATATACACCGGGATATGGGAGGAGCTATACTCCTCCTTCACAGGAGACGCGAGATTTGATAGCCAAGATGAAGCTGATTCCAGTCAAAGAAATAGTCGAAGGTAACAGGATTGTAGTATGTGAAGATTCTATAGTCAGAGGGACTCAGCTTAAGAATTTCACCATAAAGAAGCTGTGGGATAGCGGCGCTAAAGAAGTCCATATCAGGCCTTCTTGCCCGCCCCTGATGTTTCCTTGCAGGTTCAATCTCTCCACGCGCTCCATCCATGAACTGGTTGCCCGCAGGGCCATTGGTAGCCTGGAAGGGCAAGATGTGAAGGATGTATCAAAATATATAGACCATAAGTCAAAAGAATACAAGAAAATGGTGGAATGGATTGCTAAAGAATTAGAAGTTACCACGCTTAGATACCAGACTGTGGATGACATGGTCAAGGCCATCGGGCTTCCTAGGGGTAAGCTGTGTCTTTACTGCTGGACCGGTGAATATCCGGAACCGGTGGCGGGTAAAAGAAAAGAGAAAGAGAAAAAGAAGAACCCGGCTGTTAAGGAGAAAGCGGAAGCCAAGAGAAAAGTATGAAACGAATTAGTGCTCGCTACAGGCTACATCTTTAGTGATTATGTATATAAGGTACTTATGCGAGTTCGCCAATAAATGATGGAAAGACGTTGGTGAATTCAGTGCCTGCCGAATATTCTCCCACCCGGTAAAGATGAGTTTGTAGAAAGAAAACCCTAAAATGTCCGGTATCTAGATTTTCCATTCTATTAGTTCCTGTGGGCGAATCATATGCGAATAAGAGAAGGGGATTTCCTGTCCCTTCCTAAGTATAGCGGAGGAGGTATGGGGAATGTTAATTGCTACGGTCATAATGGGTCTTATTGCGATTATTCTTGTCTCCATAGGATATTATAGAGGAGGGGAAGAACATGTTCTGGGATTGAAATCAGCGATGAACATGACTATCCAGATTCTTCCTTTAGTGATTTTCGCCTTCATAGTAGCCGGTATGATTCAGGTTCTCGTTCCTCACGAATTTCTATCTAAATGGATAGGTAAAGAATCGGGCATACGAGGTATACTCATTGGCGCAGTAGCGGGTGGTCTGGCACCAGGCGGCCCGTATGTGAGTTTGCCGGTTGCCGCAGGTCTTTTGCGGTCGGGTGCCAGCATAGGAACTATGGTAGCGTTCTTAACGGGATGGTCATTGTGGGCAGTTGCTCGGTTGCCGATAGAAGTGGGCGTAATGGGTTGGAAATTTACGCTCATTCGTATTGCCAGCACATTTTTCTTTCCTCCTATTGCTGGGCTAATAGCAAATAGATTATTTTCATAGATTTTTGTGCTTGACTCGTAGATTCATAAAGCATACAATCTAATAAATTCTAGATTTTAAGGAGAAAAAAATGCCCTTGGTGACTGTGGATTTATGGGAAGGTCGTACAGTTGAACAGAAGAAAAAATTGGTGGCAGGAATTACCAATCTATTCGTAGAAATTACTGGATGTCCTAAGGAAGCAGTTGAAGTGATAATCAGGGACGTCCCCAAGCATAACTGGGGAATCGGAGGCGAATTGAGTTCAGAGAAATTTAAAGACAAGTAAGCACGGAAAAACGAGGTAAGTAAAATGAAAAGTTTCTGGAATATTTTAAGGATTGTCTGTTTGGGTATTCTTCTTTTGGGTGGAATGAGCCTGGGCAGGGCCCAAGAGGAGGAAAAAGAGAGGACTCGAGAGGAGATTAGAGAAGAAGAAAGGTTAAGAGAAAGGGAGGAGCTTCTTGAACAAGAGAGGCATCGTGAGCAAGAGAGACTTCGCGAACAGGAGAGGCTTCGCGACAGGGAAAGGATTCTTGAGAATGAAGAAAAGATTCTCCAGAAATATTCTGAGCGATTTGGAGTGGATGTAGACACTCTGGCAGACTTGAGAGCAGAACGCTTGGGTTATGGCGAAATCAGCCACGCGCTTGTCCTTTCTGAAAAGACGGGAAAGTCAATGGATGAAATTGTAGCTATGAGGGATGACGGGAAAGGCTGGGGAGAGATAGCCGATGAACTGGGGGCAAAACTCCGTGAAGCAACAAGGGACGTGAACAGGGAACGTCGCCGTATCAACAAGGAACTCACCCGGGAAGAGCGGCGCACTTTTCGTTATTCCTGGAAGGAGAGAGCAAGGAAGCGTGAGGCTACGAGAGAACGGGCCAGACCCAGAGTTAAAGAATATAAAGGGCCAGAGAGAGGAGGCGGACGAGGAAGGGGGCGATAAATGAGAAAAATAATTTCAATTTTAGTACTGGTGTTGATTTTTTGTAGTCTTCCCGGCAAAGGGCTTACTTATGACAAGAACGATTTTGGATTGGGGGTCATCCTCGGTTCTCCCACGGGACTGAGTGCAAAACTATGGCTGAGTAAGACTACTGCTTTCGACGCTGCGGCTGCCTGGTCTTTCAGCAGGAAGGGGCGGTTTCAGATTCATGGGGATTATCTCTGGCACAAATTTAACCTCATTAAGGTAGAGGAAGGTAGTTTCCCACTCTATTATGGCTTAGGTTTTCGGGTGAATTTTGGAGATGAGGTGGAAGCAGGAATCAGGTTTCCCATTGGGCTAGAATATATTTTTCCCCGGGCACCCTTCGATGTTTTTATAGAAGTGGTTCCAATCCTCAGGGTCATTGAGAAGACCGATTTTGAAATAGACGGCGCTATTGGAGCACGCTTCTTTTTCAAGTAGATAAATAAAGGACATATTGGGAGGAAAAAGGGGATGAGAAATACCATAAATCTGGGAAAAATCTTTGGTATTCAGCTAAGGATAGATTACAGCTGGTTTATTATCTTTTTATTAATTACCTGGTCGCTGGGAGGCCACTACTTTCCTCATTACTATCCGGGATGGCAGGTCCTTACCTATTGGGTTGTCGCCCTCTCCACCTGTTTGATATTCTTCGCCTGTGTATTGGCCCACGAATTGTCGCATAGTCTGGTTTCCAAGGCTCACGGAACTCCTGTGCGAGATATCACGCTGTTTATCTTCGGGGGAGCTGCTCAAATCGTAAGTGAACCTGAAAAGCCGGGGAAAGAATTTCTTATGGCCTTTGCTGGACCGCTCATAAGTATTGTAATTGCCATCTTGTTTAGATTCGTGGTAATTATAATAAGGGACGCTCTCCACCCTGTTGCTGCTTTGGCATATTGGCTAAGCAGGATAAATCTCATACTGGCTATTTTCAATCTCGTTCCCGGTTTCCCTCTCGATGGCGGCCGTCTCTTGAGAGCAGCTGTGTGGAAAATAACCGGTAACTTCAGGAAAGCAACTCGTATTGCTTCAGGGGCAGGTCAATTCATAGCTTTTCTATTGATTTTCTTTGGTATGTTTATGTTCTTTACCGGGAGATTTTTTAATGGGCTCTGGTTTGTATTTATCGGATGGTTTCTCAATAATGCTGCGGAGAGGAGTTACCGCTGGGTTGCCCTGAAAGACACGATGCGCGGGGTAACTGTAGAAGAAGCAATGGTTAAGGAATGTTATGGAGTGGAAGGGGACATGACGCTGGAACAGCTTATCCACGAGCACATTATTCGTGGTGGCTACCGCTGTCTCCCTGTAATCGAGAGCGGTCGAGTGTTGGGCCTGGTAACAATACATCAGGTAAAAGAGATCCCCCACCATGCCTGGACTAGTACCACTGTTAAGGAAGTAATGATTCCCTTAGATAAGACAAAGGCAGTTAAACCCGGCGACGCTCTATTTTCTGTATTCGAGACAATGACTCGAGAAGATATCAGTCAACTCCCTGTTGTCCAGGATGGCGAGTTGGTGGGTATAATAGGGAGAGACAATATTCTCAGTTTCATTCGAACTTTATCTGAACTGGGAATATAATAGAAATTCGATTTCTAATATTTAAGGAGAGCGGATGATAGAAGTTGCTCCTTTCGAAAAGTTGCTGGGAATGAAGGTTTTGGAGGCAAAAGAAGATTTTGCAAAAGTAACCATGTGCTGCAGGAAAGAGTTCACCAATCCCCATGGCTTTGTTCATGGGGGAGTAATCTCTTCCCTGGCAGATACTGCAGCGGCTTTGGCAATGGCCATGAAATATGGTGATAGAATATATTTTACAGTTAAGCTGGATATGGAATTTAAGACTTCTATTAAAGCTGGAGAAATGTTTGCTGAGGCAATAATTTTCAGGAAAAAAGGGAATTTCTTCTTCAGCAGGGTCGATGTCAAGGATGAGAACGAGAAGTTGTTGGCTACAGGTTCTGCTATTTTCTTTATGCCTTCCAATAAGTGAACTTAGAAGTAGTTCATACCACAGGTTCAAAAATTTCCAACTTGAAGCACCCAAATAATCTTTACGAGAAAAAAGAATCCACCCAAAAGGGTGGAATGTAGTACAGCCCCAATTTCATCGGGTGACTCCCGGTCTTGGAGTCCGCCCAAAAAGGCGGTTTTATAAATTACAGAGAAAGGAAAGCAAAAAATGGCATATAAACAAATAGAAGGGACTACCATACAGAAGGTCAGAGATATCGTTGGCGCAGAGAACCTGATTAGTGAGCAGGAAAAAATGGTCGACTATAGCCATGACGAGTTCTCCCTGGAGTCGATAAGAAAACTTCCTGAGGTGGTGGCGAAACCGAAAAACAGAGAGGAGATTTCTGAAATTCTTAAACTCGCCAATAAAGAGAAATTTCCCGTCACTCCCCGGGGAGGCGCCACCGGGCTTGTGGGTAGCTGTGTTCCTCTTTACGGCGGGCTGGTTCTCTCTCTGGAAAATATGAACAAGGTTTTAGAAGTAGATACAGAAAATCTTGTGGCCGTGGTCGAGGCAGGCGTCCCCTTAATGGAGTTCTATAAAAAGGTGGAAGAGGCGGGACTATTTTTCCCTCCCCACCCGGGTGAAGAGAGTGCAAATATAGGAGGAGTTGTAGCCACTAACGCCGGTGGCTCAAGAGCAGTCAAATATGGAGTAATAAGGAATTTTGTCAAGGGGTTGGAAGTTGTTCTTCCCACAGGAGAGATAATAGAGATTGGTGGGAAAATTATGAAAGACAGCACCGGCTATAGTCTCCTGAATCTTTTGATAGGCTCCGAAGGAACTCTGGGAATTGTTACCAAAGCCACAATTTCTCTTCTCCCGCCGCCAAAAGCTATGTTTACACTGGTTGCCCCTTTCAATAATGTTCGCGATGCTATAAATACGGTTCCCATGATAATAAAGAGTAAAACAATTCCCATGGCCATAGAATTCGTAGAGAAAGAACCCATTCTTGTTACCGAGGAGTATCTGCAGAAGAAATGGCCCTGTCGAGAAGGGAAAGCTTACCTTATGATAATAATAGATGGCTCTAGCGAAGAGGAGGTAATGGGATTTTGTGAATCTGTGGGAGAGTTATGCTCTGCCAATAATGCGCTGGATGTCTTTGTTGCCGATACTAAAGAGAGACAAGATAATATATTGAACATAAGAAGCCAAATTTATGAAGCCATAAAACCTTACACCATCGAGATACTGGACATCACCGTTCCGCGGGCAGAGATTGCCAGTCACGTGGAGAAGGTACACGAGATCGCCAATAAATATGACGTCTGGTTACCTACGTACGGTCACGCAGGTGACGGAAACGTTCATACTCATCTTATGAAAGTTAAATTTAAGGAAGGGAAAATAGAAGAAGTAAAAGAAGGATGGGAAGACAAGTATCGCCAGATACGAAAAGAACTCCACCTGGATGGTATAAATAGAGGAGGAACTATTTCCGGAGAACACGGGATAGGAATAGTTAAGAAGGAGTATCTATCTATGGCCCTGAGTAAGGCTCATATTAATATAATGAAGGAAATAAAGAAAATTTTTGATCCAGGGAATATTTTGAATCCGGGTAAGATATTCGACCTTGCTTAGGATTTTTCTATTTTCTCAAAATCACTCTTTTTTTCATGCTATTTGCGCCAAAAAATTTCTTGCTGAAATTTGCCGCCTTTTCTATATCGAATTGTTTGCAGGAAAAGATGTTGATGTAAGCAGAATTCCACAGCTCGGAGAAGTGGGCGGTAATTGAACTGGTCTCGATTAATTGCACAAGAGAATAGCCTACAGTGTGGGGATTCTTCAGTCCAAAGTGGGGTATGGAAGGTTTGCCGTATTTTTTCATCTTTATTAAAGCGCACAGATTATCGACGAATTCACTCAGTTTGTTACGGGAACGGATTGTTTTCTGATTGCAACCATAAAGGTCGAGTACAAGCTCCGTGCCATAAATTTTTCCCTTATCCATTTCTTTTACCCTCCACAGCCTCCCTTATATAGGTAGGCAGAGCAAACGCAGAATGATGAATCCTTGGATTATAGTATCTGGTTTTCAATTTCAATTTTCTATATCTTTTTTCGATTTCTGAGAGACGGATTTTCATGGGATTAATCCCCTTGGAAGCGAAGACAAAACTAAAAAGTCCTCCTATGTAAGTGGGCACAGCGGCGAAAAAGGCGGTTACAAAAGGAAATATCTTCTTTAGTCTTCTATATACATGAGGAAGTTCTTCTCTTTGAAGAAAGGGCGAGCCTGTTTGCTGAGCAAATATTCCGTAATCATGAGAAAGTATATTGAACACATCTCCATAGAATTTCGACGAGAAGAGCACTTTTGCTGGACCGATGGGGTCTGATGAATCGACTATTATTACATCGAATTTTCCTTTCCCTTCCTTGACGAAGTTTACTCCATCGTCAATTATTATGTTCGCCCGCCTGTCGTTAAAAGAATTTCTACAAATAGCCGAAAGATAAATTTTGGAAAATTCAATTACTTTCTTGTCTATTTCTACTAAGAATACTTGCTTAACCGGATACTTGAGAGCTTCTCTTAAGATTCCTCCGTCTCCGCCTCCGATAACCAAAACTCTTTCTGGATGGGGATGGGAAAGCATGGGTAAGTGAGTGAGCATCTCGTGGTATATAAATTCATCCCGCTCCGTCGTCTGGACAACTCCGTCTAAAATTAATACCTTCCCGAACTGGTAAGTATCCAGAATACTGATCTTCTGATATTGGCTCTTATTGGAAACGAGGGTTTCCTTAACTTTAAGACCTAATCTCACCGAAGGAAAAAGAGTTTCGTAAAACCACGTTTCCTTCATTCCAGGATTCCCCTCTTAAATTCGATTAATTGTGTCTTCTTAGGCTGGAATGCCTTCTTTAATACGGGAATAGCTTTGTATGGGTTAACTTCTCCACAGACAAAAATATCTATTGCCGCGTATGCAAACTCAGGCCAGGTGTGTATGGAAAGGTGGGATTCTTTAATAATTGCTATTCCTGATATTCCTTGGTTGGGAGAAAAATGGTGCAGTTTTATTTCCAGGAGGGTAGCCCCGCAGGCAGCAATCGAATCAATCAAAGCCTTCTTGACTTTTGCTAAGGATGTAATATTCTTGGCTCCCCACAGTTCTAAGAGAAGGTGAGTTCCTGCGTAGTCAAATTGCTCACACTTGCTATAATATCCCCTCGCTTTCTTCTTCATCCTCTCCCTTTTAAGTTGGTAGTAACTTACTAAGGAGTTTTTCTAATTTAGTTAGTAAACCCCGTTAGAAATTTTCCTCTCCCCCTTGTGGAGGAAATATTTCTAACGGGGTCAGGTCTATCCCCGGGTTCTAATTTTGTGTTATTTTAACATCTTAAAAAAAATTTGTCAACAAAATAGTTATTTTTTTTTCAACTCCAGCAATTTCTTAAATATTAACGCATTCTTTATAGCAAATCCATAAGCGTCGTTGTTAAAGTAGGCGTATATATCCTTTCCTTTTTTCATCCACTGTTTAGCCCTGGAAGCCCAATTCTTGAGTTCTTTCTCCGAATAGTTGGAGCCATAAAGAATCTCTCCTCCATGAAACCGAAAATAGATAAAATCGGAAGTGGCAAGTTCTTCGCACGGCCAGCTCTTAGAATGGGCAATACACAATGAGTAGCCATACTTCCTCAATATACTGTATATCTGTTCACAGAACCAGCTTGCGTGTCGGAACTCGAAACAGTGGCGCGTCGACCTGGAAACCCTGAGGCGATGGATGATTTTACAGAATGCTTCCAGCTTTTCCCTGTTAACCCGCAGGTTAGGAGGTAATTGCCACAACACCGCTCCCAGTTTTTCTTTCAAGCCCTCAACATTATTGAAAAATAACTTCAGAGGCTGTTCGCAGTCCTTTAACTTTTTGACATGAGTGATGAAACGGCTCCCTTTAACTACAAATGTGAAGTCTTCGGGAGTTCTCTTTCGCCATCCTTCAAAAATGGACTTCTTAGGTAGCCTATAGAAGGAGACATTTAGCTCTACCGTGTTGAAGAAATTGGTGTAGTGTTCCAGCCATTTCCGTTGCGGAAGACCTTTAGGGTAAAAGACACCATCTGACCAGTGAGGATAGTTATATCCGCTTGTACCGATAAATGTCTTAATTGCCATGCGCTTTCTCCTTCCAGTTTTCCATTATATATGAGTAACTTTCCCAAGTCAAGATGCAAGGAGAGGGGGTAAACCGGACAGGTCTTGTGGTTATGGTTCTTGAAATTTTGGTAATTATTTGGTATCCTCAAGAGCAGGTTTAATTCTAGCAATTTAGATTAAGGAAGGGGGCTGGGCAGAATGGCTGAAGAGAAGAAAGAAACGCCGGCAGAAGAGGCTAAAAAAGAAGCTGCGGAGAAGAAGGAAGTCCCGTCAGAAGAGGCTAAAGCAGCCGAAGAAAAGAAGGAAGCTCCAGCAGAAGAGCCCAAGAAAGAAGCCGCGGAGAAGAGAGAAGAAGCTCCACCAGAAGAGGCTAAAAAAGAAGCCGCGGAGAAGAAGGAACCGCCGGGAGAAGAGGCTAAGAAAGCAGCTGAGGAGAAGAAAGAAGCTCCAGCAGAAGAGACTAAAGCAGCTGAAGAAAAGAAGGAAGCTCCACCAACAGAGACTAAAAAAGAAACCGAGGAGAAGAAAGAAGCTCCAGCAGAAGAGGCTAAAGCAGCCGAAGAGAAGAAGAAAGCTCCGGCAAAGGAGAGTAAAAAAGCAGCTGAGAAGAAAAAAGCTCCGCCAGCAGAGGCTAAAGAAGCAGCCGAGGAAAAGAAGGAAGCTCCAGCAGAAGAGCCCAAGAAAGAAGCCGCGGAGAAGAGAGAAGAAGCTCCTCCCGAGGCTAAGAAGAGAAAGAAGTTAAAGAAACTTACTCTGGATGAAGTAGAAGAGAAACTGAAATCGCTTGAGGCTACTATGGGAGGGACCTCTTCCAAGTATGCTCAACATCTTCTCCAGAGAAAAGAAGAGCTTCTTCAGAAGAAAAAAGCAGAGGAGACAAAATAGATCTCCTACTCACAAACCGTCCTCTTCAAGATGGTTTTTATAATGGACTCTTCTTGACGAGTGTTGACTTTATCAGGTATTCGTAATCGATATGGTGAGAAAAACAGAGAAAAAAATTATTTATACTGTGGGTTCAGCCGCCAGATCTCAGGATGATTTCCTAAAGGTTCTAAAAGATCGGAGAGTTCAGACTCTAGTTGATGTGAGGAGGTTCCCTACCAGTAAATATGAACATTTCAAAAGGGAAAACCTGGATGCTTTTCTTTTCTCCTCAGGAATCGAATACGTCTATATGGGAGGGGAGCTGGGTGGGTTTCGTAAGGGTGGCTATGAAGCCCATGTTAAGACGAAAGAGTATAAACAGGCTGTTAAATCACTCGAGAAATTAGCAAAGAAAAGAACTGCTGTAATAATGTGTTGCGAGAAGCTGCCCAGTGGATGCCACAGGAGATATATTAGTCGTGGCCTGAAGAAGCTCGGCTGGAAAGTAGTTGATATAATCTGATCTATATTACTTTATTTGCTTATGGAAGATAGAAGAAGGGTAAAATTGTCAAAACTGATCTCATATATTCTGAGGCACCATCCTGAAAAGTATGGCCTCACTCTGGATAGGTATGGATTCGCCAGTTTGCAGGAGTTGGTGGGAGCCATCAGCCAGAAGAAAAAAAGGGTGAGTGAACAGGATATAAAAAGAGTAGTGGAAAAATCGGAAAAGAAGAGATTTGAGATAAAAGGAGATAAAATAAGAGCTACTTATGGGCACACTATCGAAGTTGAACAGGTAAGTCCTCTAGTTGAGCCGCCGGAGATTCTCTTTCACGGGACATCAAGAAGAAAAGTGGAAACTATTCTCCAAGATGGATTGCAACCAATGAAACGGCAATATGTCCATTTGTGCCAGACTGAACAGGAGGCATACCGGGTAGGCAGACGCAAGGATACAAATCCAGTAGTCCTTCAAATCAGATCCAGAGATGCCTTTGGTGAAGGAATAGAGTTCAGAAAGTGCGGTAGTGTCTACATTGCTAAACAGATTCCAGGGAAGTTCATTAAACAGAATTGAATTTGGAAATTGCTCCATTCTAACTGGGGCCAAGGTGTGCTTAAATCTTTACAGCATGAAATAAGAGTTTGACCGGGCACGCATGATGGGAGAGGTGATTGCTTTTGGCTAAGGTTAGAGCTCACGTGTGGATAGAGGGATTTGTTCAGGGAGTCTTTTTCCGCAGCTATACTCGTGACAGAGCGATGAGCTGGGGAGTGAAAGGTTGGGTAAGGAATTGCCCAGATGGTCGGGTGGAAGCTGTTTTTGAAGGGGATAAACAGGCTGTGGAGAGAATTATCCAGTGGTGCCATCGAGGTCCTGCTGAGGCAGAAGTTAGAGACGTTCAGGTTGAATGGGAAGAATATACTGGAGAATTTGACACTTTCTCAGTCAGATATTTTTAGAGGAAGATTTGAAGAAAAAAGAAAGCAAGGCCAATCGGATAATATTCCTGGGAACAGGCGGGGCAAGAGTTGTAGTGTTTAAACAGATTAGAGCTTCTGGTGGGACCTGGTTCTCTATTGATGGAACGGAATTTCTCCTGGACCCTGGCCCGGGTGCTCTCATCAGGTGTTTACAGAAAGGTCTTAAGCCAAAGAGTCTGGAAGGGATTATCCTTTCCCATAGACATCTCGACCATTCGGCAGACATAAATGTTATGATCGAGGCAATGACCGAAGGAGGTTTTTCTAAAAAAGGAGTTGTATTTGCTCCTGGAGACGCTTTGCAGGAGGACCCTGTCATATTCAGATATGTTAGAAATTATCTGGAAAAAGTAGAGATACTAAAAGTTGGGAAAAAGTATGAGATAGGTAATATATCCTTTGAACCTCCGGTAAAGCATATCCACGGAAATACAGAAACCTACGGCTTCAATTTTCATACTTCTAGATGTGAAATCTCCTATCTCTCCGATACCCGCTTCTTTCCCCGGCTTACCGCTCATTATAAGAGCGATCTTCTAATCGTCAATGTGGTAAGGCTTCAACCGAGCAATCTGGACCATCTCTGTATGGAGGATTTTAAAAAGATTGTTAAGGAATGCAAGCCCAGGGTGGCTATACTCACCCATTTTGGAATGACTCTCCTGAGAGCCAATCCTTGGAAGCAGGCTAAGTCCATCGAGGATACCACAGGGGTTAAGGTAGTAGTAGCAAAGGACGGGATGGTCTTCGATACAGACAAGATGGAAGTTTCCTCCTGATAGAAAAGCTATGAATTATAAAGATCCTAAAGAATCGATAAGGCAAAAAGTGTGGAGACTTCTTGAGCAAAAAAATATTGCCACCTTTCCCCGGCCGTGCTTTAACCGGATTCCAAATTTCGTTGGTTCCTGGATTGCCTCGGAAAAGATAAAACAGATTCCTGAATTTAACTCCTCCAGATGCATTTTCTGTGCACCAGATTTCGTCTTGAAGAGAATCAGGGAGATAGTTCTGGAAAGCAATAAGATTCTGGCAGTGGCCTTGCCTCACATGGCAGGGTTTCTTGAGATTTCCGAGAGAAGGAATGTTAAAAGAGCAACCAGTATAAAGGGCTTCAGGAAATACGGGGTGGCACTTAAGACAGAAGTAGGGCTATTCGTTGAAGGAAGCGTTGCCGTTGACAAAAAAGGAAATCGACTGGGCAAAGGTAGAGGCTACGGAGATAAAGAGTGGTCCTATTTGCTGGAGAATAATCTTCTCCAGAGAGAGGTCAAAGTCATCACCCTGGTTCACGATGAACAGATACTTGAAGATTTTTCTAACCTTATGACTGAGGGTGATAAGAAAGTAGATTACATTTTAACCCCCACCACCATAATTAAGATAGATTAGGAGTAGCTCCGATTCAGGGGAGCGTTTTGAGAACCATGGGTGGTTCTTCAAGACCCTCTAAAAATGGCTTGCAGAAGTGTGAGAATATTTAATATAATAAAATCAATCTATAGACCTCGAGGCTGATAAATATGTGGAATCAGATGAAGACCTTTATTCTAATGTTAGCCCTGACTCTAATTTTAATTTGGGTGGGAAACCTTATCGGTGGAAGGCAGGGTATGATTTTCGCCTTCATAATTGCAGCAGGGATCAACTTCATGAGCTACTGGTATTCTGATAAGATTGTGTTAGCAATGTATAGAGCCCAGCCTTTAGCAGAGGATGATATGCCTCAACTTTATGGCAATGTAAGGGCTCTTACTAAGAAAGCCGGATTGCCCATGCCCAAACTTTACCTTATTCCCCATTCCTCTCCCAATGCCTTTGCTACCGGGAGAAATCCCCAGCATGCTGCAGTGGCAGTAACTGAGGGTATATTGCAGGTCCTGGATGAGGAGGAGTTGGCAGGAGTAATCGGGCATGAGCTGGCTCACGTAAGAAACAGGGATGTCTTGATTCAAACCGTGGCAGCCACTATTGCCGGAGCAGTAATGATTCTGGCATCCTTTGCCCGCTGGGCAGCGATCTTTGGAGGGTACGGCTCCAGGGAGGGTAAAAGAGGAGGTGTGATAGGGCTTCTGGTTGCGGCAATTGTAGCACCGTTGGCTGCGATGATAATTCAGATGGCGATTTCTCGCTCGCGTGAATACCTGGCTGACAGGGGAAGTGCGCTGGTAACAGGTAATCCTCTTGGCCTGGCTAGAGCACTGAAGAAACTGGAAGCCAGTGCAATCCAGAGAAGATTACCCGCCCACCAGGCTACTGCGCACATGTTTACCGTCAATCCTTTAAGAGGCAGAGGGCTTGCAGTTCTCTTCTCCACCCACCCTCCTACCCAGAGAAGAATTGAGAGATTAGAGAAAATGGCTTAAGGAAAGACCCAAACTCTCTGTGACAATTCTGTTTATAGGAATTAGAAATGACCATCCGTAAATTTATCCTTTTACTGACTATATGTATTATGCTCTTTCCTCTTCCCCTTTGCCTGGGGGAGGAGTTACTGGATAAAGTTACAATAACTAAGGTTGAGTTTTTTCAGAAAGGCAAATTAGTTGAGGTTGTGAGCGACGATGCTCCTGTCCGCATAAGAGCCTATTTGAAAGCAAAGGAGATGATGCCAGAATTCAGAGATAAATTTCTTTTAATTTTCTATCTGAATGATTTACCCGTGCGTACTTTTCCCATTTCGGATATCAAGTATACGCCATTTATTGACTATTTATGGGAGGAACCGACGAGTGGTCTCCATTCAGTAGGCGCTTCTCTGGGAACTCCCACTGCTGTGGGAGAAAGAGTCTATCGCGATCTATTTGTAGAAGAAGTAAAACCTGTACTGAAAATAAATAGCCTGGAAATAGATACTACAAGAAGGCTGGAAGTTGGCGATAAGGTAAAATTCTTTCTCTTTGTAAGTAACGATTCTGAAAAGGTTATCTTGCCCGATGATTTTGTGGTGAGGCTCCAGTTAAAAGCTAAAGCAGAAAAAGAGGAAGAGGAGGAAGAAATCCCAGCAACAGAAGAAGAAACCGTAGCAGCAGAAGAGGAGAGAGTTATCTTTCTCGATTTCAAAAATACCCCTAGAATTAGTCGAAAAGCACACAACGTGAGCCTGGGTCCTATTGAGTGGGTAGTTGAAGATGGAAATTGGTTGGTCTATCCCCAAATTCTACCCAGAGTGACCGGTAGCGGAAAAGTACTGGAAGTAGTGAAAGATGAAGAGGTTTTTCTCGATCTCAGAATCGGCGAGTCCAGGCCCGATATCTTTATTGAACTATCTCTTTATCCCACCTCTCCATATATGGGAGAGGATGTGGAGATATTAGTAAATCTGGAAAACAGGGGCGATCTTCCTTGCGAGAAGTATAGTCTATCCCTGTATATAGATGGGAGACGCAAAGGTCCGATTATGAAAGGACCTAAGATTTTGCCGGAAAAATCTCAGAATCTACAGTTCGCCTGGAGGGCGGAAAAAGGGACTCACTACCTGAAAGTCTCTGCCTCCTACGAGTTTGACCAGAGGGAATTTCTGACTAAGGCTGAATTGCCACTGACTGTAGATACGGGGATAAATATTGTCCCTGTTATTCTCTCCTGGAAGCCCGTTGATCCCCAAAGTGGGGACATTGTAACTATTTTAGCGAGAATAGAGAACACTGGAGTAAATCCTATTACGCCCTGGCAAGAGGGGAGCGAGATAGGGTACGAGGCAATCTTGTCTGTAGATGGCATAAAGAAGCAAGTTAAATTTGACGGTGAGATAGGGCCTGGAGAAAAAAGCGATTTTGAGTTCACCTGGGAGGCTGAAGAAGGCGAGCATCTCCTGGAATTCTCTTCCTTCTATGGGGTGGCAAAAGACATGGAACCTCTTCTATGGAGTGATGAGGATTCGATTAAGGTATCGCCTCCGCCAAAACTTATAATTGTTAGAGACAATTGGATGCCCAGTCCACCTACAGAAGGAGATATTGTAGAGGTTTCTCTGGTGGTGAAAAATGATGGGCAAGGTGTAGCTCGATTATGGGATGAGGAGGAGATGAAGGGATATAAGGCAGTTTTTTCCATTGGTTCTGAAGAGAAGGAAGTTAGTAAGCGTATACCTCCGGGGAAGGAAGTTACATTCTCTTTCCGCTGGAAGATGGATGAGGCAGGAGAATATCCTGTAAGAGTCTTATTTGTTCATCCCAGCGGTAAAGGGATAGTAAAGCCATATAGAGGCACTTTAACTGTGCTTTCTCCTGAGCCGATTGATGAATTGGAGAAAGAAACACTGAAGCTTCTGGAGAAAGGGAAAAAGAAGAAGGCATCTGTCTATAACTCGCTAGGGAAGAACCTGGAAGAGTTCCTTCATCCTCCGCGTTCTCAATTTGGAAAGCTGGCTAAGAAGACCAGTAAAGCAACTCTCGCTACCTTAAAATCAATTTTTGAAGAAAAACGAACTCTCCCATTTTCAGACAAGAGTGTTGAGGATAAGGATTTAGCAGAAGTGAGCAAGAATCTAAAAGAGGTTATGGAAGACATAGATAGAACAGATTGGAAATCGATTTCCCGGGAAGGAGAGAAGTTGGAGTACGAGTACAATAATCTAAGGAAGTACCTGGCCCGCTCCATCTTTTCTGAGGGTGGCGTAGTTCCCCTTATGGAGAAGGAAGCGGTAAGTTATCGGCAGATGGTAGCTAACAATTCAGCAGTTGAGGAAGGAAGAGTCCGTCCTTATCCCGATGCCAAGAATGAGCTTATGAAAGTTCTTAAGGCAGAAGAGAAATTGGGAACCGATATTTACCAGGACTTCCAGAAGGAAGAATCTGTATTTATTTTCCTTAAAAGTGAAACTGAGCGAGAAAAAGGGATAAGAATCCAGTTAGGACTTTTGAAATCTATAATCAGTATCTTAAGAAACGAAGCGTTGAGGGCAGGAAACTTGCAGAAGGAGTTTTATGCTAGATGATATTCTTTTGAAAGGAGATAGAAATGGTTTCTGAGAGCATAATTGAGGAACTTTCCGTTAAAACAGATTCTAAGATTCTACTTTTGGTTATGGATGGAGTTGGCGGTTTGCCACAAGATGGAGAGACAGAGATGGAGAGAGCCAAAACTCCCAATCTGGATAATCTTGCCTCTCGCTCGATTTGCGGCTTAACTGACGCTGTTGGATATGGAATTACGCCGGGAAGTGGGCCTTCCCATCTGGCGCTATTTGGCTATGACCCTTTGAATTATGCTATTGGGCGAGGAGTTCTGGAGGCGTTGGGCATAGGTGCAGAATTGACTCTCAAGGATATGGCAGCCAGAGGTAATTTCGCCACCATGGATAAGCGAGGAATAATTGTGGACCGCCGGGCAGGGAGAATCTCCACGGGGAAGAATAGAGAAATTTGCGCACTACTGGGGAAAAAAATAGAGAAGATAAAAGGGGTGAAAGTCCTTATCCGGCCGGGGAAGGAGCACCGCTTTGTGGTTATTTTTCGCGGGGATGGTCTGAGTGGTCCGGTGAGCGATGCCGACCCTCAGAAGAATGGAGAGAAGGCCAAGCCTGCCCAGGCGCTTTCTCCTAAGGCCAAAAAAACAAAGGAGGTGGCCAATAGCTTTATCAAGAAAGCAACTGAGGTTTTGAAAAGCCAACATCCAGCCAATACGGTACTTTTGAGGGGGATTTCCAGGGTCCCACGGATTCCCTCAATGGGGGAACTGTTCAACCTCTCTCCAGCGGCGATCGCCACTTACCCGATGTATAAAGGACTGGCTCGACTGGTGGGAATGGAAATTCTTCCTACAGGAGAGAGCATAGAGGACGAGCTGGACACACTTAAAGAAAACTATAAGAAATTCGATTTCTTTTATCTACACATCAAGAAAACCGATTCTTCCGGGGAAGATGGCAACCTGGAGAAGAAAGTGAAAGCGATTGAAGAAGTGGATAGATTTATTCCCGAAATTCTGAATCTGAAATTTGATGTAATTGCAATTACCAGCGACCATTCTACGCCGTGTCTATTGAAATCGCACTCCTGGCATCCCAATCCCTTCCTGCTCCACTCAAAATTCATTCGAGTTGATGGGGCTAAGCGATTTACAGAAAGGGAATGCAGCAGGGGTGGTCTAGGGAGGTTTCCAGCAGTTACTGCCTTGCCCTTGATGTTAGCCAATGCACTTAAGTTAAGAAAATTTGGTGCCTGAGAAGCCATACATATTTCGCTTTTTACGTTGACTTTTATGGGCATATTTTGTATATTAAAATGAATTTTTTCCCATTTAGAGGCAAAAATGAAAGAACCTACCTATTTACGTCCTCTGAGATGGCTGACAATCTCCATCTTCTTGGTAATGTTGGTAGTTTATAAGCTTACCGAAAACTACCTTAATCGAAACCTATCTACCGGCTGGGCAACATTTCTCTCAGTCACATTTTCGCTTATGGGAATTGCCGTCCTTTTAATACTTGTGTTTAAAATCATTTATGGACAAATATGGAAACTGACTCTTTCTCAGAAAAAGCATGAAGAGATGTCCGGCCTCTTCAAGAGATCAAAGGATGAGCTGGAAGAAAAGAATATTGTAATTACCGAGAAGATGAATGAGCTGAAGACTCTGGACAGGATAAGTAGAGCGATGACCAGCACTATGGACCTGGATAGGATACTGAGTACAATATTAGAAGGCGTGGCAAACCACTTAAATTTTGACCGTGCAATAATCTGCCTGGTAAATGAGAAACAAGGATTTATTGAAGGCAGACAGGCAATCGGAGTGGCTCAGGAGCTTCTTTCAAATTTAAAGATTCCCCTGGCAGATGAAGGAAATCCCATTGTAAAGACAGTTAGGGATGGAAGACCGTACATTATCGCTAAAGTTGCTGAGGGAGGGATGCGTTTAGAAGAGCCTGTTTCCAGGCAAGTAAGAAGATTAGGCTCCACACAAGAGGAGAGCAAAAGAGAACTAAACTCATCCCCGATTTATCGGAGCGGAACCACTTCCAGCCAAAAAGGGACTTATGGCAAGATTTTTGCTGGACTTGAGGGAAGAGTCAATGCAATGGCTTCAGTGCCCCTGGTAGCCAAAGAGAGAGTTAACGGTGTCCTGTTAGTAGATAATTTGCATAGCGGACATGCCATAGAAGAGGAAGCCCTTCGCTCTCTGGTAACTTTCACCAATCAGGCTGGGCTGGCTATAGAAAATGCCAGGTTATATGATACTGAAAAGAGATTCAGCGAAGAGTTACGCCACCAGGTGGAGCTGGCCAAGAAAGAGCTGAAAGAGGCACAGGCTCATTTAATTCACTCAGAACGCCTGGCGGCTATAGGAGAGATGTCTGTGATTGTGGCTCATGAGGTCAGAAATCCCATGAGCTCAATAAGAAGTTGTGCTCAGCGAATACACAAGGCGGTGAAAGAAAAAGACCCCAGCAAAAAATATACTAATTACATTATGCAGGAAGTAGACCGCCTGGAAAGAATCGTTAAGGATATGCTCACGGTTACACGTCAACCTAAACCAAATTTGGTGGAGGAGAATGTTAACAGGGTGATTGAGGAGATCCTGCTACATATGGATGATGAGATTAAAAGGAGCGGAGTAGTACTTACTAAGCGACTGGACAAAAATCTACCTGTCATACCGGTCGACGCTGCCCTATTAAAGCAGGTCATTTTGAACATCATTAAGAATGCGCTTTTCTTTATGCAGGAAAGAGAGAAAAAAGAATTAAGCATTGTCACTGGCCAGGATAAGAGATTCCTGCAGATTAGAATTGGCGACACCGGCCCTGGCATTCCTGCACACAACAAGAAGAGGGTATTTGAGCCTTTCTTCAGCACGAAACCCCAGGGTACGGGTCTGGGTTTGGCTATATGTCAGAGAATAGTTCTTGCCCACAAGGGCAAGATAGAGCTGGAAAGCGAAATGGACAAGGGGACTACTCTCATCGTAAACCTCCCGATGAAAAAAATAAGAAAGAAAGAAGAAGGTTTAGAAAAGCAATGAAGAAGATATTGATTGCTGAAGATGAAGAGGTTCTGCGCGAGGTGTTTAAGGATGAACTGGCTGAGGAAGGATACGATGTCCTGGAAGCAAGGGATGCGAAGGGGACTCTCCACTCTCTAAGTAAAGGGGAAGTAGACCTTCTCATCCTGGACATTAAGCTTCCTGATATGAGTGGATTGAAGTTGCTGGAGAAGATCAGGAAGGACTATCCTGCCCTTCCCATTATTGTCTGCACTGCTTACGATACTTTTAAAACTGACTATGAGATATGGGCTGGCCATATTGCCGATTACATCGTAAAGCCCGTAGATTTAGAAGTGTTAAAGGAAAAGATAGGAAGAATCATTGGATAGGCGGGGATATGGGAAGAATTCTTAAGAGTACTGCTTTTTTAGTTCTCATTCTGGTTGGTATTTACCTAGCATTGGATGTCCTTTTAGTTTTAGATAATATGGCAAAATATATAATTCTGGCATCGCTTATACTTCTTTTTGTCTGTAAGGACATCCAGAGCCATCGTCAGAGCAAGGATTTAAGAATTGCCCATCGGAAACTTAAAGACATAAGCGAAATTACGAAAGCCATACTGAGCACCATGAGACTGGAAGAGATTCTGAAGCTTGTTATGCGGGACATAAGAAAAGAATTCGATTTCGATCAAGTATTCTTGTACCACCTTGAGCAAACAGAGAACAGAAAATTATTAAAATGTATTGCCTCTCCCTGGGCGGTCTCCATAAAAGGGATTAGCCGTTACAATATTTTCGTTGAGGGAAGACCGGGAATTCTCTCCCTTGCCATTAAGGAAAATAAGCCTTATATTGTGGAAGATGCCAGGGTTGACTCTCGAGTGGAGCCTCCGATTATAAATGAACTAAAGCTTAAGAGCTTCGCTGTTATCCCCATTGTGGTTAAGAACGGGCCCCCCGGCGCCTTGATTGTCTCTCAAAGCAATCTTAAACGAAAGATAACAGAAGATGATTTTGCGCCTCTCCTTCTTTTTGCCAACCAGGTGGGAATAGCTATTGAGAATGCAAAATTGCTCAAGTACACTGAAGAATTGACCAGGTTAGATGAACTTACACAGGTCTATAATCAGAGAGAATTCCAGCGAAGGTTGCCCGAAGACATAGAGCTTACCAGAAGGTACGCCCACTTTCTATCTCTGGCAATGCTGGATATCGATGACTTCAAGCATTATAACGACACTAACGGTCATCTGGCTGGAGATATGGTTCTTAAGCAACTCAGCCAGATACTTACTGGTAACCTGCGCAGGACAGATGCTCCTTTCCGATACGGAGGGGAAGAGTTTGCAGTAATTCTTCCGGCAACCAGCCGTGAAGGAGCTCTCATAATATTGGAAAAAGTTAGAAAGGAAGTAGAAAATTTCCCCTTCGAATACAGAGAGAAACAACCCGGAGGAAAAGTAACCGTGAGCATTGGTATTGCTACCTACCCCATAGACACCAAAAATGCTCAAGATTTGGTCAACTGTGCCGATAAGGCTTTATACCGGGCGAAGGAAAAGGGAAAAAATAGAACATGCCTATATAGGGAGCTAACGGAAAAAACAGGACTGAGAACCGAGAATTCAAAAAACTAATTTTGCAAGGAGGACTTTTGTTTTGGCTGGGGAAGATTCAGCAAAATATAAAGATACTGAGAAAAAGCTGAAACAAAAAATTAAGGAGTTAGAAACAAGGGACCGGGTAAAAGAAGAGTTCCTTACTTTAGCCCTACACAAGTTGCGTTCTCCTTTAACACCCATTAAAGAGTACGTCTCCAAAATACTCGACGGAAAAACAGGAGATATCAACCAACAACAGAAGAGGTTTTTAGAAATTGTCAAGAGGCAGGTGGAGCGGCTTATTCGATTAGTGGAAGAACTGTCGGAACTTTCTCCGGTGAGGTCGGGACGTCTGGGGCTCAACAAAGAACCCGTAGCTCTACTGGATATTATTGATAGGGTTGTTCAATCATTAAAGAAAGAAGCCGAAGATAAAGGGATTTCTCTATGCCCAGAGTTGCCCACCAGTCAACCTATTATTCGAGGTGATGAGAAAACTCTCAGGGAAGTTTTCACCAAACTCATAAAGAACTCTCTTAGTGGAACTCCCTCGGGAGGGAAAGTCATTTTTTCAGTTAATGGTGAGCCGAAAGTTGTTGGTCAGAATAAGTTTGTAGAAATACTTTTTCCTGATACTGTAGGAGGAATAGGGCAGGGAAAGAAGGGAAATAGAGAAGGTGCAGGTTTGGGCCTATTTATGATTAGGAGTATTGTGGAAGCCCAGGGCGGGAAAGTTCGCTTTGAAGATGAGAGCAGGAGATTCGCCATTCTTTTACCTTTTGTGTGATAGAAAACAGATGGGAGACAATTATGCCAGAAAAAGTTCTTGTAGTAGAGGATGAGCCAGATACATTACAGCTTTTGAAAGAGAGTTTAGAGTATGAAGGATATCAAGTCATAACCGCCATTGACGGTATAGAAGCTGAAGACAAAGCGCACAGAGAAAATCCTGATATTATTATATTGGATGTTTTCCTTCCCAAAAGAGACGGTTATGAAGTCTGCAAGAGGTTACGCGAAGACAAGAATTCTTTCGGGATTCCCATCATTATGTTAACTGCCAAGGACGATTATGGAAGTAGATTAAAAGGATTCCTTCAAGGAGCCTTCGATTATGTTACCAAGCCGTTTAGTATGGAAGATTTGATTAAGAAGACAAAAAGATTATTGTCCACCAGAAAAAAATAGAATACCCCACAAATTTTCTCTCCTAAGCTAAAAAATAATTGTATCAAATTTTTCTTGACAGCACTATATGTAGTATGATACTATGAATTGCATACTTTATATTGTATCTCGGGGTGGTTATCTTGAAGTGTCCATTTTGCGGCAACTCTGGAGGAAGCGTAATCGATTCCAGACCAGTAGAAGGAAGTTCTGTGGTCAGGAGACGCAGGGAATGTCATGCCTGCAAGAAGAGGTTTACTACTTTTGAGAGGATTGAAAGTATGCCTCTTATGGTCATTAAGAAGGATAAAAGGAGGGAGGTTTTTGACCGCAATAAGTTGCAAGAAGGCATTCTGCTCGCCTGTCAGAAACGGCCAATTTCTCTAGATACTGTAGAGAAAATTGTGAGCGAGATTGAGGAAGAGTTGCAAGATTATATAATGGAAGTTTCTTCTAAGGTAATTGGAGAGATAGTGTTAAGGAAGCTGCGCAAATTGGATGAGGTAGCTTACGTGAGATTTGCTTCTGTATACAGGCAGTTTAATGATATAGATACGTTTTTAAAAGAACTTAAGAAATTGAAACGCAGAAATAGACACAAAGGAAATGTACACAAGTGGTTGAGCAGGAGAGGCTAGAGCTCATCCTGAATTAATTGCCGAAGGTATTTGGAAAGTATAATTTAGGGGGAGAAAGGGGATGAAGGTCAAAATCTTTGGAAAAAAAGACTGCAATATTTGCAAGGCTTCAGTAAAGAAATTTCAATTCTTTCTGGACAAATGGGAATTGACCGAAAGGATTGAACTCACCTTTTACGACCTGGATACAGTGGATGGATTGACCGAAGGTTCTCTTTTGGATGCTCTGGAAGTTCCCACAATCATTCTGGAGAATGATGGTATGGAAATTGCCCGCTGGGAGAAGAGAATACCGAGGTCTGATGAATTCGGGGAAATTTTTGTTTCAAAATTTTAGGGCAGGTTTTCCAAGACTGATAAAATCTTTTTAAATATTGTAACTGTCCCGATTAATCGGGATACAACTGAGGAGTCTCCTCACCCATTTTGGGAGAGGGTTAGGGTGAGGGGAATTGTAGCTATATTTTGGAGGCGAAGAATGATCAAGGTTCAAAAGAGATTCTTTACTTCAGTCAGGAAAAAAGACGGCCGTATTGTACCCTTTAATAAGGGCAAAATCGTTGAGGCTGTATTCAAGGCAGCCAGGCAAGGCGGTGGAGAGACCTGGCGGATGTCTCGGAAAATAGCCAATGATGTGGAACAGCACTTGAAGAAGAACTATCTGCAGGGTGAAACGCTGAGTATGAAGGCAATCGGTGATGCTATTGAGACTGTGCTTATGGAAAGCGGACACCCACTAACTGCCAGGGCTTACAACCTTCATCGAATTGCCAGGCAGAAGATGGCTGAGAAGCTTAAAGTATCAAAGAAAAAGAGGAAGAAAACCGATATCACTGACTTCGCTCTCCTGGTAGCTACCGAAACTGAAGCAGAATTGACTCCCTGGAATAGAGATAAAATAAGTCAGGCCTTGGTCAAGGAAGCAAACATTCCCCTGGAGGTTGCCAATCGGGTTGCCCACAATGTGGAGAAGAAGATAGTTGCTTCTGGTCTGAAGCAGGTAGTCACTGGTTTTATTCGAGAGTTAGTTGATAGCGAGTTACTGGAATTAGGTTACGGAAAGAAAATTAAGGAGCAGACAAGTTTAGGAATACCCACTTACGATTTACAAGAATTGATATTTTCTAAGAGTCTAGAAAATAGTAACATAGCTTCTCATAACCCGGAAGCAGTAAATCTGGTTATTGCCGAAACCACATTAAAACAGTATGCCCTCAACAACATTTTTTCCCGGAATTTGGCTACCGCTCAT